>NZ_JBJHAG010000025.1:0-60401 GCF_054050925.1 Modestobacter sp. SYSU DS0657 | reverse complement strand
CCCCCCCCCCCCCCCCCCCCCCCCCCCCCCCCCCCCCCCCCCCCCCCCCCCCCCCCCCCCCCCCCCCCCCCCCCCCCCCCCCCCCCCCCCCCCCCCCCCCCCCCCCCCCCCCCCCCCCACGACTGTCCACGGGAGGACACCCGGGTCAGCCGCCGACCCCACGGGCCCGCGCGGCGGTGACCACCAGGTCGACGACGGCGTCGTGCGGGAGTTCGGTGCTGTCGACCACCAGGTGGTAGTGCCGGGCCTCGGCCGGGTCGCACCGGTAGAAGTGCCGCACGTAGGCGGTGCGGGCGGCGTCGGCGGCGTCCCGCTCGCGGCGCACCTCCTCCTCGGGCAGGCCCAGGTGCGCCACCGCGGCGGCCAGCCGCCGGTCGGGGTGCCCGTCCAGCCGCACGTGCAGCACGTCGGGCCGGCCGCGCAGCACCATCGCCGCCGCCCGGCCGAGCACCACACCGCCGGCGCCGTCGGCGATCTCGCCGAGCACCCGCTCGGTCTGCGCCCGGTAGGCGCGTTCGTCGGGCAGCGACGAGGTGGGCAGCACCCCGCCCACCGGGTCGGGCATGGTGCCCAGCGAGGTGACCAGCCGCCACAGGCCCCGGGTGACGGTCTCGTCGTTGGCCTCCGCCTCGGCGACCGGCACCCCCAGCCGGCCGGCGACCTGGGCCGGGATCATCCGGTCGTGGAACGCCAACCCGAGCCGCTCGGCGACGGCGGGGGCGATCTCGGCCCCGCCCGCGCCGAACGACGCCGACACCGTCACGACGCCCATGCGTCCTCCTCCGTGCCGTCGGCCGGGGCGGCGCCCGGCAGCTGCTTGCCGAGGAAGACCGCCTCCGGCGAGTCGGCGTAGATGCCGTAGCCCGCGACCGGGGTGTAGCCGTGCCGCGCGTACAGCGCGAGCGCCTCGGGCTGCCGGTCCCCGGAGTTCAGCAGCAGGTGCCGGTGCCCGGCGTCGGCCGCGCTGCGCTCCAGCGCGGCGAGCACCAGGGCGGCCAGCCCCCGTCGCCGGAACGCGGGTTCCACGTACATCCGCTTGAGCTCGACGGTGCCCGACGCCGCGTCGTGCACCCGCCAGCCGCCGCACGCCGCCGGCACCCCGTCGACCTCGGCGACCAGGAACAGCCCCCGCGGCGGGGCGAACTCGCCCGGGTCGACGACCGCGTCGTCCCGCCCGCCGTAGCGCACGACGTACTCCTGCTGCACCCGCTCGATCAGCTGCTGGGCCACCGGGTCGTCGTACCCGACCCGACGCAGCCGCACCGGGTCCAGCGCCGTCGGCTCAGCCGAAGTGGACATGCCCGGTCCCCTCCCCCAGGTCGGCGGCCACCTGGGCGGCGGGCACGCCGTCCACCTCGACCCCCGACGCGTCGTCGTGGACCCGGCCGATGACGGTCCAGCCCACGGGCAGCACGGCGGTGGGCGGGAAGGTGGCCACCAGGGCGTGGTCCTCCCCGCCGGTGAGCACCCAGCCCAGCGGGTCGCCGCCCAGCGCCGCCGCCACCTGCGGCAGCGGGCCGGTGACGAACGCGGCCAGCGCCGCGCGGTCCAGGTCGATGCCCACGCCGCTGTCGGCGGCCAGGTGGCCGGCGTCGGCGAGCAGCCCGTCGCTGGTGTCGCACATGGAGGTGGCACCGGCGTCGGCGGCGGCCGGGCCGGCAGCGTAGGGCGGGGCCGGACGCCGGTGCGCCGCGATCGCCGCGGCGGGGGCGCGGAAGCCGCGGCGCAGCACGGCCAGCCCGCAGGCCGACCAGCCCAGCCGGCCGGCGACGGCCACCACGTCACCGGGGCGGGCGCCGTCGCGGCGGACCGGTGCCCGGCCGCCCAGGTCGCCCAGCGCGGTCACCGAGAGGACGACGGAGGCGGAGTCCGGGGCGCAGGCCGTGGTGTCCCCACCGACGACGGCGGCACCGAAGGGCGCGCACTCCTCCGCCATCCCGTCGGCCACGCCCTCCAGCCAGGCCGCGGGGGTGTCGGCGGGGCAGGCCAGGCCGACGAGCAGCGCGGTGGGCACCGCGCCCATCGCCGCGACGTCGGCCAGGTTGGCCGCGGCGGCCTTGTGGCCGACGTCCTCGGCGGAGGACCAGTCGCGGCGGAAGTGCCGGCCCTCCACCAGGACGTCCGTGCAGGCCACGACCCGCCCGTCGGGGGCGCGCAGCACCGCGGCGTCGTCGCCGGGGCCCACCTCGGCCACCCGCGCGGAGCCGGATCGGGCGAGCACCCGGGCGATCACCCCGAACTCGCCGACCACGCCGACGTTGTCTGCCGGATCGGAGCGGGGCACCAGCGGCCGGGGCCGAGTCACCGGGCCCCTCCGGTCGCTGGGGTACGTTGCCGGTCGGCCTGCCGATCGGCGGGCCGGAACAGCCCCCAGCCGTTGCCGACGTGGTGACGCCCGAGGAAGGTCAAACCGTGGTCCACGCCTACATCCTGATCCAGACCGAAGTCGGCAAGGCAGCCGCGGTCGCCGCGAGCATCAGCGAGATCGCCGGCGTGACCAAGGCGGAGGACGTCACGGGCCCCTACGACGTGATCGTGCGGGCCGAGGCGAACACCGTCGACGAGCTCGGCCGGCTGGTCGTGGCCCGGGTGCAGTCGGTCGACGGCATCACCCGCACGCTGACCTGCCCCGTCGTCAACATCTGACCCTGAGCACCGCACCGCACTCCCCTGCCGACCCCGCGCCCTCCCCGGCGCCGGGGCCCGACCCGCTGCGCCGGGCCGCGCTGATCGCGCTGGCCGTCGCGGTGCCGCTGCTGGTCGCGCTGCTGGTGCTGGTCAACGTGCTCGGCGATGACGACGACCCCGACGACGACGCGGTGGCCGAGGTCACCGGCACCACGTCCGCGCCGCGCGGCGATCTGCCGCCGGTGGAGGTCGACACCCCGGAGGTCACGCCGGAGGCCGAGCTCGCCTGCCCGGTGCTGATGGACCAGCTGCCGCTGGAGCTGGCCGGGGAGACCGCGCGGATGGTCGACTCCGACTCGCTGTTCGCCTATGCCTGGGGCGACCCCGCGCAGGTGCTGGTCTGCGGGGTCGACCCGGTCACCCCCGGGCAGGAGGACACCACGGCGTTCCAGCTCAGCGGCGTCCAGTGGCTGGTCGACACCTCCGACCCCGAGGCCAACGTCTGGACGACGACCGACCGGCTGGTGCCGGTGCAGGTGCGGGTACCGGCGAGCGCCGACAGCTCGCTGCCGCAGGCGCTGAGCCCGATCATCGCGACCACGCTGCCCTACACCGACCCGGCCCCCGCCGACTGAGAAAGGACCCCCCGTGCCCCCCGCCACTCGCTAGCTCGCGGCGGGCCCCTGCACGGCGGCCACCGGCTCAGGCCCAGTCGGTCAGCCGGCGGGCAGGCGGTCGAGCTGGTCGGCGACGACGGCGGACAGCTCGAGCCGCGCCTCCTCCGCCGTCTTCTGCACGGAGGCCACGGCGACGGTGAAGGGCCCGCGGGTGCACCAGGCGAACGCCGGGGGGCCTTCCAGCCCGTGCTCGGGCAGCGCCTCGGGCACCGCCATCAGCACGCAGTTCTCCGGCAGGCCGTCCGGCGAGCGGTCCAGGGTGCCGCCGTAGTGCTCGGCGTCGTTGCGGGCCAGGTCCTCGGCGTAGGCCGCCGCGCCGTCCGGGCCGTCGAACTGGTCGAGGAAGACGCTGGTGATCCGCGGCCCGTCCCGCCAGAACCGCTCCCAGCCGCGCAGGTACCCGTAGTCGCTGAGCACCTGCTGCTGCCGCTCGGCGTCCTCCCCGTACCCGGCGACGTCGTCGACGGTCTTCTCCCCCGCCGGCGGGTCCAGATCGCCGTCGGGCACCCGGGGCAGGCCGGAGGGCACCTCGTCCACCAGCAGCCGCTCCAGCCCCCGGGCGTCGGTCGGCAGCGCCGCCACCGTGCTGCTCACGGCCGGCCCCGTCGCCGCCTCCGGAGGTGCCGCGGGGTCGGCGCAGCCGGCGCACGCCGGGGCGACCGCCAGCAGGACCGCCGCCAGCGCGGAGCGTGGCAGCAGCCGGGAGGTCATCCGGCGTCCAGGGCGCTGCGCACCAGCCGGTCGACCAGCTCCGGGTAGCTGACGCCGGTGGCCGCCCACATCCGCGGGAACATCGAGATCGGGGTGAACCCGGGCATCGTGTTGACCTCGTTCACCACCAGCCGGTCGGCACCGGTGTCCGGGTCGGTGGCGACGAAGAAGTCGACCCGGGCCAGCCCCCGGCAGTCCATCGCCAGGTAGGCCCGCCGGGACATCTCCTGCACCGCGGCGGTCTGCGCCGGGGTGAGGTCGGCGGGGACCTCGAACTCCACGGCGTCGTCGAGGTACTTGGCGTCGAAGTCGTACCAGTCGGTGCCCGGCCGCAGCCGGATCTCCGCCGGCAGGCTGGTGTCGGGCACCGGCGAACCGGGCCGGGCGAGCACGCCGCACTCGATCTCCCGGCCGGGCACGGCGGCCTCCACGATCACCTTCGGGTCGACCGCGGCCGCCGTCGCCACCGCCTCGGGGAACTGCGCCCAGTCGGTGACCCTGGTGATGCCGATGCTGGAGCCGGCCCGCGAGGGCTTGACGAAGACCGGCAGCCCCAGCCGGTCCCGCGCCACGGCGTCGAGCAGCTCCGGGTCGGCGCGGAGCGCCCCGGAGGCGTCGCGCAGCACCACGTGGTCGCCCTGCGGGATGCCGGCGGCGGAGAGGAGCTTCTTGGTGAACTCCTTGTCCATCGACGCCGCGCTGGCGAACACCCCGGAGCCCACGTAGGGCAGCCCGGACATCTCCAGCAGTCCCTGGATGGTGCCGTCCTCGCCGTAGGCGCCGTGCAGCACCGGGAAGACGACGTCGACCTCGGTCAGCCGGCCCAGCGCCTGCCCGGCGTCGAGCACCGCCAGGCCCCGCCCGGCCGGGTCGCCCACCAGGGAGACCGCGGTGCCGCCGGTGACCTCGGGCAGCCGGCCGTCCTCGATGGCCAGCGCCTTGCCGTCGTGCAGCACCCACCCGCCGTCGCGGGTGATGCCGACCGGCACCACGTCGTACCGCTCCGGGTCGAGCGCGGCCAGCACGCTGCCGGCCGAGACGCAGGAGATCGCGTGCTCCGCGCTCCGCCCGCCGAACACGACCGCGACCCTCGTCTTGCCCGGCTTCCCCGTCATCGCCGCCGACCCTAGCCGAGCGCTCAGCCGGCCACGGCGGGCAGCGCGGAGAGGCCGGCCTCGAGGTCGGCGACCAGGTCGGCGGTGTCCTCGATCCCGCAGGAGAAGCGCACGAAGCCCGCCGGTACGGCGTCCCCGCCCCACTGCGCCCGCCGGTCGACGGTGGTGTGGATGCCACCGAAGCTGGTGGCGGCCGCGATCAGCCGGCTGCTGCGGACGAGGTGCGCCACCGCTGCCTCGTCGGCGAGCTCGGCGGAGACCACGCCGTTGGGGCGCAGCATCTGCCGGGTCGCCAGCGCGTAGGAGGGGTCCTGCGGGCGCCACGGCCACCGGACCCCACGGACCGCCGGGTGCCCGGCCAGCAGCTCCGACAGCGCGGCGGCGTTGGCCGCCTGCCGGGCCAGCCGCAGGTCCAGGGTGCCCATCGAGCGGTGCGCCAGCCAGGCCTCGAACGCCCCGGGGGTGTTGCCGGTGGTCTTGCGCCAGGCGGCGATCCGGGTGTGCAGCTCGCGGCCCCGCTCGGTGCGGGCCGTGCTCACGTGGCCGAGCAGCACGTCGCTGTGCCCGGTCAGCGCCTTGGTGTCCGAGCCGACGGTGACGTCGGCGCCCAGGGCGAGCGGGCGCTGCCCGATCGGGCTGGCCGTGGTGTTGTCGACCACCAGCACCGCCCCCGACGCCTGGGTGGCCGCCGCGACGGCGGCGATGTCGCAGACGTCCAGCTGCGGGTTGCTGGGCGTCTCCAGCAGCACCAGCCGGGCGCCGTCGAGGTCCCCGCGGGCGGCGACGTCGGCGATCTCCAGGGTGGGCACGAGCTCCACCTGCACACCGAACCGGGCCAGCTCGTCCCGGGCGAGCACCCGGGTGGCGTAGTAGCCGTCCGAGGGCAGCACGACCCGGTCACCGGGGGCGACCAGCGCGAGGACGGCGGAGCTGATCGCCGCCATCCCCGTGGCGAAGGACAGGCAGTCACCGCCGTCCAGCTCGCCGACCGCGCGCTCGAACACCCGCAACGTCGGGTTGTCCGGGCGGGCGTAGCCGTCGGCCCCCTGCCAGCCGGGGGCCTCCTCGCCCAGGTGGTAGGGCGCGGCGAACACCGGGGACGGACGGAGCGGCGTCCCCGGCGTGGGGGGCTCGTCACCGGCGTGCACCAGCCGGGTGCCGTCGCCGAGCCCGGCGGGCAGGTCAGGGGTGGTCACGGGGAGTCCTCTCCGGGTGGCGGGCGGCGGCGACCCGGCGGGGTCTACTCGGGTTTCGCCTCGCGGGACATCATCTCCCGGACCATCCGGCCCGCCGACTCGCCCTCGTGGCACACCCGGACGACGGCCTCGGTGATCGGCACGTCGACCCCGTGCGCGCGGGCCAGGTCGAGCACCGACCGGCAGCTCTTGACCCCCTCGGCGGTCTGCCGGGTGATCCGCTCGACCTCCGCGACCGACATCCCCTGGCCCAGGTGCTCGCCGAAGGTGCGGTTGCGGGACAGCGGGGAGGAGCAGGTGGCGACCAGGTCACCGAGCCCGGCCAGCCCGGCGAAGGTGGCGGCGTCGGCGCCGAGCGCCAGACCCAGGCGGGTGGTCTCGGCCAGCCCGCGGGTGATCAGCGAGGCCCGGGTGTTGTCGCCGTAGCCCAGCCCCTCGGCGATGCCGCAGGCCAGCGCGATGACGTTCTTCACCGCGCCGCCGAGCTCGCAGCCCACCAGGTCGGCGTTGGTGTACGGGCGGAAGTACCGGGTGTGGCAGGCGGCCTGCAGCGCCGCGGCGCGGGCGGTGTCCGCGCAGGCGATCACCGTGGCCGAGGGCTGCTCCTCGGCGATCTCCCGGGCCAGGTTGGGCCCCGACAGCGCGGCCACCCGGTCGGCTCCGGCCCCGGTGACCTCGCAGATCACCTCGCTCATCCGCTTGGTGGTGCCCAGCTCCACGCCCTTCATCAGCGACAGCAGCGTGGCGTCGGCCGGGAGCAGGGCGGCCCAGTCGGTCAGGTTCTGCCGCAGCGTCTGGCTCGGCACGGCCAGCACGACAACGTCGGCGTCCGCGAGCGCCTCGGCGGGGTCACTGGTGGGCCGCACCGCGTCGGGCAGGCGCACCCCCGGCAGGTACTCGGCGTTCTCCCGGGTGCCGGCGATCGCCTCGGCCAGCTCCGGCCGCCGGGCGTGCAGCGTCACCGCGCTGCCGGCGTCGGCCAGCACCTTGGCGAAGGTCGTGCCCCAGGAGCCGGCGCCGAGCACCGCGGCCCGGGTCACGCCGCGTTCCCGGGCAGCGCGCGCCCGGCCGGGCGGGGGGCGAAGGCGGTCGGCGGGGTCTGGCCGCGCAGCTCGCCGAGCTCGTCGCGGACCCGGGACATCACCAGGTCGGTCACCTCGCGCAGCAGCTCCGGGCTCAGCGCCCGCCCGGCGCGGACCTCGTCCCGCTGCCCGGCGAGGTCGACCGGCTCCCCCACCCGGTACTCCACCGGGGTCCGCAGCCGCAGGTGCAGCTTCTTGGCGTGGTAGTCGTGCACCCGCTGCGGCCCCCACTGGGCCACCGGCAGCACGACGGCGTCGGTGGACAGCGCCAGCCGGGCGACCCCGGTGCGCGCCTGCATCGGCCACCAGTCCGGGTCGCGGGTGACCGAGCCCTCCGGGTAGATCACCACCACCGCACCGGCGTCGAGCGCGTCCTTGGCCGCCTGGACCGAGGAGCTGGCCGTGCCCGTCCCGCGGGAGACCGGGATCTGCCCGGCGGCGCGCAGGATGGTGCCGGCCAGGCCGGAGAACAGCGCGTCCTTGGCGAGGAAGTGCGGCACCCGCCCGGCGTCCCAGACCAGCCGGGCGCAGCCGAGCGGGTCGAGCACCGAGACGTGGTTGGCCACCAGCAGCACGCCGCCGGTCGGTGGGATCCGCTCGGCGTGCCGGTACCGCAGCCGGAACACCAGCGACGCCGTCGGGTACACGACGAGCACGCAGAGCCAGAGCGCGAACGGCACCGGCCCGCGGGTCGTCCGCCGCGGCGGTCGGGTGCCGCCCGCCCAGCGGTCCGGGGCCCCCTCGTCCTGCGACACGTGCACCCTCCTGTCCCGGGGCCGGCGCACACCGCGCTGGTGACCCAGCTCATGATCGTGCCCCCCGCCCCCCGGCGGTGCGCAAGCGCCCCTAGGCCGGCCCACCCCCGCGGTGGGTGAACCGGCCGCCGACCAGGGTGGCGAGCACCTCGGTGCGGCGCAGGCCGGCGGCGCCGTCGCGGGCCAGCACGGTGGCCGGGGGCTCGGCGACGACCACCAGGTCGGCGACGTCGCCCACCCGCACCGCGCCGCGGCCGCCGCTGGCGGCGCGCAGCGCGACCGCCAGGTCCAGGTGCTGCTCGGGGTGCCAGGCGGCCCGCTCGTCCAGCGAGCGGTGCACCGCGGCGGCGATCCCGTCCCAGGGGTCCAGGGGCGCCACCGGGGCGTCGGAGCCCAGCACCAGCTGCGCACCGGCGGCGGCCAGCGCGCCGTAGGGAAAGGCCGAGCCGGTCGCACCGGCCCAGTGCAGGTCGGCGGCGTCCCGGTCGTCCAGCGCGTGCCGCGGCTGCACGCTGGCCACCACGCCGAGCTCGGCGAAGCGCGGCAGGTCGCCCTCGGCCACCTGCTGGGCGTGCTCGATCCGCCCGCGCACGCCCGCGGCGGCGAACCCGTCCAGCGCGACAGCGGTGGCGCGGTCGCCGATGGCGTGCACCGCCAGGTCCAGCCCGGCCGCGCCGGCCCGGCGCATCAGCCGCTCCAGCTCGGCCGGCTCGGTGCGCAGCACCCCGTGCGCCCCGGGTCCGGTGACCCCGGGGTAGGCGTGCGAGCAGTACGCCGTCCGGGTGCCGAGCGAGCCGTCGACGAAGACCTTCAGCGGGCCCAGCCGCAGCCGGTCGGCGGCCACCGGGTCGGCCACCCCGGGCAGCGGGTCGCCGCTGCGCAGGCCCGCGGCCAGCACCCCGGCCAGCCGGTCGACGTAGATTCCGGCGGCCACCCGCACCGCGGGCCCACCCGGGCGCCGGGCCGCGCGCCGCGCCCACGCGGTGAGCAGGTCGTCGTACTCCAGGTCGACCACCGCGGTCACCCCACGGGCGGCCGCCGCGTCGGTGGCCGCCAGCACCCACTCGTCGCGGACCTCCGGGCCGGCGGACTCCGCGGCGGCGTAGACCTCCATCGCCTCGTGCTCCCGGACCACGCCGTCGGCGGTGCGCAGCCCCAGCCGCCGCACGGCCGCGCTGCTGCACCACGCGGTGTGCAGGTCCCCGCTGACCACCACCACCGGCAGACCGGGCAGGACGGCGTCCAGCACGGCGGCGTCGGGCGGCGTGCGCCACAGCGCGTCCCGGAAGCCCTGGGCGACCACGACGGCGCCTTCCGCGGGCGGCGCGGCGGCCAGCACCGCGGCGATCTGGGCCGCGACCTGCTCCGGTGACCCGGCGGTCGAGACGTCGATCCGCCGGCGGGCCGCGGCCCACTGCTCCAGGTGCACGTGCGCGTCCTGCAGCCCGGGCAGCAGCACCGCCCCGTCGAGGTCGACGACCTCCGGCGGTGCGCCGTCACCCGGCCACCCGTCCAGTCCGGGGGTCGCAGCGGTGAGCTCGTCGGCGATCGCCACCACCCGGCCGCCGGCGACGAGCACGTCCCGGACGGCCCGCCCCTGCCGGGCGCGGCGCAGCAGCAGGCTGCTCACCCCGGCTCCCCGGCCAGCTGCGCGGCGCGGCGGGCGCGGAACACCTCCACCGGCCACGAGGTGATGCCGCCGATCCGGACGGCGGCGGCCGTGCCGTCGTCGGCCCACTCGTACTCGACCCGCTCCCCTGCCGAGCCGAAGCCGGCCACCGACTCCTGGCGCAGCGTCGCCCCGTCGACGACGGTGAGCTCCAGGTGCTCGTCGGCCGGCGCGGGCGAGCCGGGGTGCAGCAGCACCAGGCGGCCACCGAGCAGGGCCACGTCGGTCACCCCCCACAGGTTGGCGAAGCGGCCGGTGAACCGGGCCAGGTCGGCGCCCTCCCCGGTGGCGCCCTCCGGTGCGGCCAGGGCCAGGTCGACCAGCCCGAGCAGGCCCCGGGCCAGCACGTCGGCCGGGCCCTCCAGGCAGTTGGTCAGCACGCTGACCACCAGCTGCGCCTCCGGGTCGAGCCAGGTGCGGGTGATGTGACCGGGGTAGCCGCCGCTGTGACCGACCACCCGGCGCTCGCCCACGGTGCGCAGGTCCATGCCCAGCCCGTACCAGCGGGCCTCCTGCCCGTGGGCGCGGATCTCCGACTCCGGCCGGCGCATCAGCCGCTTGGCCGGCTCCGGCAGCAGCCGCTCGTCGCCGGTGGCGTGCGCGGCGAAGAACGCCGACAGGTCGCGGGCGGTCGACCAGAAGCCGGTGGCCGCGGCCATCGCCCGGGTGTCGACGTGCGGGATGCGCAGCCGGGCCGGCTCGCCCTCGAGCAGGGCGGTGTGCCCGGCCGCGTACTCCGCCGCTCGCTCCGGGTCCCACTCCGGGCCGGTGTCGGCCAGCCCGAGCGGCTCCACCACCGCCCGCTGCACGTGCTCGGCGTAGCCCGTGCCGGTCACCGCCTCGATCACCAGGCCGAGCAGCGAGTAGCCGACGTTGGAGTACTTGAAGTGCTCGTTGCGCCCGAAGACCAGGGCGTCCGGGCCGTCGACCAGCTCGCGCAGCCGCGGCGCGTCCGGGAAGGCGTGCAGCAGCTGCCAGAAGTCGTTGTCCCGGCCGTCGCGCAGCAGGCCGGACTGGTGCCCCAGCAGCTCCCGGACCGTGACCGCCGCGACGCCGGCGGGCAGGCCGGGCACCCAGGAGCCGACCGGGTCGTCCAGCCGCAGCCGGCCGGCCTCGACGAGCTGCAGCACCGCGGTGGCGGTCAACGTCTTGGAGTGCGAGGCGACCCGGAACAGGTGCCGCGGCGTGAGCGGTGCACCGGTGGTCTCGTCGGCGACCCCGAGCGCGACGTCGAGGACAAGCCGGCCACCCACCCGGATCGCCGCCTGCACACCGGGCACCCGGCCCCGCCGGCGCTGGTGCTCCAGCCACGACTCCAGGTACGGCGCGGCGGCCGCGACCACGTCAGCGGTGTGGCCGGCGGTGCGGTCGGGGGTGCTGCTCATCCTCGGGCGCTCCTCGGGAGGGGACGGTGCGGCAGCAGCCCACCACACGGGCCGGTCGGCGGTCGCGCGGGCGGTGTGCTGACATGGCCCGGTGCAGCAGTGGTCCGTGGTCGTGCCGGCCAAGCGGCTGGCGTCGGCCAAGACGCGGCTGACCCCGCTCACCACCGGTCTCGGCGCGGACGCCACGGCCCGGCACGAGGAGCTGGTGCTGGCGCTGCTGGCCGACACCGTCGCCGCCGCGCTGGCCGCGGAGGCCGTCGCCGGGGTGCTGGTGGTCACCGACGAGCCGCGGGCCGCCGCCGTCGTCACCGCCCTGGGGGCGGCCACCGTCGGCGACGAACCCGACCGCGGGCTCAACGCCGCGCTGGCGCACGGCGCGGCGCACGCGCGGCGCACCGGCGCGACCGCCGTCGCGGCGCTCTCCTCCGACCTGCCGGCGCTGCGACCGGCAGAGCTGACCGCCGCCCTGCAGGATGCGGCGGCGCACCCGCGGGCGTTCGTCGCCGACGCCGCGGGCACCGGGACGACGCTGCTGTGCGCGGGCGCCGGCTCCGGGCTCGACCCGCGCTTCGGGCCGGGCTCGGCCGCCGCGCACGCGGACAGCGGCGCCGTCCCGCTCAGCGGGAGCCGGCCGGGGCTGCGCCGCGACGTCGACACGCCTGCCGACCTGCGGGCCGCCGCGCGGCTCGGGCTGGGGCCGCGGAGCACGGCACTCCTGCCGGACACCTCCTGGTCACCTCGGTGAGGCAGGATCGACCCGTGCCTGCCGCCGACCCGACGCTGCCCGCCGACCGGTTCCTCAACCGCGAGCTCTCCTGGCTGGACTTCAACGCCCGGGTGCTCGAACTGGCCGAGGACGACAGCCTGCCGCTGCTGGAACGGGTGAAGTTCCTCTCCATCTTCGCCAGCAACCTCGACGAGTTCTTCATGGTCCGGATCGCCGGCCTCAAGCGCCGGCAGAGCACCGGGCTCACCGTCCGGTCCCCCGACGGGCTGACCATCCGCGAGCAGCTGGCCCGGGTCACCGAGCGCACCCAGGACCTCATGCACCGGCACGCCGGGGTCTTCACCAAGGACGTCACCCCGCTGCTGGAGGAGCAGGGCATCCGGATCCTGCACTGGAGCGACCTCGCCGACGCCGACGCGATGCGGCTGCGCGAGTACTTCCGCGACCAGGTGTTCCCGGTGCTCACCCCGCTGGCGGTCGACCCGGCGCACCCCTTCCCGTACATCAGCGGGCTCTCGCTCAACCTGGCGGTCTCCGTCCGCGACCCGGACACCGGCGCGCCCCGGTTCGCCCGGGTGAAGGTGCCCAACAACGTGCCCCGCTTCATCCCCGTCGGGCCGGGTGGCGGGCACAAGGACGACAGCACGGCGGTCTTCCTCCCGCTGGAGGATCTGATCGCCGCCCACCTGGGTCAGCTGTTCCCCGGCCTGGACGTGCTCGACCACCACCTGTTCCGGGTGACCCGCAACGCCGACCTGGAGGTCGAGGAGGACCGGGACGAGGACCTGCTGCAGGCCCTGGAGCGGGAGCTCGCCCGGCGCCGGTTCGGGCCGGCGGTGCGCCTGGAGGTCACCGCGGCGATGGACCCGCAGATCCTCGACGTGCTCGTCTCCGAGCTGGAGATCAGCCCCACCGACGTCGTCTCGGTGCCCGGCCTGCTGGACCTGGCCTCGCTGATGGAGCTCTACGACCTGGACCGGCCCGAGCTCAAGGACGAGCCGTTCGTGCCGGCCACCCACCCGCGGTTGAGCGAGGGCGAGACGCCCAAGAGCGTCTTCGCCACGCTGCGCGAGGGCGACGTGCTGGTGCACCACCCCTACGACTCCTTCGCCACCAGCGTGCAGCGGTTCATCGAGCAGGCGGCCGCCGACCCGCACGTGCTGGCGATCAAGCAGACCCTCTACCGCACCTCCGGCGACTCCCCGATCGTCTCGGCGCTGATCGAGGCGGCCCAGGCGGGCAAGCAGGTCGTCGTCCTGGTCGAGATCAAGGCGCGGTTCGACGAGGAGGCCAACATCAGCTGGGCCCGCTCGCTGGAGCGCGCCGGCTGCCACGTCGTCTACGGGCTGGTGGGCCTGAAGACGCACTGCAAGACGGCGCTGGTGGTCCGGATGGAGAACGGCGTGATCCGCCGCTACTGCCACATCGGCACCGGCAACTACAACCCCAAGACCGCGCGGATCTACGAGGACATGGGCATCCTCACCGCCGACCCGCGGGTGGGCGCCGACCTGACCGACCTGTTCAACACCCTCACCGGCTACTCGCGGCAGACCACCTACCGGTCGCTGCTGGTGGCGCCCCGCGGCGTCCGGACCGGGCTGGTGGAGCGGATCCGCCGCGAGGCCCGGCACGCCGCCGAGGGACGCCCCTCGGGCATCCGGATCAAGGTGAACTCGCTGGTCGACGAGCAGATCATCGACGCGCTCTACGAGGCCTCGCTGGCCGGCGTGCCGGTCGAGCTGCTCATCCGCGGCATCTGCGCGCTGCGGCCGGGCGTCCCGGGCCTGAGCGAGAACATCCGGGTGCGCTCGATCGTCGGCCGGTTCCTGGAGCACTCGCGGGCGATCAGCTTCGTCAACGACGGGTCGCCGGAGTGGTGGATCGGCAGCGCCGACCTGATGCACCGCAACCTCGACCGCCGGGTGGAGGTGCTGCTGCGGGTCAACGACCCGGCCGCGCAGCGTCAGCTGCAGGAGGTCTTCGACCGGGCACTCGCGCCGGACGTGCGCTGCTGGGAGCTGTCCGCCGACGGCGCCTGGACCCGGACCGGGGAGCGGGACCACCAGCTGGAGCTGCTCACCGGGCGGGGTGAGCACGCTGCCTGAGGCCGCCCCGCTGATCCCGGCCGCCGGCGGTGCCGTGTGGCGCTCCGGCCCCGGCGGCGTGCTCGAGACCGCCCTGGTGCACCGGCCGAAGTACGACGACTGGTCGCTGCCCAAGGGCAAGCTGGACGCCGGTGAGCACCCGCTGCTGGCCGCCGTCCGCGAGGTGGAGGAGGAGACCGGCCTGCGCACCGTCGTCGGCCGGCGCAGCGTGCAGACCCGCTACGAGCACCGGCACGGCCCCAAGCGGGTCGACTACTGGGTGATGCGCGCCGCCGGCGGGGACTTCACGCCCAACGGGGAGGTCGACGAGCTGCGCTGGCTCCCGCTGCCCGACGCCGGCCGGCTGGTCACCCACGACCACGACCGCGCGGTGCTCCACGACCTGGCCCGCACCGACCTCCCGCGGATGCCGCAGCTGCTGCTGGTCCGGCACGCGTCGGCCGGCGAGCGCGACGACTGGGGCGGCCCGGACGACGAGCGGCCGCTGGACCGCCGGGGCCGCGGGCAGGCGGCCGCGCTGGCCGCGGTGCTGCCGGCGTTCAACCCCGTCCGGGTGCTCAGCGCCCCGCCGCTGCGCTGCCGGGAGACCGTGGCGCCGCTGGCCGAGGAGCTGGGCCTGCCGGTGGGCGAGGCGCCCGAGCTCGGCGAGGACGGGTTCCACGCCGACCCGCAGGCGGGGCTGGCCCTCGTCGAACGGCTGCTCACCACCGACGCGCCGGACGACGGCGTGACCGTCGTCTGCAGCCAGGGCGGGGCGATCCCCTCGGTGCTGCTGTCGCTGGGGGTGCGCTGGCACGGCACGGCCGGGGCGCTGTGGCCGCCGGCGGCCAAGGGCAGCGTGTGGGCGCTCAGCGGCCGCCCCGGCAGGCTCGCCGCCGACTACTACCGCGACTTCAGCGCCGACCCGGCGGCTCCCGCGGGCCGGGCGACCGGCGCCGCCGGCCGGGTCGCCGCCGCCAGCAGCTGAGGCCGGACCGCGGCCGTCCTGTCCGGGGGGCTGCGACGTCGCCCTCCCGCACCAATGACCGTCCTCCCGCACCAATGCTGCCGCGGTAGGACAGGCAGTGATCAGGGAACCTGATCACTGCCTGTCCCGGGCCTCAGGCGGGGAGGGCGGGGAGCGCCTTCGGCTTCCAGGACGGACGGCGGGCCTCGAACGCCGCGACGTCGTCCAGGTGGCGCTCGGTGAGCCCGACGTCGTCGAGCCCCTCCAGCAGCCGCCAGCGGGTGTAGTCGTCGATGTCGAACGGCACGGTGACGTCGGCGTAGGTGATCTGCTTGGCCCGCAGGTCGACGGTCACCGCGGTGGCCGGGTCGGCCTCGATCGCGGCCCAGAGCGCCTCGACGTCCGGCTGTGGCATCAGCACGGTGAGCAGCCCGGACTTGGTCGAGTTGTTCTTGAAGATGTCGGCGAACCGGGAGCTGATGACCACCCGGAACCCGCCGTCGAGCAGCGCCCACACCGCGTGCTCCCGCGAGGAGCCGGTGCCGAAGTCGGGGCCGGCGACCAGGATCGAGGCGTTCGCGTACTGCGGCTGGTTGAGCACGAAGTCCGGCTCGTTGGTGCGCCAGGCGACGAACAGCCCGTCCTCGAACCCGGTGCGGGTGATCCGCTTGAGGTACTCGGCCGGGATGATCTGGTCGGTGTCGACGTTGCTGCGCCGCAGCGGGGCGGCGGTGCCGGTGTGCGTGGTGAAGGCGTCCATCGGTGATCAGACTCCAGCCGGGGTGACGTCGGGGAGGTCGGCGGGGGCGGTCAGCCTGCCGGTGAGCGCGGTGGCCGCGGCCACCGCCGGGGAGACCAGGTGGGTGCGCCCACCCTTACCCTGCCGGCCCTGGAAGTTGCGGTTGCTGGTCGACGCCGACCGCTCGCCGGGCTTGAGCTGGTCGGGGTTCATGCCCAGGCACATGGAGCAGCCCGCGCCGCGCCACTCGGCGCCGGCCTCGAGGAAGACCCGGTCCAGGCCCTCGGCCTCGGCCTGCTGCTTGACCTGCACCGAGCCGGGCACGACGAGCATCCGGGTGTGCTCCTCGACGCGCTTGCCCTTGAGCAGCGCGGCGGCGACCCGGAGGTCCTCGATCCGGCCGTTGGTGCACGAGCCGAGGAACACGGTGTCCACCTCGATCTCGCGCAGCGGCGTGCCGGCGGCGAGGCCCATGTAGGCCAGCGCGGACTCGGCGGCCCGGCGCTCGCTCTCGTCGGCGATCTGCGCCGGGTCGGGGACGCTGGCGCCGATCGGCAGCCCCTGGCCGGGGTTGGTGCCCCAGGTGACGTAGGGGGTCAACGACGCGGCGTCGATGCGCACCTCGCGGTCGAACACGGCGTCGTCGTCGGTGCGCAGCGTGCGCCACTCCGCGACCGCGGCGTCCCAGTCGGCACCCTGCGGGGCGTGCGGGCGGCCGGCCAGGAAGTCGAAGGTGGTCTGGTCGGGGGCGATCAGCCCGGCGCGGGCACCGGCCTCGATCGACATGTTGCAGATGGTCATCCGGGCCTCCATGGACAGCGCCTCGATCGCGCTGCCCCGGTACTCGATGACGTGGCCCTGGCCGCCGCCGGTGCCGATCTCGGCGATGACCGCGAGGATGATGTCCTTCGCCGAGACGCCGGGCGGGAGCTCGCCGTCGACGGTCACCGCCATCTGCTTGGCCGGCAGCTGCGGCAGGGTCTGGGTCGCCAGCACGTGCTCGACCTCGCTGGTGCCGATGCCGAAGGCCAGCGCCCCGAAAGCCCCGTGGGTGGAGGTGTGGCTGTCGCCGCAGACGATCGTCATCCCCGGCTGGGTGAGCCCCAGCTGCGGGCCGATGACGTGCACGATGCCCTGGTCGCGGTCGCCCATCGGGGCCAGCCGGATGCCGAACTCCGCGGCGTTGCGCCGCAGCGCCTCGACCTGGGCGCGGGACACCGGGTCGGCGATCGGCTTGAGGATGTCCAGCGTCGGGACGTTGTGGTCCTCGGTCGCCATGGTCAGGTCGGGACGGCGGACGGTGCGGCCCGCTGCGCGGAGCCCGTCGAAGGCCTGGGGGCTGGTCACCTCGTGCACGAGGTGCAGGTCGATGTAGAGCAGGTCGGGCTCGCCCACCGTCCGCCGGACAACGTGCTGCTCGTACACCTTCTGCGCCAGGGTCCTGCCCACGGTGCGTCCTCCTCGATCGGGCGACGGCGGTTGACCGTCTCACCCACTGGGATGCGAGTATTGCTGCGTGGGACAGCCTAACCCCGTTGCCGTGCTGGACAAAGCAGTGGCCATCCTCCGGTCGGTGACCGAGGAGCCCGCCACCCTCGCCGAGCTCGTGAACCGCACCGGCCTGCCCCGGGCGACCGCGCACCGGCTGGCCACCGCCCTGGAGGGACACCGCCTGCTGCGGCGGACCGCCGGCGGGGCGTGGGCGCCCGGCCCGGCCCTCGCCGAGCTGGGTCGGGGCGGCGCCGACCTGGCAGACCTGGCCGGCCGCCACCTGCCCGGGCTGCGCGACGCCACCGGGGAGAGCGCCCAGTTCTACGTGCGCGACGGGAGCAGCCGGGTGTGCATCGCCGCGGCCGAGCGGCTCAGCGGCCTGCGCGACACCGTCCCCGTGGGCGCCCGCCTGCCGCTGACCGCGGGCTCGGCCGCCCACGCCCTGCTGGCGTTCACCCCCGCCGACGAGGTGAACGCCCTGCTGCCCTCGGCGAGCTTCACCGCCCGCACCCTGCTCGACGTCCGCCGCCGCGGCTGGGCGCACAGCATCGCCGAGCGGGAGCCGGGCGTCGCGTCACTGTCCGCACCGGTGCGCGACGGCACCGGCGGCGTGCTCGGCGCCGTGTCGATCTCCGGCCCGATCGAGCGGCTGGGCCGCCGGCCGAGCCCGGAGGTGGTCGCCGCGGTGCTCGACGCCGCGCTGGCGATCTCCCGCGCCGCGCGTTAACACGCTTGTTCGTTCCTACGTAGTTCCGTACCTTTACCTGGGTGGACGACGAGCGACTGACCCGCATCGAGGAACGGCTCACCGCCCTGGAGCGCCGCCGATCGGCTCCACCCGGTCCGGACCTCCCCGACGAGGAGCGGTTCTGGCTGCTGGCCGGGCTGGCCGGTGACGCGGCGGAGCTGCCCGGTGGCGCAGTCGCCTACGGCGGGCAGGTGCGCCTGCCCGGTGGTGAGGAGTACGCCTGGCAGCGGACCCACGCCGCCGAGGAGCTGCGCACCGCCGAGCCGGCGGACGACGACGCCCTCGCCGCCACCCTGTCGGCGCTGGCCCATCCGGTGCGGCTGCGGTTGCTGCGGGAGGTGCTGAACGGGCACGCCACGACCGCGTCGCTGGCGGCCCTGCCCGGCCTGGGCACCACCGGCCAGCTGCACCACCACCTGCGCCAGCTCACCGCGGCCGGCTGGCTGCGCACGACCGGGCGCGGCACCTACGGGGTGCCGGCCGAGCGGGTCGTCCCGCTGCACGTGGTCCTCGCGGCGGTGGCGTCGTGACCGGCCCGGCGCTGCGCCGGCTGGTCGCCAGGTCCCGGGCGCCGCTGCCCGCGCTGTTCGTCCTGCTGATCCTGGCCGAGGGGACCCGCCTGCTCCCGGGCGCCGCCCTGGCCGGGATCGCCGTCCTGGTCGGCCTCGGCCTCCTGGACCGGGTGGGGCCGCCCGCCGCCCCGGTACGGGTGGTCGACTCCCCGGTGCGGGGGCCCTGGCGGGCACTGAACTCCCCCGCCACCAAGATCCCCTCGCACGGGACGAACGGCCTGGGCCAGACCTACGCCGTCGACCTGGTGCTCGACCCGCCCGACGGCAGCCGCCCCGAGTTCGGCTCCGGCGGGCAGTGGCGCCGGCCGGAGGAGTACCCGGCGTTCGGCCAGCCGCTGCTCAGCCCGGTCGACGGCGTCGTCGTGCGCGTGCACCAGCGGCAGCGCGACCACCGGGCCCGCAGCGGCTGGCTGTCGATCCTGCACCTGCTGGTGGTCGAGGGCCTCGTCCGGACGTTCGGCGGGGCCCGCGCGCTGGCCGGCAACCACGTCGTCGTCCGGGCCGACGACGGGGTGCACGCCGTGCTCGCCCACCTCCGACGCGGCTCTGCGCTGGTGCGCCCCGGCGAGCGCGTGGTCGCCGGCCAGCAGCTGGCCGAGTGCGGGAACTCCGGCAACAGCAGCGAGCCACACCTGCACGTGCAGCTGTGCGACTCGGCCGGGGTGGCCGGGGCGGCCGGGATCCCGATGGCCTTCCGGGCCGGGGGCGCCGGCGGTGCCGACGGCCTGCCGGCCAACGGCGAGCTGCTCGAGCCCGCCACCGGCTGACCCGCCAACGCGCGGACGGCCCGCAGCGGGATTCCCGCTGCGGGCCGTCGTCAGGGTCGCACCGGGGCTAGCGGCCGGCGGTGTCCGCTCCCCCGGTCGGGTCCTCGACCGTCTCGCTGCTTCCACCCGCCCGGTCGTCCTCGACGACGACCGGCCGCAGCCGGGTCCAGGCGGCGAACGCCAGGGCGAAGACCAGCATGCCGATGCCGACCCAGAGGTTGGCGTTCCAGTCGCCGGTCTTGGCCGCCTCGGCGTCGCCGTAGTCGACGATGCCGAGGACCACCAGGACGACGCCGTAGAAGCCGATCAGTCCGGCGATGACCGTCCGGACGTCGTACGCGCCGGCGGTGCGCCGCTTCGTGCCGGCCGACGCCTGGCCCGCGTCCTGCCCGTTGTCTGCAGTGCTCATGGGTTGCTCCTCTGGGGGAACGCTGGCGACGGTCAGCGGAAGATCAGGTTCAGGATGATGACCAGCACCAGGGCGACGCCGGCCAGCTTGGTCGGCGACTGGTACCAGGGCAGCAGGTGCGCGTCCGGATCGGTGCGCACCTCCTTGGGCGTCTCGGAGTAGACCAGCCCGGCCAGCTCGGAGACCGGCTTGGGCCGGGTGACCATGCTGACCCCGACGCTCACGGCGATGTCGACGACGAACGCGGCACCGGCGGCGACGAAGCTGGCGCCCTGCCCCTCCAGGCCGATCACCCCGGTCTCACTCAGCGACCAGACCAGGACCGCGGCGAGCGTGCCGGACACCAGGCCGGTCCACCCGGCCGCGGGCGTCATCCGCTTCCAGAACATGCCCAGGATGAAGGTGGCGAACAGCGGGGCGTTGAAGAACCCGAACAGCGTCTGCAGGTAGTCCATCAGGTTGTCGAAGTTCGCCGCGATCAGCGCGGTGAAGATCGCGACCACGGTGGCGCCGACGGTGGCCAGCCGACCGACCCGCAGGTAGTACTCGTCGGGGCGGTCCTTCTTCACGTACTGCTGCCACAGGTCGTAGCTGAAGACGGTGTTGAAGGCGGAGATGTTGGCCGCCATGCCGGCCATGAAGGAGGCCAGCAGACCGGCGATCGCCACGCCCAGCAGGCCGTTGGGCAGCACGTCGCGGATCAGCAGCAGGATCGAGTCGTTGTAGGTGACGCCCGGGTCGCCGCCCGCCTTCAGGTCCGCGGTCTCGTTGACCAGCACCGCGGCGATCATGCCGGGGACGATCACGATGAACGGGATGAACATCTTCGGGAACGACCCGATGATCGGAGTGCTCCGCGCGGCCGACATGGACTTGGTCGCCATAGCCCGCTGGACCTCGACGAAGTTCGTCGTCCAGTAGCCGAAGGAGAGCACGAAGCCCAGGCCGAAGACGATCCCGATGACCGACAGCACCGGGTTGTCGATGCTGGTCAGGTCCGAGCCCGGCCAGGAGCTGAGGTCGTTCTCGTTGCCGCTGTCGCGGACCGCGTCGATCAGCCCGCCGACGCCGCCCACCCGGTGCAGACCGATCAGGGTCAGCGGGAGCAGCGCGGCGACGATCACGAAGAACTGCAGCACCTCGTTGTAGATGGCCGCGGAGAGCCCGCCGAGGGTGATGTAGCTGAGCACGACGAGCGCGGCGACGATCAGCGAGATCCACTGCGGCCAGCCCAGCAGCGCGTTCACGATGGTGGCCAGCAGGTACAGGTTGATGCCGGCGATGAGCACCTGGGCCAGCGCGAAGCTCAGCGCGTTCACCAGGTGGGCCCCGGTGCCGAAGCGCCGGCGCATGAACTCCGGCACGGAGCGGACCTTCGAGCCGTAGTAGAAGGGCATCATCACGACGCCCAGGAAGAGCATGGCCGGGACGGCGCCGATCCAGAAGTAGTGGAACGTGGCCATGCCGAACTGGGCGCCGTTGGCCGACATGCCGATGATCTCGACGGCGCCGAGGTTGGCCGAGATGAACGCCAGCCCGGTCACCCAGGCCGGCAGCGACCGGCCGGAGAGGAAGAAGTCGAGGCTGTCGGACACCCGGCGCCGGGCGGCGAAGCCGATGAGCAGCACGACAGCGAAGTAGGCGACGACGAGCAGGTAGTCGACGACGTTGGCGTCGAGCCGCAAGGTCTCGTCAGCAGCGAGCACCACCGAGGGGTCCCTCCTGGTTGGGGTGACGGCCACCGGCACGGGTGCGGCGGGTGGCCATGTCCTGCCGTCAGGGCGGGCACGGTGGTGCGGCGCGGTGAACAGCAACGGGGACGCTAACACCGTTGCGCGGGCCAAACATTTCGGTGGTCACCGGGACGGGTGACCCCGGTGACCGAGAACACGAGAGCCCCCGACCCGGGTGGGTCGGGGGCTCTCCGCCGTAGCCCCGAAGGGATTCGAACCCTCGCTACCGCCGTGAGAGGGCGGCGTCCTGGGCCGCTAGACGACGGGGCCGTGCGCGCAGAGATCTTGCCACACCGCGTCCGCGGCGGCGCACCCGGGGTCGCCGGCCCGGGAACGACGAGAGCCCCCGACCCGGGTGGGTCGGGGGCTCTGCGCTGTAGCCCCGAAGGGATTCGAACCCTCGCTACCGCCGTGAGAGGGCGGCGTCCTGGGCCGCTAGACGACGGGGCCGTGCGTGGTGCTGGGTGGTGCTGGAGGAGATGGTGCTTCCTCGCTGGGGTACCAGGACTCGAACCTAGACTAACGGAACCAGAAACCGTCGGGCTGCCAATTACCCCATACCCCATTGGCCGTGCACCGCCTTGCGGCGACGGGAAGAAACGATACCCGATGCGCGGCGAGCGTGCGGAGGCACCCCCCTCCCCGGCGCGTCAGCCCCCCGGTGGCCGCGCCCAGCGGTCGTCCGGCGGGGGCGGTGACCCGGCAGGTGCCGCCGGCGGCCCGTACCCCGACGGCGGCCCGTAGGCCGGTCCGTACGCCGGTCCGTAGGCCGGTCCGTAGGCCGGTGGCGCGTACCCCGGTGGGCCGTAGGCGGGTGGGCCGTAGCCAGGCGGGCCATAGCCAGGCGGGCCAGAGCCAGGCGCGCCAGAGCCAGACGCGCCATAGCCAGACGCCGGCAGGGCAGGGGGCGCCGCGTACGGGGGCGGGCCGGCGGGCGGCCAGCTCGGGCCGCTCGGGTCCTGGGCCGCACCCCGCAGGTCCAGGGCCGGGCTCAGCAGCTCCGGGCGCAGCCGGCGGCTCAGGGCGCGCACCCACAGCACGTAGGCGACCATGCCGGCGGTCCCCAGCAGCGCCGCCCACCAGCCGAGCAGGTCGTCGGAGGCGTCGGCCTGGACCGCTCCGCCCAGCGCACCCCCCAGCAGGAAGATCACCATGTTGTTCACCGCGTGGGCGACGATCGCCGCCTCCAGGCCGCCGGTCCACCAGACGAGGGCGGAGAACGACAGGCCCATGGCGAACCGGTAGAGGAAGGACTCGGCGTCCGGCGGGAGGTGAGCCGCGGAGAACAGCGTCGCGGTCACCACGGCGGCGACCAGCGCACCGGCCCGCGGCCGACCGATCCAGCCGGCGATCGCCTGGCTGAGGTAGCCGCGGAAGCCGTACTCCTCGGCCGCGGCCTGCAGCGGGGTGGTCAGCACGACGACGAGCACCAGCCAGCCGTAGGAGGCCGACGGCCCGGTGACCCCGCCGGGCGCGGTCACGGTGTCGATGACCACCAGCACGGCCACCGCGACGCCCAGGCTGGCCAGGCCACGCCAGCCCAGCGGTACGAACAGCCGCCAGCGCAGCCGGCCCAGCACCGACGAGGACCAGCCGATCCGCATGCCGTGCGCCACCGCCCAGCACAGCCAGATGATCGGGATCGCGACGATCAGCGAGATGTTGGTCAGCAGCAGCACACCGGCGTCGGTGAGGTCCATGTACAGGTCGACGGTGAGCCCGGTGACCAGCGCGACCCCGGCGATCACCACCCCGGCGACCAGGTAGAGGACGCAGAGCAGCAACAGCCCCAGCACCGGCCGCCACCACGCCCAGTCGCGGGCCCGCATGAGCAGGGCGTAGGGCTGCGGGGTGTCGTGCGGCGGGGCTCCCGGCGGGGTGACCGGCCGGGAGCGCCGACCGGACGACACCGGCGCGGCGGGCACCGGCTGGCCCGGGGGCGGGTACCAGGCAGCGACCCGGGGCACGACCGGCGGCGCGCCGTGCGGGCCCGTGGGTGGCGGGCCCGTGTAGGGCCGGTCCGGCTGCCCGGCCGGCACACCACCCCAGCCGGTCATCCCGTCGCGATCCCGCGGGCGGCGGCCAGCCGCGCGAGGGTGCGCTCGCGGCCGAGCAGCTCGATCGACTCGTACAGCGGCGGGGAGACGGTGCGGCCGCTGACCGCCACCCGCACCGGGCCGAACGCCTGGCGGGGCTTGCGGCCCAGCCCGTCGACGAGGGCCTCCTTCAACGCCGCCTCGATCGCCGGGGTGCTCCAGTCGGCGAGGTCGCCCAGGGCGGCCGAGGCCGCGTCGAGCACCTCGCCGGCGCCCGCGCCCAGCTGCTTGTCCGCGGCCGACTGGTCGATCTCGACGTCCTCGGTGAAGAGGAAGCCGAGCAGCCCGACGGCGTCGGAGAGCACGATCATGCGCTCCTGGGCCAGCGGCGCGATCGCCTCCAGCACCCGCTGCTGCTCGGCCGTCGGCGGGTCGGCGACCAGCCCGGCCGCGGCGAGGAAGGGCGTGACCCGGACGAGGAACTCCGGCACCGGCAGGGCGCGCAGGTGGGCGGCGTTGATCGCCTCGGCCTTCTTGAGGTCGAAGCGCGCGGGGTTCGCGCTGACCCGGGTGACGTCGAAGGCCTCGACCATCTCCTGCACGGAGAAGACGTCGCGGTCCTCGGCGATCGACCAGCCCAGCAGCGCCAGGTAGTTGACCAGCCCCTCGGGCAGGAAGCCACGCTCCCGGTAGACGTCGAAGTTCGACTGCGGGTCGCGCTTGGACAGCTTCTTGTTGCCCTCGCCGTTGACCAGCGGCAGGTGCCCGAAGCGCGGCGTCCCGGCGGCGACACCGATGTCGGTGAGCGCGCGGTAGAGCGCGAGCTGCCGCGGGGTGGAGGGCAGCAGGTCCTCACCGCGCAGCACGTCGGTGACGCCCATCAGCGCGTCGTCGACGGGGTTGACGAAGGGGTACAGCGGGGCGCCGTTGCCGCGGACGAGCACGAAGTCCGGGACGGAGCCGGCGGCGAAGCGCACCTCGCCGCGCACCAGGTCGGTCCAGCTGATGTCCTCGTCGGGCATCCGCAGCCGCAGCACCGGCTGGCGGCCCTCGGCGCGGAAGGCGGCCTTCTGCTCGTCGGTGAGGTGGCGGTCGGCGTTGTCGTAGCCGAGCTTGGGGTCCTGGCCCGCGGCCCGCCGTCGCGCGTCCACCTCATCGTTGGTGGAGAAGGACTCGTAGGCGTGCCCGGCGGCCAGCAGCTTCGCCGCGACCTCCCGGTACACCTCCGCGCGCTCCGACTGGCGGTACGGGCCGTTCGGGCCGCCGACCTCGGGGCCCTCGTCCCAGTCCAGCCCGAGCCAGCGCAGGCAGTCCAGCAGGTGCCGGTAGGACTCCTCGGAGTCCCGGGCGGCGTCGGTGTCCTCGATCCGGAACAGGAACCGGCCGCCGGTGTGCCGGGCGTGCGCCCAGTTGAACAGGGCCGCCCGCATCACCCCGACGTGCACCAGCCCGGTCGGGGACGGGCAGAAGCGGGTCTTGACGCTCATCGGGCGCCACCCGCGGTGGACGTCGGGTCGGCGCCGGCGACGGAGCTGGTCAGCGTGCCCAGGCCCTCGATGGTGCACTCGACGCGCTGGCCGGGGCGGATCGGCCCCACGCCGGCGGGGGTGCCGGTGAGCACGACGTCGCCGGGCAGCAGCGTCATGACCTGGGAGATGTGCGAGATCAGCCGCGGGACGTCGAACAGCAGCTGGCTGGTGCGGCCGGACTGGCGGCGCTCGCCGTCGACGCTGCAGCTGAGTTCCAGGTCGGCCGGGTCCTTGCCGAGCCCGGCGAGGTCGGTCTCGATCCAGGGGCCCAGCGGGCAGAAGGAGTCGAAGCCCTTGGCCCGGGTCCACTGCCCGTCGCCGCGCTGCATGTCCCGCTCGGTGACGTCGTTGCCGATCGTGTAGCCGAAGATGCTGGCCGGGGCCTGCTCCGGGGTCACCTGGCGGGCGCCGCGGGCGCCGATCACGACGGCGAGCTCGACCTCGTGGTGCACGTTGCTGCTGCCCGGCGGGATGCGGATCGCGTCGCCGGGGCCGATCACCGTGGTGGAGGGCTTGAGGAAGATCAGCGGCTCCGCCGGGGCGTCGCCGGTGTTCATCTCCTTCACGTGCTCGGCGTAGTTCTTGCCGACGCCGACCACCTTGCTCGGCAGGATGGGCGAGAGCAGCCGGACGTCGGCCGCGGCGAACCGCTGCCCGGTGAAGGAGATCTGGCCGAACGGGTGGCCCTCGATCTGGGCGACCTGGCCGTCCCCGTCGAGGACCCCGAAGGACATGCCGGCTGGGTGGGCGTAACGGACGATGCGCACGTCGCCAGGCTAGCCGGGGGCGCCGGGCGCCGACGCGACCCCGCCGGGCGGCGGCTCCCAGCGCAGCACCGCGGTGCCCGCCGCCACGGCCGGCCCCGCCGGGACCAGCCGCAGGGCCGCGTTGCGCAGCGCCTGGGGCAGCCCGCCCGGCACGTGCGCACCGAACCGGGCGGTCTGCGCCGAGCGGCGAGCGATCTGCCGGCAGCGGGGACGGCGGGCGCGGTCGAAGGCGGCCAGCGCGGCGCGCAGGGGTGTGCCCGCACCCACCGGACCGCCGATGAGCCGCCCGACGCAGACCCCGTCCTCGAGCGAGGTGTTCGCGCCCTGGCCCATGGTGGGCAGCATCGCGTGGGCCGCGTCGCCGATGAGCACCGTGCGCCCGCGCACGTAGGCCGGCAGCCCCCGCGGCAGGGAGTGCACGTCGTGGCGCAGCAGCTGCCCGGGTCTCGTGCGGGCGATCGTGGCCCGGACCTCGGCGGACCAGCCGGAGAACCGGTCGACCGCCGCCGCCAGCTCGTCGGCGAACGGGGTCCGCTCCGGGTGCCGGACGTAGCCGTACCAGTACACCTGCGTCGGGCTGATCCGCACGGCGCCGAACTCGGCGCCGGGGCCCCAGTGGGCGGCGAACCCGGCGTCCCGGGTGCTGTCGTCGTCCACCACGGCCCGCCAGCTGGTCCGCCCGCTGTAGCGCAGTGCCGCCCGGCGCCCCGGGAACAGCGCGGCGCGCACGGTGCTGCGGATGCCGTCGGCCGCCACCACGAGATCGGCGGTGGTGGTGTGCTCCCCGGCGTCGCCGAGCCAGGTGACCACCGCGGGCGCGCCGTCGGGGTCGCCCGGCTGCACGCCGACGACGCGGGCGCCGGGGGTGAGGTCGGCCGCCGCGGCGGCATCGAGCAGCGCCGCGTGCAGCCGCTGCCGGTGCACGCCCCAGGCGACGTTCATGGCATCCGGGGTCCCGGGGATCCGCAGCAGCCACCGGCCGTGCTGGTCGCAGGTGCCGGCCGCCGCGGTCCGGTGCCCGGCGGCGCGCACCCGGTCGCCGGCCCCGAGGGCGTCGAGCGCCGCCATCCCGTTCCGGGTGACCGCGAGCCCCGCGCCGACCTCCCCGAACGCGGTGGCGCGCTCCAGCACGCGAACGCGCCAGCCGGCCCGGGTCAGGGAGGCCGCCGCGGCCAGCCCCGCGACCCCGCCGCCGACCACGACCGCCGAGCCCGGTCCGGTCATGCGGAACCGGAGGCGGGGTGGACCGCCGCGGGCGCTCCCGGCCGGTGCCGCACCGCGTAGGTGAGCGCGTCGACCAGGGCGTGCCAGGAGGCCTCGACGATGTTGTCGTGCACGCCGACGGTGGTCCACTCCCCCGCGCCGTCGGTGCTGTCGATGAGCACCCGCGTGGTGGCGCTGGTGCCGCCGTTCCAGCCGAGGATGCGCACCTTGTAGTCGGCCAGCGACACCCCGGCGAGCGCCGGGAACTGGCCGACGAGGGCCTGGCGCAGCGCGTTGTCCAGGGCGTTGACCGGTCCGTTGCCCTCCGCGGTGCTGATGACCCGCTCCCGCTCCCCCGACGCCGTCCGCACGTGCACCTTCACCGTGGCCTCGCTGACCACCACACCGTTGCCCCAGTGCTCGACCGAGGTGCGGTAGCTCTCCAGCTCGAACAGCGGCTCGGGGGCGCCGGGCAGCTGGGCACGCAGCAGCAGCTCGAAGGAGGCGTCGGCGGCCTCGAAGGACCAGCCGTCGGCCTCGAGCACCTTGACCTGGTCCACGACCCGGCCGATGGCGTCGCCCTGCCCGTCGAGGTCGACGCCGAGCTCGCGGCCCTTGAGCTCGACCGAGGCGCGGCCGGCCATCTCGGTGACCAGGATCCGCATGTCGTTGCCGACGACGGCGGGATCCAGGTGGTTGTACAGCTGGGGATCGACCTTGATCGCGCTGGCGTGCAGGCCTGCCTTGTGCGCGAACGCCGAGGCGCCGACGTAGGGCTGGTGGTCGTCGGGGGCGATGTTGGCCAGCTCGGCGATCGCCGCGCTGACCCGGGTCAGCTCCGGCAGGCACTCCGCCGGCACCACCGGCAGGCCCATCTTGGTGACCAGGTTGCCGATCAGCGCGAAGGTGTCGGCGTTGCCCGCCCGCTCGCCGTACCCGTTGGCGGTGCCCTGGACGTGCGTCACGCCGGCCTCGACCGCGGCCAGCGAGTTGGCGACGGCGCAGCCGGTGTCGTCCTGGCAGTGGATGCCCAGCCGGCCGACGACGCGCGAGCGCACGTCGGCCACCACCCGGGCGACCCCCGTCGGCAGCATGCCGCCGTTGGTGTCGCAGAGGACGCCGACCTCGGCGCCGGCGGCGAAGGCGGCGGCCAGCACCCGCACGCCGTAGTCGGGGTCGACGGCGTACCCGTCGAAGAAGTGCTCGCAGTCGACGAACACCCGGCGTCCGGCGGCCACCAGGTGGCTGACGGTGTCGGCGACCATCGCCAGGTTCTCCTCCAGCGAGGTGCGCAGCGCCTCGCGGACGTGCCGGACGTCGGACTTGGCCACGACGCAGACCACCGGTGCCTCGGAGTCCAGCAGCGCCTGCACCTGCGGGTCGTCCTCGACGCGGACGCCGGCCTTGCGGGTGGCGCCGAAGGCGACCAGCTGGGCGTGCCGCAGCTGCAGCTCGGTGCGCGCGCGGGCGAAGAACTCGGTGTCCTTGGGCAGCGCCCCGGGCCAGCCGCCCTCGATGAACCCGACGCCGATCTCGTCCAGCAGCCGGGCGACGGCGAGCTTGTCGGCGACGGAGTAGGTCACGCCCTCCCGCTGGGCGCCGTCGCGCAGCGTCGTGTCGAAGACGTGGAAGGCCTCGGCGTCGAAGACGGGGACGGCATCGGGGTCGAGGTCGTGGGGGGCCAGTTCGGTGGGCACGTGCTCTCCCGGGTCAGGTGGATCCTCCCCGAACACGAAAAAACCTCCCGGGGTACGGGAGGTCGCGCGCAGTCGGGGAGGGGACTGCGCGCTAGGCGATGATGATCGTGCCGGTGGCGTCCATCACGCCGAGTAGACCACGGTGGCCGCCGAGGTGGAACGCCGTGTCCACTGCCTGGGACGACGACGCCGTCCGCTGTCAGCCTCTCCACGGGAGACGACAGCGTGCGCTGAGGGTCAGTGCGGCACCCCTGAACTGGCCCTCAGCGCACGTCGTTCCGGCCCGCCGGCCGACGCCCGTCAGCCGCCGGCGAGTGCCGCGAGCCGGTCGCCGACCTCGGCGGTGCGGACCTGCGCCTTCGGGTCGCGGGTGGACAGGTCGAAGGCGACCGCCGCGTTGACCTTCTTCGCCAGCTCCGGGCGACCGAGGTGCTCCAGCATCAGGCCCACCGACAGCACGGTGGCGGTCGGGTCGGCGATGCCCTGCCCGGCGATGTCCGGCGCCGAGCCGTGCACCGGCTCGAACATGCTCGGGTTGGTGCCCGACACGTCGAGGTTGCCGCTGGCCGCCAGCCCGATGCCGCCGGTGACCGCGGCCGCGACGTCGGTGACGATGTCGCCGAAGAGGTTGTCGGTGACGATCACGTCGTACCGGCCCGGGTCGGTGATGAAGAACATCGCCGCGGCGTCGACGTGCTGGTAGGCGACGGAGACCTCGGGGAACTCCGCGGCCACCTCCTCCACGGTGCGCGACCACAGCGACCCGGCGTGGGTGAGCACGTTGGTCTTGTGGATCAGCGTCAGGTGCTTGCGCGGGCGGGCGGTGGCCCGCTCGAAGGCGTAGCGGACCACCCGCTCGACGCCGAAGGCGGTGTTCAGGCTGACCTCGGTAGCCACCTCGTGCGGGGTGTCCCGGCGCAGCACGCCGCCGTTGCCCACGTAGGGCCCCTCGGTGCCCTCGCGGACGCACAGCATGTCGATGTCGCCCGGGTCGGCCAGCGGGCTGGTCACGCCGTCGAAGAGCCGGGCCGGGCGCAGGTTCACGTGGTGGTCGAGCTCGAAGCGCAGCTTGAGCAGCAGGCCGCGCTCGAGGATGCCGGCCGGGACGCTGGGGTCACCGACGGCGCCGAGCAGGATCGCGTCGTGCTGGCGGAGCTCGTCGAGCACCGCGTCGGGCAGCAGCTCGCCGGTGCGCTGCCAGCGGGCCGCGCCCAGGTCGTACCGGGTGGTCTCGACGTCCGGCGCCACCGCGCCCAGAACCTTGAGGCCCTCCGCCACCACTTCTTGACCGATGCCGTCTCCAGGGACCACTGCCAGCCGCATGAGGCCTGAGGTTAGTGGGCGGGGTCCGGCCCACCACCACCCGCACACGCCGGACGCCCCCGGCGAGGGAGGTCCTCGCCGGGGGCGCCCGGTGGTGGAGCGGTGGTGGTGCGGGAGGTCAGGGCCGCCCGGCCCGGCGTCGCGCCGGGCCGGCCGGCACCGTCACGGCGCGGCCGGGGCGCCCGGCCGCTCGGCCACCGGGACGAACTGGGTCCGGCCCGGGCCGGTGCTGCCGTTGTGCTGCAGCACGACCATCGCGCCCTTGGGCCCGCCGACGGCGGCGTCCTGGGCGTAGGCCGGGCTCTGCGTCACCTCGATGGTGCTGCCCCCGGTGACCGGCACGAGCACCGCCGGCCCGCCGGCGGCGGTGAACGACAGCCCCGGGTGCAGCGGGTCGAAGCTCATCCGCTCGGCGGCGAGCTCCGCACCGCCGTCCGGCCCGGTCACCGTGCCCAGGTCGTCGACCGTGCCGTAGGCGCTGGTCGACTGGACGCCGAAGGCGATCCGGCTGGCGTCGGCGGTGATCAGGGGCATCACCGACAGCGGCGCGCCGAGCAGCTGGACGTCGGAGTCGAAGGCGTTGGTGTCCACCGTGCCGTCGGCCACGTTCAGGTAGCCGATCCAGGGGGCGTCGTTGCTCGGGAGCAGGCCGTACTCCCGGTCGGTGACCACGACCAGCGGGGCGTCGTAGTCGGCGATCCGGGTGGTGGTCACCTGGTAGTCCCACGCCCCGTCACCGGTCGCGTCGAGGTACACCCCGTAGTTCACCGCCGTCTCCGGCGAGGTGTACCGGCCGTGCGCCGAGACGCCGACGTACAGCCAGGGGTCGTCCGGGCTGGCCGCGACGTCGGAGGCGATCCCGACCTGGGCCAGGTCCACCGACCGCTCCAGCTCGGACTTGTAGCAGTCCGACCGGGCCTCGGTCGTGCACTTGGGCAGCCGCGGGCTCACGCCCAGCCGCTCGAACGCGCTCCCGAGGGAGGTGTAGGACGACGGCTCGCCGAACGGGCCGTTGGCCACGCCCCGGCCGACCAGCGCGATGGTCTTCCCCGGCTGCCGGTCCTGGGCGACCAGGTTCGACGCGGGCTTCGCGTTGGCGTGCACCGGGACCCGCAGCGCGGGCGCCCCGGCGGTCTTCGGAGTGAGGACCAGCCGGCCGCTGGCCTCGCCGAGGAACTGCCGCCCGTCGTCGGTGACCACGGTCGGGTCGGCGACCTTGCGCAGCTGGTCGCGGGTCACGGTCATGACCACGTTGACCACGGTCCTGGCGCCCGGGGCGACCGAGACGACGGAGGGCTCCACCCGGTAGGTGACGCCCGGCTGCTGCGCCAGCCCCTGGTAGGCGAGCGTGTAGGTGACCGTCCGGTCGCTCTTGTTCGAGACGGTCACCTGGCGGTTCTGCACGATCTTGGGGTCCACCGCCTCGACCACGCCGAAGGAGGCCGAGACGACGCCGGAGCCGGCGTCGGCGTAGGCGAGGACCTGGTTGGCCAGCGCCGCCCGAGCGTCGATGCGGCCGGCGCCCTGCCGGTTCGGGCCGTACACGGTGCCGTCGGCGGTGGAGACGTCGGCGCCGGCGGTGTTCATCAGGTCCGCCTTGACCTCTTCCGTCGTCCAGTCCGGGTGCGCGGCGCGGATGAGCGCGGTGACGCCGGAGGTGGTCGGCGCGGCCATCGAGGTGCCGGACTCGCTGACGCCCTGGGCGCCGGTGCCGACCGCGGCGGAGTACAGGGTCACGCCGGGCGCGGAGACGTCGGGCTTGAGCCCACCGGCCTGGCGGCTGCTGCGGGAGGAGAACGACGCCAGCAGGTCGACCTGCGCCGGGTCGTCCACGAGGGCGGCGTCCTTGAGGCTGGGGCCGAACGTGACGGTGACCGGGCCGGCCGCGACCGCCGCGGCCAGCGCCGCGCCGTCGGTGGCCGTGGTGAGGATGCCCGGAATCTCCGGAACGCCGGTGATGCCGGTCTCCAGCAGGTCGTCGTCACCGATGATCATGAACCCGGCGGCGCCGGAGTCGCGGGCGTTGCCGCCCTTGGTCACCGAGCCGCAGGCGAAGCCGGCGGCCTCGACGAGCACGATCTCGCCGCTGTAGTCCCCGGTCCAGGGCGCGCAGCCGGTCGGGTCGTCCCCCGCCTCGGGCAGCACGACCGGCGCGGTGATGTCGGGCTTCACCGCACCGGACTCGTCCAGGTCGCTGTAGGCGATCGACCGCAAGCCGGGGCGGACGCCCTCGGGGCCGCCGCCGGCGACGACCTGCCAGCCGTCGAAGACGCCGTAGCCGTCGTTGGAGGCGGCCACGCCGATGCCGCGGGGCGCGTTGCCCGGCGAGCCACCGATGTCGTAGCTGTCCCCGGCGTTGCCGGCCGACATCACCACGAGCATGCCGTGCTTCATCGCCTCGTTGGCGACCATCGCGTCGGCGTCGTCGGCCAGGCCGTAGTCCGACCCGAGGGAGAGGTTGACGACGTCGAGGTGGTCCTCGATCGACCCGTCGCCGTTGGGGTCCATCGCCCACTCGAGCGCCTGGACGGTCACGTCCGTGGAGCCCTCGCAGCCGAAGACCTTCAGCGCGTACAGCTCGGCGCCCGGCGCCATGCCGGGGCCGATCCGGAGGCTGCCGGCGTCGAAGGAGTCGCCGTAGCCGCCGCGGTAGGTCTGCCCGTCGGCGGTGACGCCGTAGCCGGCGGCGGTGCCGGCGACGTGGGTGCCGTGGCCGTTGCAGTCCAGCGGGTTCTCGTCCGGCATGGCCACCGGCTGGTAGGCGGGGCTGCGCGGGTCGGCGTTGTAGTCGTCGCCGACGAAGTCGCGGCCACCGACGACCTTGGCGTTGGGGTACACCCCGACCGGGGCGGGGGCCGCCTCGGCCGCCTGGAGGGCGGTGAACTGGGCGACGTCGCCGCTGCCGCCGAAGTCGGCGTGGGTGTAGTCGATGCCGGTGTCGATGATCCCGATCGAGACGCCCTCGCCGGTGTTGCCCAGGTCCTGCCACGCGGCGACCGCGTCGACGACCCGGGCGGCACCGGTGTTGCTGACCGTCTTCGGCGTGATCGGGAGGACCGCGGTCACGCCGGGCAGCGCGCTCAGCGCGGCCTGGTCGGCGGCGTCGGCGGCGACCGCCACCCCGGAGACGACGGTCGAGGCGGTGTACAGCACCTCGGCGTCCGGCACCGTGGCCGGCAGCTCCCCGACGACGTCCGCGGCTGCGGCCTCGACCCCGGGCTTGGCGGCGCGGGCGGCGTCGGCCGCCTGGCCCGGGCTCCCGGCGGCCAGGGTGTCGGCGTAGACCTGGGAGGTCGCCGGCGTGTCCAGCTGGAGGAAGAAGGAGGCCGGCCCGCTCTCGGGGAGTCCGGCCGGGACGGCGCCCGCGCCCCGGGCGGCGACCGCGGCCTGGACCTGCGCCAGCTGGCCGGCGGTCAGCTCCGCCTGCGCCCGGTCGGCGATCGGGGCCGCGGGCGCGGCGAGCGCCCCGGTCGTCCCCCCGGTGGTCGCGAGGGCCGCCGCGACGGCGACGACCCCCGTCCGGACGGCGACGCGCCGGCGTCCCGCCCGGTTCGTGTGTGTGCTCCTGGAACCCACGTGCACCCCTGTCAGTGTCCTTGCGCCAGGCCCGGCTGCACGCACGGTCAGTCGGGCCAGACAGAGCGTGGTCGTTGCCGTGGCTAACGGCCAATAGGCCGTTCGGCGCAGTCGCACGGCCGGCGCGGGGCATCTGCCGCGGCTCGATGACCGCGGTGTTCGCCATCCGTTCCGAACACGTTCCGTTGATCGTGGCGTGGGCCATTCGGCGCAGTGTTCGTGGCGCGGTCGACACGGTGGGGTGACGCTCAACGACCCCGCCGGGTGTCGCGAACAGCGCCCCCGGACCTGGACGCCTCCCGGCCCGGATGCCTCACACCCCGGACGCAGCGAGGCCGCGCCGTCCGGGTCGGACGGCGCGGCCTCGGGGGTCGCGGTGGGATCAGCTGGGGTTCAGGTCCGCGGCCCGTACCTGGCGGGCGCCGATGCGGCCGGCGATGTCGGCGAGCAGCTCGCCGCTGACCGGGCTGTCGACGGTGACCGCCATGAGCGCGTCCCCGCCCTGCGTGGTCCGGCTGACCTGGGCGCCGGCGATGTTGATCCCCGCCTCCCCCAGCGCGGCACCGACGGCGCCGACCACCCCGGGCCGGTCGGCGTACACGAAGAACAGCAGGTACCCGTCGGCGGTCAGGTCCAGGTCGAAGCCGCTGACCTCGGTCAGCTTGGGCACCTGGTTCTTCCCGTACAGCGTGCCGGAGACCGCGACCTCCGTGCCGTCGGCCATCGCCCCGCGGATGCTGATCAAGTTGCGGTAGTCCGGGCTCTCCGTGCTGCTGGACAGCCCCACGTCCAGGCCGCGCTGGTCGGCCAGCAGCGGGGCGTTGACGTAGGTGACCGGCTCCTCGACGACGTCGGTGAAGACCCCGCGCAGGACGGCGAGCTGGACGACCGAGACGTCGTACTCGGCGATCTTCCCCTGCACCTCGACGTGCACCGACTGGGCGAGCCCACCGGCCACGGCGGTGAACACCCGGCCCAGCTTCTCCGCCAGCGGCAGCCCGGGGCGCACGTCCTCGGCCACGACGCCACCGGCCTGCACGTTGACCGCGTCGGGCACGAAGTCGCCCTGCAGCGCCAGGCGCACGCTGCGGGCCACCGCGGTGCCGGCCTTGTCCTGCGCCTCGGTGGTGGAGGCGCCCAGGTGCGGGGTGACGACGACGTTGGGCAGCCCGAACAGCGGGCTGTCGGTGCACGGCTCCTTGGCGTAGACGTCGATGCCCGCCGCGCCGACCTGGCCCGACTGCAGCGCCTCGGCCAGCGCCGCCTCGTCGACCAGCCCGCCGCGGGCGGCGTTGACGATGATCACGCCGGGCTTGGTGGCGGCCAGCTGGTCGCGACCGATGAGCCCGAGGGTCTCCGGGGTCTTCGGCAGGTGGACGGTGATGAAGTCCGACTCGCGCAGCAGCTCGTCCAGGCTCACCAGCCGGACGCCGAGCTGGGCCGCACGGCCGGGCTGGATGTAGGGGTCGTAGGCGATCAGGGTGACGCCGAAGGCAGCCAGCCGCTGGGCCACCAGCACGCCGATGCGGCCGAGCCCGACCACGCCCACGGTCTTGTCGGTGACCTCGACGCCGGTGAACTTCGACCGGGCCCACTTCCCGGCGCGCAGCGAGGCGTCGGCGGCCGGGATGTGCCGGGCGGCGGCCAGCAGCAGGGCCACCGCGTGCTCGGCGGCGCTGACGATGTTCGACGTCGGCGCGTTGACCACCAGCACACCGCGCTCGGTGGCGGCCGGGACGTCGACGTTGTCCAGACCGATGCCGGCCCGGGCCACGACCTTCAGCCGGGGGGCCGCGGCGAGCGCCTCCGCGTCGATCTGGGTCGCGGAGCGGATGAGCACGGCGGAGGCCTCGGCCAGCGCCGGCAGCAGCGCGGCGCGGTCGGCGCCGTCGACGTGGCGGATCTCCACGTCGTCCCCGAGCACCTGCAGGACGCTGGGTGCGAGCTCTTCGGCGATGAGGACGACGGGCGCTGTCCCGGGCGTGGTGGCGGTCACGGGGCAACAGCCTAGGAGCGCGGCCGCCCCGCTGGTCGGGCCGGTGTCGCCGGTCCCACTGGGTGGACGCCGGTCGGGCGCGTCAGGCGACCGGGTGGGGCTGCTTGCCCCCCGCCGTCCGGCGCCGCCATCCTGACCGCAGCGCCGGTGCCACCGGCCCGTGCGGAGGAGATCATGAGCAACGACCCGGACGTCCCCGGCCGGCAGGAGCCCGAGTGGGGCCAGCAGCCGCAGTCCGGCCAGCCGTCCCCCTACGGGCAGTACGGCCAGTCACCGCAGCCGTCGCCCTGGGGGCCGTACGGCCAGTCACCCCAGCAGGCACCCGAGCAGGCGCCCTGGGGGCAGTACGGCCAGCAGCCGGCCTACGGCCGGTACGGGCCCTACGGCGGCGCTCCCGGCGGCGTCGACCCGGGCCTGCCGCCTGCCCGGCCCGGTGCGGTCGTCACCGCGGCCGTGCTGGCCTTCGTCTACGCCTCGCTGGGCGTGCTGGTCGCCCTGGCCTTCTTCGCCGGTGGCGCCTTCATCGACGACCTGGTCGACGCGGCGCTGGCCACCGACCCCACGCTGGGCGGCGAGCTGGACTCGAACGAGCTCGACGGTGTGCGCGGGGTCCTCGTGGTGGTGGGCGTGGTCGCGCTGGCCTGGACGGTGCTGATGGTGTGGGGCGGCGTCCTGGCGCTGCGCGGCCGCAGCCGGGTGCTGCTGCTGGTGGGCTCGTCGATCTCGGTGGTGACCACCGGCTTCGTCCTGGTCTCCACGGTCGCGACCGCCGGTTCCGGGGAGCCGGGGACCGGCGGCGCGCTGGTCTTCTCCCTGGTGCTCTTCCTCGGGGCGCTGGCCATCCTGGTGCTGCTGTGCCTGCGCCCGGCAGCGGAGTACTTCGCCGCGCACCGCGCCCGGCGCGCCGCCCGCCGGTGACGACGGCGGCCCCCGCAGCGCTTGCTGCGGGGGCCGTCGTGCGTGCGGTGCTGGAGCGGCCACCCCTCAGGGTCCCGCGCCGAGCCTGCGAGGCGTGGGGGCATGGCCCCTCTGCAGGGTCCCGCGCCGAGCCTGCGAGGCGTGGGGGGCAGAGGGGTCCTTCCACCTTCCCCCTTCGTCAGCGCGCGGCGGTACCGGTGTAGTCGTCGCTGGCCGACACCCAGCTCATCAGGCCGCGCAGCTGGCGGCCGGTGGCCTCGATCGGGTGCGCCTCGGCGGCGGCCCGCTTGGCCTGGAAGTCCGGGGCACCGGCGTCCTGGTCGGCGATGAACGCCGCGGCCCACGAACCGTCCTGGATGGCGGTGAGCACGTCCTTCATCGACTCCTTGACCCGGGCGTCGACGACCTTGGGGCCGGAGGTGTAGTCGCCGTACTCGGCCGTGTCGGACACCGACCACCGCTGCTTGGCGATGCCGCCCTCGTACATCAGGTCGACGATCAGCTTCAGCTCGTGCAGGCACTCGAAGTAGGCGATCTCCGGCTGGTAGCCGGCCTCGGTGAGCGTCTCGAACCCGGCGGTGACCAGGGCCGACATGCCACCGCAGAGCACCGCCTGCTCACCGAAGAGGTCGGTCTCGGTCTCCTCGGCGAAGGTGGTCTTGATGACGCCGGCCCGGGTGCCGCCGATCGCCTTGGCGTAGGAGAGCGCGAGCGCCTGGGCCTTGCCGCTGGCGTCCTGCTCGACGGCGATCAGGCAGGGCACGCCCTTGCCGTCGGCGAACTCCCGGCGCACCAGGTGCCCGGGGCCCTTGGGGGCGACCATGGCGACGTCGACGTCGGCCGGGGGCTTGATGTAGCCGAACCGGATGTTGAAGCCGTGGCCGAAGAACAGCGCGTCACCGGCCTGCAGGTTGGGCTCGACCGACTCGGCGTACAGCTTCCGCTGCACGTGGTCCGGCGCCAGGATCATGATCAGGTCGGCCTCGGCGGAGGCCTCGGCGGGGGTGACCACGCGCAGCCCCTCGGCCTCGGCCTTGGCCCGGCTCTTCGAGCCCTCGGGCAGGCCGACGCGGACGTCGACGCCGGAGTCGCGCAGCGAGAGCGCGTGGGCGTGCCCCTGGCTGCCGTAGCCCAGGACGGCGACGGTGCGCCCCTGGATGATCGAGAGGTCGGCGTCGTCGTCGTAGAAGATCTCGGCGGCCATGCGGGTGATGCTCTCCTTCAGTTGGGGGACCGCCAGAACGGCCATCCTGGCGGGAAGCTCGGATCGGTTACGCGGAGCGCTCGACGGGGCGCAAGGTACCGGCACCGCTCATCGACCGCGGGCCGCGGGCCAGCGCGACCGTGCCGGACTGGGCCATCTCCTTGATCCCCAGCGGGGCGAGCACGGCCAGCAGCGCCTGCAGCTTGTCCGGCGTGCCGGTCGCCTCGAGGGTGACCGTCTCGGTGTTGACGTCGATGACCCGGGCGCGGAACAGCTCCGCGGTCTGCAGCACCTGGACGCGGTCGGCCATCGGCGCGCGGACCTTGACCAGCAGCAGCTCGCGCTGGACGGCGGCTTCGGACTCCAGCTCGACGATCTTGATCACCTCGATCAGCTTGTTCAGCTGCTTGGTGATCTGCTCCAGCGGCTGGCTCTCCGCCTCGGCCACGATCGTCATCCGGGACAGGTCCGGGTTCTCGGTGGGGCCGACGGCGAGGGACTCGATGTTGAACCCGCGCCGGCTGAACAGCGCCGAGACCCGGGCGAGCACGCCGGACTTGTTCTCCACCAGGACCGAGAGCGTGTGTCGTGGCATCAGACCTGCCCCTCCCCGAAGACCGGGCGCACGTCGCGCGCGGCCAGGATCTCGTCGTTGCTCGCCCCGGCGGCGACCATCGGCCACACCTGCGCGTCAGAGCCGACGACGAAGTCGATCACCACGGGGGCGTCGTCGATCGCCATAGCCTTCTCGATCACCGCGTCCACGTCGTCCTTGCTCTCGCAGCGGAGCCCGACGCAGCCCAGCGCCTCGGCCAGGGCGACGAAGTCCGGGATGCGCACCGGCCGGCCCGAGCCCGGCTTGCCGCCGTGGGTGTTCAGGTGGGTGTTGGAGTAGCGCCCCTCGTAGAACAGGGTCTGCCACTGCCGGACCATGCCGAGGTTGCCGTTGTTGATCACCGCGACCTTGATCGGGATGCCCTCGATGGCGCAGGTGGCCAGCTCCTGGTTGGTCATCTGGAAGCAGCCGTCGCCGTCGATGGCCCACACCGTGGTGCCCGGGCAGCCGTACTTCGCACCCATCGCGGCCGGGACCGAGTAGCCCATGGTGCCCAGCCCACCGCTGTTGAGCCAGGTGCCCGGCTTCTCGTAGCGGATGAACTGGGCGGCCCACATCTGGTGCTGCCCCACCCCGGACGTGTAGATCGCGTCGGGCCCGGCGATCGCACCGAGCCGCTCGATCACGTACTGCGGGGAGAGGGCGCCGTCCTCGGGCCAGTCGTACCCCAGCGGGTACCGGGTCCGCCAGTCGTCCAGCTGCGCCCACCACGCGCTCAGATCGGCGGTCCGGCCGGCGGCCTGCTCGGCGCGCAGCGCGGTCACCAGCTCGGCGATCGTCTCCTTGGCGTCACCGACGATCGGGACGTCGGCCTTGCGGTTCTTGCCGATCTCCGCCGGGTCGATGTCGGCGTGCACGACCTGCGCCTCCGGCGCGAAGCTCGACAGCTGGCCGGTGACCCGGTCGTCGAAGCGGGCGCCGAGGGCGACCAGCACGTCGGACTTCTGCAGCGCGGTGACCGCGGCGACGGTGCCGTGCATGCCCGGCATGCCCAGGTTCTGCCGGTGGCTGTCGGGGAACGCGCCGCGGGCCATGAGGGTGGTGACCACCGGGGCGCCGGTGAGCTCGGCCAGCTCGGCCAGCTCGGGGCTGGCACCGGCCTTGAGCACGCCGCCGCCGACGTAGAGCACCGGCCGGTTGGCCCGGGCGATGAGCGCCGCCGCCTCGCGCACCTGCTTGCCGTGCGGGCGCGTCGTCGGCTTGTAGCCGGGCAGGTCCATCCGCGGCGGCCAGCTGAAGTCGGTGGTCGCCTGCAGGGCGTCCTTGCTGATGTCGACCAGCACCGGGCCCGGGCGGCCGGTGCCGGCCAGGTGGAAGGCCTCGGCGATCGCCTGCGGGATGTCCGCCGGGTCGGTCACCAGGAAGTTGTGCTTCGTGATCGGCATCGTGATGCCGCGGATGTCCGCCTCCTGGAAGGCGTCGGTGCCGATCGCCGCGCTGGGCACCTGGCCGGTGATGGCGACCACCGGCACGGAGTCCATGTAGGCGTCGGCCAGCGGGGTGACCAGGTTGGTCGCCCCCGGCCCGGAGGTCGCCATGCAGACGCCGACCCGGCCGGTGGCCTGGGCGTACCCGGTGGCGGCGTGCCCGGCGCCCTGCTCGTGCCGCACCAGCACGTGCCGGACGGCGGAGTCGAACAGCGGGTCGTAGGCCGGCAGGATCGCCCCGCCCGGGATGCCGAAGACGACCTCGACCCCGACCGCCTCGAGCGCGCGGACCAGGCTCTGCGCGCCGGTGATCCCGGTGGCGGGCTCCGCGGCGGCCTCGGCGATCGACCGCTCGGTGGCCTCGACGCCGAGCGTGGCCGCGGCGGCGGCCTCGGTGGGGGCGACCGGCGTGGCCGGTGCGGGACCGGCTCCCGGCGCAGCGGTGGGACCGGGGGCTGCAGCGGTGCGGCCGGTGCTGGTGCTCATCTTCGACGATCTCCCTGGGCGGGTGGGGTGCTGCGGCGGCGCTCGATGGTCCGGCCGAGCGGTGCCCGGCCAACAAAAAACCCCTCGTGCCGTGGCACGGAGGGGTGGCGCGTCGGTCGGGAGGGACCGGCGCGCTAGCGGATCGCTACGAGACCAGGAGCACGGAGCAGACGGGTGCGGGGCACGGGACCACTCTGCGCCCCTCCCGCCCGGGCGTCAACAACGGCGTCCCACTGAGTGGACAGTGGTCGCGGCGAACGTGGGACGACGGTCAGGGCGCCGCGGGCCCGCCGGTCACGGCGGCCGGGTGACCGTCGAGGAGGCCGGCGTCGAAGGCGTCGATCGCCGCGGCCAGCTCGGCGGGGGCGACGGGCCGCCCGAGCAGGTGGCCCTGCAGGTACCGGCAGCCCAGCGCCTGCAGCGCGGCCAGCTCCCCGGGGCTCTCCACCCCCTCTGCGACCACGTCGATGGACAGCCGCCGGCCCAGCTCGATGACCGTGTGCACGAGGGCGGCGCTGCGCTCGTCGGACTCGATGCCGGCCAGGAACTCCCGGTCCATCTTCAGCACGTCGACCGGGAGCCGGGTCAGGTAGGCGAACGTCGAGTAGCCGCGGCCGAAGTCGTCCAGGGAGATGACGCAGCCCATGTCGTGCAGCGTCTGCAGGTCGCCGTCGGCGCGGTCGGGCTGACCGAGGAACAGCGACTCGGTGACCTCCAGCATGAGCCGGTGCGGCGGCAGCCCGGCCCGGGCCAGCGCCGCCGCGACGTCGGGGACCAGGCTGCCCGACTGCAGGTGCCGGACGCTGATGTTGACCCCCAGCTGCAGGTCCCGCCCCTGGCGCAGCAGCCCGGCGAGCTCCGCGGTGGCCTGCTCCAGCACCCAGCGCTGCAGCGGGACGATCAGCCCGTCGTCCTCCGCGAGCGGGACGAACTCCGCCGGCGGGACCGCGCCGAGCACGGGGTGGTCCCAGCGCACCAGCGCCTCCAGGCCCAGCACGCGCCGCTCCACGGTGCCCACGACCGGCTGGTACTCCAGCCGCAGCTCACCGCGGGACAGCGCGTCGGGCAGGTCCCTGGCCAGCCGGGTGCGCCGTCCGGTCGCGCTGTCGGCCGCCTCCCCGGAGCGGCGCACGCAGCCCTTGCCGGCCGCCTTGGCCGCGCGCAGCGCCAGGTCGGCGGAGCGGATGGTCGCCGACACCTCGTCGGCCGGGTCCAGCACGGTCACCCCGACGCTGCAGGAGACGTCGAAGACCAGGTCCGGGTCCGCGCCGGGCGTCGGCACCGACCGGTGCACCCCCGCCAGCTCGGTGACGACCCGCTCGGCCAGCGCCGTCGCCTCGGACAGCCCACCGCGCACGACGACCGCGAACTCGTCGCCGCCGAGCCGGCCCACCAGGTCCCCGTCGCGGACGGTGGCGCGCAACCGGTCGGCGACCTCGACCAGCAGCAGGTCACCCGCCTCGTGCCCGGCGATGTCGTTGACCGCCTTGAACCCGTCCAGGTCCAGCAGCAGCAGGCAGGCGGCCTCGCCCCCGGCGGCGCGGCTGCGCGCCCCGGCCAGGGCCGCCATCAGCCGGGCCCGGTTGGGCAGCCCGGTCAGGTAGTCGGTGTAGGCCAGCCGTTCGAGCTCCAGCTCGCCGGCGCGCCGGCCGTCGACGTCGCGCAGGTGGAGCACCAGGCCGTTCCCGCTCCGGGACGTGCCGCGCGGGGCGCCCTCGGGGGCGGCGTGCAGCGCCGCGGACGGGATGACCCGGACCGACTCGAACGGCCGCCAGCCCCCGTCCCGGGTGCGCAGCCGGAAGGAGCGGCCGCGGGAGTCCTCGAGGTCGGCGGTGGCCAGCACGCGCACGAGGTCGGCACGGTCGTCGGGGTGGACGAAGTCCAGCAGCGGCCGGCCCTCCAGGTCCCGCGCGGCCCAGGCCCCCGGACCCTGGCCGGCGCCGGAGGCCCAGGTGATGTCGCCGCGCTGGTCCAGCACGATGGTGATGTCCGCCGCGCTGTGCACCAGCGTGCGGAAGTAGGCCTCGGTGCGCAGCACCTGGTGGGTGAGCCGGGTGGCGTCGGTGGCCCAGAGCAGCGTCCGGACCAGGGTGGCGGCCAGGAGCAGCCCGGTGGCCAGCGCCTCCGGTGCGCTGACCGGCCGCCCGCCGGCCCAGCCGACGAGCAGCAGCAGCACCACCCCGAAGGCCAGGCAGTAGCTGACCAGCACCCCGAGCAGCGGCGTGGTCACCGGGTCGGCGCCCTCGTCGGCGCCCGGGCCGGGGTCGGCCTCCAGCGCCAGGGTGGTGGCCGCGAGCATGCCCAGGAGGGTCGTGGCGGTCAGCACGTCCCAGCCGGGCGCGGGGTGCACGGCGGCGATCGATCCGCTGACCACGGCCACCGCCAGCGAGCCCAACGCCAGCAGCAGCCAGCCGGCCGCGGCCCGCCGGGCCGGGCCGACGGCCGCGAAGGTGACCAGCCCACCGGCCAGCAGCACCGCGCCGAGCGCCGGGTAGCCGGCGACCAACAGCCGGTCGACGCCGTCGGCGTCGAGTCCGCCGACCGTCGGCAGCAGCACCTCGGCCAGCACGCCGAGCGCGACCAGCGCGACCGCGGCGTCCAGCGCCACCGAGGCGCGGAACCGGCTGCCTGTGGCACGGGCCAGCCGCGACCACAGCAGCAGCGTCACCGGCGCCGTGGCGGCCAGCGCCAGGTCGCCCGGGCCGAGCGCCGTCGGGTTGATCCCCGCGCCGGTGACCCCGCGGACCACCTGCCCCAGCCCGAGCAGCCCGACGATCACGGCGACGGTGCGCCAGACGTCGGCGGAGACGGCGTCGGGGCGGCGGCCGTGCCGGTGCACCAGCGCGCCCAGCACCAGGGTGGCCAGACCGAGCACCAGCGGACCGGCGTGCGCCGACCGCCCGGGGACCAGCGAGGCGAGCAGGGCCACGCCACCGGCGACGACGGCCAGCAGCAGCAGGACGGCGGTGCGTGGCCACTCCCCCGCCGCCGGCAGCGCGGCGCTCGCCCGCCACCGCGCGGCCGGGAGCACGGTCACCCCGCCCGTCCCACGAGCCCGGGCCACAGCAGGCCCGAGCCGGCGTCCAGGAGCTCGGCGAGAGCGCCGAGGGAGACCGGCCGGGAGAGCAGGAACCCCTGCGCGTAGCCGCAGCCGATGCCCTCGAGGACGGCGAGCTGACTGGTGGTCTCCACCCCCTCGGCGACCACGTCGATGCCCAGCGACGCCCCCAGGCCGACGACGGACTCGCACACCACCCGGGTGTAGGCGTCCCGGTCGACGGCGGCCAGCATCGCCCGGTCGAGCTTGAGCACGTCGACCGGGAGCTGGCCCAGCCGCGGCAGGGCGGACCGGCCGCTGCCGAAGTCGTCGAGGGCCAGGTGCACCCCCATCAGCCGCAGCGCCCGCACGTCGTCGATCACGTGCGACCCGTCCAGGGCCGCTTCCGGCATCTCCACCACGAGCCGCTCGGGGGCCAGGCCGCTCTGGGCCAGGGCCGCGGTGACGTCTCCGACCAGCGTGCCGGCGGCCAGGTGGGCGGCGGAGACGTTGACCCCGAGCCGGAGCGGCGCGGGGCCGTGCTGGGGCAGCTGCTGCACGTCGACGGTGGCCGAGTGCAGCAGCCAGCGCTGCAGCTCCACCAGCAGACCGGCGCGCTCGGCGACCGGCAGGAACTCCTCGGGCTGCACCTCCCCGTGCAACGGGTGCCGCCAGCGCAGCAGCGCCTCCACCCCGGTGACCCGGTGGTCGGCCAGCGCCACGATGGGCTGCCAGACGAGCGTGAGCTCGCCGCGCTCGCGGGCACCGACCAGGTCACGGCGCAGCCGGTCGCGGCGGTCCCGGGTGGCGGTCAAGCCCGGGTGGTAACGGCGCACCGAACCCGGCCCGGCGGCGCGGGCGTCGAGCACGGCCAGGTCGGCGCGGTCACTGGCCTCGCGGACGGTGAGCCCGGGGGGCAGCGGCACCACCCCGACCGCGGCGGTGAGGTCGACCAGCCCCGCGTCGGTGCCGATCGGCGCCTCGATGACGGCCAGGCAGCGTGCGGCCAGCCGGTCGGGCTCGTCGCCGGTGCCGTGCGCGAGCACGCCGAAGCACGCGGTGGAGACCCGGGCGACCTGGTCCCCCGTGCGCACCGTGGCACGCAGCCGGCGAGCGACCTCGGCGACGGCGACGTCCACGACGTCCCGGCCGGCCTGCTCACCGGCCTCCCGCAGCCCCTGCACCTCGATGACCAGCAGCGCCACCTCGTCGGCCCGGGCCTCGCGGCCCGGCCGGCCGAGCAGCTCCGCCAGCGCCTGCAGCTGCGCGGCCCGGTTGGGCAACCCGGTGAGCGGGTCGGTGAACGCCAGCGAGTTCAGCTCCCGCTCCCGGTCCCGGCGCGCGGTCACATCCCGGCAGTGCAGCACCAGCGCCCGCACCTCCGCGTCGGCGCGCAGGTCGGTGGCCCCGGCCTCGAGCACCCGCCAGCCCACCCCGGGCGCGGGCAGCCGGAACGTGCACAGCCCGGTCGGCCCGCCACCGCCGGACGCCGGGCCGGTCAGCCAGGAGGCCACCCCCGCCGCGTCGTCCGGGTGCACCGCGTCGACCAGGCGGCAGCCGGTGAGCGGAGCGCCCCACGCCGTCGTCGTCGCCAGGCCGCTGGCGGTCCAGGCGATCCGCAGCGTGCCGTCGAGGACCAGCGCCGCATCGCTGCCGGCGTGCACCAGGGACCGGGCGAACGACTCCGAGCGGAGCAGCCGGGCGAGCGCCCGGGGCCGGTCCCGGGCGGCGCGCCGACGGCGCCACAGCTCCAGGGCCAGGCAGCCGAGCAGCGCGGCTCCGGCCGCCCGGGACGGCAGGAGACCGGCGAGGAGGGCGAGGGCGACCGCGGCGACGGCGGCACCGAGCAGCAGGCCGGTGGCCCGCCCGATCAGCCCCAGGGCAGCCGGCGGCCACCAGCCGGGTGCGCGCCGGCGCGTCTCCTCCACACCGGGAACTGTCGGCCCCGGACCCGCCCGACCGAACGGCTCGCCGGACGGGTCTCACCCCATGGGGGCGGCAGGCGGTCCGGGCGGCGTCAGCCGCAGACGGCCCCCTGCGCGGCCGAGCCGACCAGCTTGGCGTACTTGCCGAGCACCCCGGTGGTGTAGCGCGGGGCGGGCGGGGCCCACCCCTCCCGGCGGCGGGCCAGCTCGTCGTCGTCGACCAGCAGCTCCAGGGTGCGGTTGGCCAGGTCCAGCCGGATCGGGTCGCCGTCGCGCACGAACGCGATGGGGCCGCCGTCGGTGGCCTCGGGTGCGATGTGCCCGACGCACAGACCGGTCGTGCCCCCGGAGAACCGGCCGTCGGTGAGCAGCAGGACGTCCTTGCCCAGCCCCGCGCCCTTGATCGCGCCGGTCACCGCGAGCATCTCCCGCATGCCCGGGCCGCCCTTGGGGCCCTCGTAGCGGATGACCACGACGTCACCGGCCTGCAGCGTGCCGTCGGTGACGGCGTCCATCGCGCCCTGCTCGCCGTCGAAGACCCGGGCAGTGCCCTCGAAGACGTCGGTGTCGAAGCCGGCGGACTTCACCACCGCGCCGTCGGGGGCCAGCGACCCGCGCAGGATCGTCAGGCCACCGGTGCGGTGGATCGGCTCGCCCATCGCGTGGATGATCGCGCCGTCGGGGTCCGGCGGGGAGAGCTCGGCGAGGTTCTCGGCCATGGTCTTGCCGGTGACGGTCAGCGTGTCACCGTGCAGCAGGCCGGCGTCCAGCAGCGCGCGCAGCACGACGGGCACACCGCCGACCCGGTCGACGTCGGTCATCACGAACCGGCCGAAGGGCTTCACGTCGGCCAGGTGCGGCGTGCGGTCACCGATCCGGTTGAAGTCCTCGAGCGTCAGCTCGACCTGCGCCTCGTGCGCGATGGCCATCAGGTGCAGGACGGCGTTGGTGGAGCCGCCCAGCGCCATGACGACGGTGATCGCGTTCTCGAACGCCTCACGGGTCATGATCTGCCGCGCGGTGATGCCCTTGCGGAGCAGTTCGACCACGGCCTCGCCGGACTTCACCGCGTAGTCGTCGCGGCGGCGGTCCGGCGCCGGCGGGGCGGCGCTGCCGGGCAGGCTCATGCCCAGCGCCTCGGCGACGCTGGCCATGGTGTTGGCCGTGTACATGCCACCGCAGGAGCCCTGACCGGGGCAGGCGGCCTTCTCGATCGCGGTCAGCTCCTCGCGGGTGATCAGCCCCCGCGCGCAGGCGCCGACGCCCTCGAACACGTCGATGATCGTGAGGTCCTTGTCACCCAGCTTCCCCGGCAGGGTCGAGCCGGAGTAGAGGAAGACGCTGGCGAGGTCCAGCCGGGCGGCGGCCATCAGCATGCCGGGCAGCGACTTGTCGCAGCCGGCCAGCAGGACGGAGCCGTCCAGCCGCTCGGCGAACATGACCGTCTCCACCGAGTCGGCGATCACCTCGCGGGACACCAGCGAGGCGCGCATCCCCTCGTGGCCCATGGAGATGCCGTCGGAGACCGAGATGGTGCCGAATTCCAGCGGGAACCCGCCGGCGGCGTGCACCCCCTCCTTGGCGCTCTTGGCCAGCCGGTCCAGGGAGAGGTTGCAGGGGGTGATCTCGTTCCAGGACGAGGCCACGCCGATCTGCGGCTTGGCGAAGTCGTCGTCGCCCATGCCCACCGCGCGCAGCATCGCCCGGGCCGGGGCCTTGGCGTCGCCGTCGGTCACCGCCCGGCTGCGCGGCTTGATGTCGACGGCGGGGGTCTGCTCGGGTCGGTCTTCGACGGTCGTCACGCCGGCGATGCTAGGCGGGTCCGTCCGCCTGCCCCAGATGCAGTCCATGCTGGTACCGGCACCACCACCCAGGTGCTCGCCCGCCCCGAGGAGGACACCCGTGCCCGGCACCCCGCGCGAGGAGCTCGCCGCCTTCCTGCGGTCGCGCCGCCGGCAGGTCGACCCGGCCGCCGTCGGGCTGCCCGGAGCCGGCGCGCGCCGCACACCCGGGCTGCGCCGGGAGGAGGTGGCGCTGCTCGCCGGGGTGAGCCACACCTGGTACACGTGGCTGGAGCAGGGCCGCGACATCCGCCCGTCCCGGCAGGTGGTCGACGCGGTGGCCCGCACCCTGCAGATGTCGGCGGCCGAGCACGAGTACGTGCTGCGCCTGGCCGGGCACGCCGCCGCCGTCCCAGCCGGCAGCGCCGGCGGGCTGCCGCCGCACCTGCAGCGGCTGCTGGACGCGCTGGGCCCCTCCCCCGCCTACGCGATCACGCCCGACTGGTCGATCGTCGGCTGGAACCGTGCCTACGAACGCTTCTACCCCGGCGCCGCCGACGCCGCGGACGGCGACCGGAACCTGCTGTGGCTGGTCTTCACCGACCCCCGGGTGCGCGGGCTGCTCGCCGACTGGACCACCGACAGCCGCCGCTTCCTCACCCAGTTCCGGGCCGAGGTGGGCGGCCGGCTGCACGACCCGGCCGTGGTCCGGCTGGTGGCCCGGCTGGAGGCGGCCAGCGAGCACTTCCGGGCCGGCTGGGCCAGCCACGACGTCGACCGGTTCACCTCCGGAGAGCGCCGCTTCGCCCATCCCGAGGTCGGTGAGCTGGTGCTGGAGCACCACCAGCTCACCCCCGCCGACGCCCCCGGGGTCCACCTGGTGGTCTACACCGCCGCGCCCGGCACCGACGCCGCCGACCGGCTGGCCCGGCTCGCCGCGGGCTGACCGGGGTCTGGGAGCATCGGCGGACGTGGGGACGGCGCGGATGCGGATGAGCCGGACGGCGCTGCTGCCGGTGGGCCTGCTGGCCGTCGGCGTGCTGCCGCTGGCCGCTGCCACGCCCTGGCTGCTGCTCCTGCTGGTGGTCCCGCTGGTGCTCGCCGCGTGGGTGCTGCGGGTCGGCGTCGACGTCGGCCCCGAGGGGATGACCGTCCGCTCCCTGGTGGGCCGGCGGCTGGTCACCTGGGCCGAGCTGGCCGGCGTGCGGGTGGCCGAGGACCGCGCGCTCTGGCTGGTGACGGCCGGCGGCAGCCAGGTGCGCCTCCCGGTGCTGCGCGCCCGGGACCTGCCCCGGCTGGCCGCGCTGACCGACGGCCGGATCCCCGCGCCCTGAGCCGGGGACCCAGCCGTCAGCGGCGCCTCAGGGGCTCTCCGACGCGGTGGGGACACCGGGTCGGACCGCGGTCCCGGCGTCGTCCGGGCGGCCGGTCGGCCCGGCCACCGGGGGCAGGCCGCTGCTGTCCGGCGGCCGGCGGCGGTGGCGGACCCGGTTGATGCCCCCGATGAGGCCGCCGCGGAGGAACAGCAGCACGAGGATGATCGCGATCGCGTAGAGGAACCGGGCCAGGGTGCCGGCGTCGACGCCACCGGACCCGGGCAGCGCCAGGAACGGCAGCGCCGAGCTGTACTGGGTGAGCACCAGCGGCAGCGTCACCACGAAGACGGCCCCGATGACCGCGCCGGCGATGGTGCCCACGCCGCCCAGGACGATCATGATCAGGAAGTCGATGGACAGCTGGAAGGTGAAGACGTCGGGTGAGATGCGGCCGTAGGCCAGCGCCATCAGGGCGCCACCGATCCCGGCGTAGGCAGAGGAGACGATGAACGCGGTCGCCTTCGCCCGGGCGACGTGGATGCCCATGGCCGCGGCGGCCGTCTCGCTGTCCCGGACGTTCATCCAGGCCCGGCCGGTGCGGCTGGCCAGCAGGTTGCGGCCGATCCAGGCTGCGGCCACGGCGACGACCAGGAAGACGTACCAGAGCCGGTGCAGCCCGCCGAACTCCACGCCGGCCACGGCCAGGTAGTCGGGCTCGTTGTCGCTGAAGCTGAACCCCGGGACGGCCAGCGCCTCGACGCTGCGGCCGTTGAATCCGCCGGTGACGTCCTCGAGGTTGAGCATGACGTGCCGGGCCAGGAACACCAGGCCGAGGGTGGCCAGGCCCAGGTAGATGCCGCGCAGCCGACCGGAGATGGGGCTGAAGAGCGCACCGGCCAGGGCCGCCACCAGACCGCCCAGCACCAGCGCCAGCACCGGGGGCAGGCCCAGCCCGGCGGCCCGTCCGTCGACCGGGCCGGCCGCCCAGGCGTAGACGTAGGCGCCCAGCGCGGCGAACGCCGCGTGCCCCAGGGACAGCTGGCCGGCGGTGCCGACCAGCAGGGTCAGCCCGATCGCGGCGACCACCGCGGCCATCGAGAACAGCCCGGTCTGCAGCCAGAAGTCGGAGAGCACGAACGGGAGCGCCAGCGCCACGACCCCGGCCACCAGGGCGGGGAGGAGCACCGGGAGGCGGCGCGCGAGATCAGACACGGACGGCCTCCTTCTTGCCGAACAGCCCCTGCGGCCGGACCAGCAGGACGGCGATCATCACCACGTAGGGGACGACCTCCCCCAGGCCGCGGCCGAGGAACTCCAGGTGCGACTCGTAGCCGACCACCAGCGCGACCGAGATCCCGATGACCAGGCCGCCGACGATCGCCCCCACCACGGAGTCGAACCCGCCGAGCACCCAGGCCGGGATGGCGGCCAGCGCGGTGAGGGCGACGCTCGGCGCCACCCCGGGTGCGGGGAACGAGGTGAGGAAGATGCCGGCCAGCGCGGCCAGCGCGCCGGCGAGGGCCCATCCGGTGGCGCCGGTGCGGGAGAGCCGGATGCCCATCAGGGAGGCGGTCTCGCCGTCGCTGGCGGCCGCCCGCATGGCGACCCCGGCCCGGGTCCGGGCGAACAGGAACCACAGCAGGGCGAAGGCGACGACCGCCACCCCCGCCGCGACGGCGCGGCTGGTCGGCAGGGTCACCGGCCCGAGGGTGACGACGTCGGCGCCCCACGGAGCGCCGTTGGTGAGCACCCGGTTGCCGATCCGCCGGGTCAGCTCGGTGAGCAGCAGGACCTGGACCGCGAGGGTCAGCGTGGCCGCCGTCCCGGGGTCGGACTCGGCGAGGTTGCGCACCAGGACCGCGTTGACCAGCACGGCGAGCACGGCCGCGCCGAGCACCCCGACGACGACCGCCGGCCAGAAGCCGATCGGGTCCTTCAGCACGGCGACCAGGTAGGCCCCGGCCAGCAGGATCGAGCCGTGCGCGAAGTTCAGCACGCCGGTCGCGGTGAAGACGATGACGAAGCCGACGGCGATCAGGCCCAGGATCAGGCCGTAGGAGACGCCGTTGGCCAGCTGGGTCAGCAGGTAGCTCATGCCGCCGCCGTTCCGAGGTAGGCGCGCAGCACCTCGGGGTCCCGCTGGACCTCCGCGGGGGTCCCCTCGGCGATGCGCTGTCCGAAGTCGAGGACCGTGATGTGGGCGGCCAGCCCCATCACGAAGGGCATGTCGTGCTCGACGAGCAGCACCGAGAGCCCGAGCTCGGACTGCACGGCCCGGATGACCGCCGCCATCTCGACCGACTCGCCGTGGGTCATCCCGGCCACCGGCTCGTCGAGCAGCAGCAGCGTGGGCTCGGCGGCCAGCGCCCGGCCCAGCTCGACGCGCTTCCGGTCGCCGTAGGACAGGGTGTGCACCTCCCGCTGCAGCAGGCCGTCGATCCCGAGCAGCTCGGCCGTCCGCCGGACCGCCGCCCGGTGCTCCCGTTCCTCCCGCCGGGCCCGCGGCAGCCGCAACGCGTCGGACACCGCGCCCGCGCGCATCAGGTGGTGGCGCCCGACGAGCAGGTTGTCCTCGACGGTCTGCTCCAGGGCCAGCGAGATGTTCTGGAAGGTGCGCGCCACACCCAGCTCGGCGAGCCGGTGCGGCGGGCTGCCGGTCACCTCGACGTCGCCGTAGTGGACGGTGCCGCTGGTGGCCCGGTAGGCGCCGCCGAGGACGTTGATGCAGGTCGACTTCCCGGCACCGTTGGGGCCGATCAGCGCCTGGATCGTGCCGGGCTCGACGGTGAAGGAGACCTCCGACAGCGCGGTGATCCCGCCGAACCGGACGGTCAGCTGGTCGATGGTCAGCCGCTGGGGGCTGGCCGGCCGTTGCCGGCCGACCGTTCCGGACGCCGCGGTGGCCCCGGCGGTCCTGGTGGCCCCGGTGGCCCCGGTGGCCCCGGTGGCCCCGGTGTCGGGCCGGCCGCCCTCGAGGGTCGGGGCGTCGGTCACGCCGAGGTAGCGGCTGCGGATCTCGTCGGTGGCGGCCAGCTCCGCGGCCGGGCCCGAGGCGGTGACCGCGCCGGTCTCCAGCACGTACGCGCGGTCGGCCACGCGCAGCCCCATGGCGGCGTTCTGCTCGATGAGCAGCACCGACGTCCCCTGGGAGTGGATCTGGCTGATGATGTCGCCGATCTGCTCGACCAGCTGGGGTGCCAGTCCGAGAGAGGGCTCGTCGAGCAGCAGGAGCTTCGGCGAGGTCATCAGCGCCCGGCCCATCGCCAGCATCTGCTGCTCGCCCCCCGACAGCAGGCCGCCCCGCTGGTCCCGGCGCTGGGCCAGCACCGGGAAGAGCTCGAGGACGCGCTCGTGCGCCTGCCGGCGCGCCTTGGCGTCGCCGACGGTGTAGCCGCCGGCCTGCAGGTTGTCCTCGACGGTGAGGTCGCGGAAGATCCGGCGCCCCTCCGGCACCTGCACCAGGCCGGCGCGCACCGCCCAGGAGGAGTCGTGCCGGGCGAGGTCCTGCCCGTCGAACCGGATCCGGCCGCCGGTGACGGCACCGCCCACGCCGCCGAGGGACCGGGACACCGCACGCAGCAGCGTCGTCTTCCCGGCACCGTTGCTGCCGAGGACGGCCACGACCGAGCCGGCGTCGACCTGCAGGGTGACCCCGCGCAGCGCCTGCACGGCGCCGCCGTAGGTCACGGCGAGGTCCTCCACGGTCAGGAGGGGATCGGGCACGGGGCACCTCTCAGCGGGACGGGGTCGGGCAGGTGGCCGGGGCCACGGGGAGACACCACCCGCCGGGCCGCGGGCACCGGGGCGGGAGGACTGCCGGCAAGGCCATCGAGCCGCCAGGTCCCGGCCCGGGCGCTGGGCCCGGGCCGGGGCCGGCGGTCACTCGAAGGTGTAGCTCTCGGCGCTGGGACCGAGGATCGTGTCCTCCATCCGCAGCCCGCCCGGCGCCTCGGCGTCGGCGCGGAGGAGGTACACCTCGCGCAGCGGGGGCTGCCCCTCCTCGGAGTAGTCGAGCGCGCCCGGGAGGATCCCGCCGGTGTCCAGGTCGGTGGTCTGCTGGATCCCCGCGACGATGCCCGCGGGCGTGAGGTCACCGGCCTCGCAGGCGTTCTCGATGGCCTCGTGCAGCAGCATGGCCTCGGCGTTGCCCGCCGGGATCTCCCAGCCCGCCGGGACGTCGGGCGCCGCCTCCTGGTGCAGCGCGACGGCTTCCTGCACGCCGGGCTCGTCGGCGCTGTACGGGGCGATGCTGCTCAGGAAGTAGAAGTTCTCCAGCAGCGCCGGCCCGGCCGGCCCGTCCAGCAGGGACGGGTTGTAGGTCGGGGAGTTGCCCAGCAGCGGGACGTCGAGCCCCTGCGAGGAGAGGACGGCGGCCAGCGAGGCCAGCTGGGCCGGCGCGGCGCCGAGGATCACCGCGGAGACCCCGGCCTCCCTCAGCGCGGACGCCTGGGCGGACAGGTCGGTGTCGGCGGGGGTGATCTGCTGCGCCACGATCTCCAGGCCGCGCTGCTCGGCCGCGTACTCGGCCCCGGCCAGGGAATCGCCGCCGAGGTCGCCGGTGAAGTAGACGACGCCGACCTTGTCGCCCTCGGAGAGCCCGAGCTCGTCGACGAGGTAGTCGATCCCGTTGGCGCTCTCGATGCTGTAGGTGGTGCCGGGGATCTGGGCGTTCGGGTAGTCGAGGACGACGCTGGACCAGCCCATGCCACCGACGTAGAGGTCGTCCTCCTCGGCCAGCGGCAGCAGCGCCGCGACCACGGGCGAGCCGAGCACCTGCTGCAGCGCAGCGACGTTCGGCGCCATGCTGCGGTACAGGGCGACCGCCCGCTGCGGGTCGTACTGGTGGTCCTGGACCTGCACCTCGACGTTCCGGCCGCAGACGCCGCCGTCGGCGTTGACCTGGTCCCAGTAGGCCTGGATCTGGCTCACGTGCAGCGGGGCGCTCACGGCGAAGGGACCGGAGAGGTCGGTGAGGATGCCGACGTTGATCGTGTCGTCGGTGACGCCGTTGCCGGTCTGCACGTCGTCCCCGTCGCCACCACCACCGCCGCCGCTGGCTTCGGGCGCTTCCGTGCTGCAGGCCGACAGGAGGGCGACGCAGCCGGCGACAGCCAGCACGGAGCGGGTGCGGTGCTTCATGGGATCCCCTTTCGGCGGCGGGCCCACCCGCCGGACTGCCCCTGCCGGCATCGTTGCCGGAGTGGTTGAGGTCACAGGGAAACTAGAAGGGGATGTGACGGGCGTCAAGAAAAGTTCCAGTGTCGTGATCGGACCGCGATCAGGACCCGTCCGTGCCGGAGGCAGGCGGCAGCTCCCCCGGTCGGCGACGGCGGCCCGGCTGCAGGGGCCCGCCGCGAGCTTGCGGGCGGTGGGGGGGGCAGGGCGGCCCCGTCCCGAGGCTCACCCCGAGCCTGCGAGCGGTCAGGAGGACGGGGTCCTCTCAGTAGTCGTGGACGACGTTCTCCAGGGGCCGGCCGGCGAGCACGCGCGCGAGCTGCTCGGTGACCGCTGCGGTCGCCCGGGCCTCGGTGAGGGGGACGTCACCGGCCACGTGCGGGGTCAGCAGCAGCCCCGGGGCGGCGAACAGCGGGTGCCCGTCGGGGAGCGGCTCGGGGTCGGTGACGTCCAGCGCCGCGCGCAGCCGCCCGCGGTGCAGCTCGGCCAGCAGGGCGTCGGTGTCCACGACCACGCCGCGGGCGGCGTTGACCAGCAGGGCACCGTCCCGCATCGCGGCGAGGAAGCGGGCGTCGACCATGCCCGTGGTCTGCGGGGTGACCGGCACGATGAGCACCACGACGTCGGCGTGCGGCAGCAGCCCGGGCAGCTCGTCCATCGCGTGCACGCCGTCGCGGGCGGTGCGCGCGACCCAGGTCAGCTCGACGTCGAAGCCGGCGAGCATGCGGCCGATGGTCCGGCCGATGTCGCCGGCGCCGACGACCAGCACCCGGGCGCCGACCAGGGAGTGGTGCGTGGCGGGCGCCCAGCGGCCGGCGTCCTGCGCCCGGGTGAAGGACGGGAGCCCGCGCTGGGCGGCGAGCGTGGCCGCCACCGCCCACTCGGCGGTGGCGGGGGTGTGCGCGCCGCGGGCGTTGCACAGCACCACCCGGTCGGGCAGCCGACCGGCGAACTTCTCCGCGCCCGCGCTGAGCAGCTGCACCAGGCGCAGGTCCGGCAGCGCGTCCAGCAGCTCCCGGGTCGGCTCGGACCCACCGCGGGGCACGAGCACCTGGGCCCGGGTGGCCGCCCCGGTGGGCAGGCCGTCGGCCGGGTCGAAGCGGTGCGCCGTCACCCGCGGCGACAGCGCCTCGACCGCACCGGCGAGCGCGCGCGAGGGCACCAGCACGTGCAGCGTCTCGTCGGGGCCGAGCTCCAGCAGGGGCGGGGACGTCTCCGGCACGGCTCCCGACCCTAGGGCGCAGCGGCCCCGGCGGCCCGCTCGGGCGACCGCACCGCGGACCGGCGGGCCGTACTGTGGCGGGCGTGGGACGGCGGACGGCGCGTGGGCGCACCCGGCTGGCCGGCGCCCTGCTCGCCGGCACCCTGCTCGGCGGCGCGGCGCTGACCGGGTGCGGCGGCGGGTACACCCCGTCCGGGCCGTTCCGGGAGATCCCTCAGGGGCAGCCGCCGCAGGTTGGCCCGCCGCCGGAGAGCGCCCCCGCCCCGATCCCCGGGCAACCCTCCACGCCCGGCACCCAGCAGGAGGAGGCCGACGGCGACCCGAACGTCGTCGCCACCGGGCTCGCCGTCCCCACCGGGCTGGTGGTGCTGCCCGACGGCACCGCCGTGGTCGGCGAACGGGACAGCGGCCGGCTGCTGCAGGTGTTCCCCGATCGCTCGCCGGCCCGCGAGCTGATGGTGCTGCCGGTCGACGCCGCCGGCGACGGCGGGCTGCTCGGGCTGGCGCTGTCCCCCACCTTCCCCGAGGACGGGCTGCTCTACGCGTACGTCTCGACGGCCACCGACAACCGGGTGGTCCGCTTCCCGATCGGCGGCACGCCCAACCCGGTGCTCACCGGCATCCCGCGCGGCGAGACGGGCAACGGCGGCGGCCTCGTCTTCGGCCCGGACGGCACGCTCTACGTGGGCACCGGCGACACGGGGAACCCCGCGCTCGCCGCCGACCCCGCCTCGCTGGCCGGCAAGGTGCTCGCCGTCGACGTCTTCGGCCAGCCGGTGGGCGCCGGGCCTGTCACCTCCCGCGGCCACCGGGACGTCACCGCGCTGTGCGTCGGCGCCGACGAGCGGGTGTACGCCACCGACGAGGCGGCCACCGGCCCCGACGCGCTGGACGCCGTCCGCCCCGACGGCGATGTCGGTCCGCAGGGCACCCGTCCGGTGCTGGAGGTGCCCGCGGCCGAGGGTGGGCTGGGCGGCTGCGCGGTCAGCGGGCCGTACGTGTTCCTCGGCGCGCTGGACGGCGAGCGGGTGACCATCGTGCAACTGGACCAGGCGGGCCAGCCGGTCGAGGAGCCGGAGTCGTTCCTGGAGGGCCGCTACGGGCGGCTGCGCAGCGTCGCCGTCGACCCGGCCGGCGCGCTGTGGATCACCACCTCGAACCGGGACGGCCTCGGCGAGCCCGCCGAGGACGACGACAAGGTGTTGCGGGTGACCCCGCCGTCGTCGGGGGCCAGCTCGCCGCTGTAGCCGGCGGCTACCGCCGCGTGAAGCGGTGGACGACGTGGTCGGGCGGGTCGACCGGGTTGTCCGGCGCCAGCTCACCCGCCGCGTACCACGTGGCGCCGGCCCGCTGGAGCGCCCGCCAGGACGCCGTGTTGCCCAGCGCCACCGGCACCAGGACGTCCTGCGCGTCGGGGTGCTCGGCGAACCCGCGGGCGACCGCGGCGGCGATCATCGCGGCGGCCAGCCCGCGGCCGCGGGCCGCCGGTTCGCCGATGAGGTAGTCGATGCTGAGCGCGCCCGGCGGGACGGGGCAGACCGGGGCCAGCTCCACGACGTACTCCGGGTAGGCGGCGATCGGGTAGAGCTGCACGAGGCCGAACGGTTCGTCGGCGTGCACCCCCAGGTGCACCTGCGTGGGCTCCGTGCCGTCGACGCAAGGACCGAAGTCCCGCTCGACGGCGTCCAGCCCCCACTCGTGGTGCCACCAGCGGGCGACCAGCGGCTCGGCCAGCCACCGGCCGAGCAGCCCGAAGTCCGCCCGCGTCAGCGGGCGCAGCTCCACGGCCGGCAGCGCCACGCGGCCACGGTAGGCCGGTCAGGAGCCGAGCACGCGCTCCTCGAGCATGCGCTTGACCGTGGGGGCGTCGGCCTTGCCGCGGGTGGCCTTCATGACCTGCCCGACGAGCGCACCCAGCGCCTGCACCTTGCCGGCGCGGACCTTCTCGACGACGTCGGGGGCACCGGCGATGGCGGCGTCGACGGCGGCGACCAGCTCGTCGGACTCCCCCATCACCGCCAGCCCCTGCGCCTCCACGACCTGCGCCGGACCGCCCTGGCCGGCGAGCACCCCGTCGAGCACCTGCCGGGCGAGCTTGTCGTTCACCGTGCCGGCGGCGACCAGGCCGGTGAGCTCGGCGACCTGGGCCGGGGTGACCGCCAGCTGGCCGAGCTCGACCCCGAGCTCGTTGGCCCGGCGGGCGAGGTCACCCAGCCACCACTTGCGGGCGTCGGCCGGGGTGGCCCCGGCGGCCACGGTCTGCTCGACCAGGCCGAGGGCACCGGCGTTGGCCAGCCAGGTCATCTCGGTGGCCGAGACGCCCCACTCCTCCTGCAGGCGGGCTCGGCGGGCCGCGGGCAGCTCCGGCAGGGCGGCGCGCAGCCGCTCGATCCAGTCGGCGTCCGGCGCCAGCGGCACCAGGTCGGGCTCGGGGAAGTACCGGTAGTCGGTCGCCTCCTCCTTGCTGCGCCCGGGTGAGGTCGAACCGGTGTCCTCGTGGAAGTGCCGGGTCTCCTGGCGCACCGTCCCGCCGTCGTCCAGCAGGGCGGCCTGACGGCGGATCTCGTACCGGACGGCGCGCTCGACCGACCGCAGCGAGTTGACGTTCTTGGTCTCGGTGCGGGTGCCCCACTCGAGGCTGCCGACCGGGGCGAGGGAGGTGTTCACGTCGCAGCGCAGGTTGCCCTGCTCCATGCGCACCTCCGAGACGCCGAGGGTCAGCAGGATCTCGCGCAGCTCGGTGACGTAGGCGCGGGCCACCTCGGGGGCCTTGGCGCCGGCGCCGGGCACCGGCCGGGTGACGATCTCGACGAGCGGGATGCCCGCGCGGTTGAAGTCGACCAGCGAGTGGTCGGCGCCGTGGATCCGCCCGGTGGCGCCACCGACGTGCAGGTTCTTGCCGGTGTCCTCCTCCAGGTGCACGCGCTCGATCTCCACCCGGTACGTCTGGCCGTCGACCTCGACGTCGAGGTGGCCGGCGGTGCACAGGGGCTCGTCGTACTGGCTGGTCTGGAAGCCCTTGGGGATGTCCGGGTAGAAGTAGTTCTTCCGGGCGAACCGCGACCAGTTCGCGATGCGGCAGCCCAGCGCCAGGCCGATCCGGATGGTCGCCTCGATGGCGGCGGCGTTGGCGACCGGCAGTGACCCGGGCAGCGCGAGGCAGACCGGGCAGGTCTGGGTGTTCGGCTCGGCGCCGAAGGTGGTCGAGCAGCCGCAGAACATCTTGGAGGCGGTGCCCAGCTCGACGTGGGTCTCCAGGCCGATCACCGGCTCGTAGCGGGCGACGGCGTCGTCGAACTCGACCAGCCGGTCGCCGGTGTGCGTCATGGTCACGGAGTCTCCTCGGGAGAGGACGAGGGGCTGGTCGGCCCCGCCTGCGTCGGTGCGGTGCGCCCGGTGAACCAGGCGCCGACCGCGGTGAGCAGGCCGAGGCCGATGAAGACGGCGAAGATCGCGCGGTCGGTGACGGCCCACAGCACGATCCCGGCGACGATCACGAACGCGGTCAGCCCCCAGGCTGCCTTCAGCGGGCCGTTCACGCCGGGGTCCCGGCGGCCGTCGGCAGCTCGTCGAGCAGGCGGTGGCCGCGGGCGGCGTCCTGCGCGGCCTCGAGGGCGGCGGCGACCCGGTAGCAGCGGTCGTCGGCCAGCGCCGGCGCCATGACCTGCAGGCCGACGGGCAGCCCCTCGGACAGGCCGCTGGGCACCGAGATCGCCGGCAGGCCGGCCAGGCTGGCCGGGAGGGTGCACAGGTCGGCGGCGTACATCGCGATCGGGTCCTCGACCCGGGCGCCCAGCGGCCAGGCGACGGTCGGGCTGGTCGGGCTGACCAGCACGTCGACGCCGGCGAAGGCGGCGGTGAACTCCCGGGAGATCAGCGAGCGGACCTTCTGCGCCTGGCCGTAGTAGGCGTCGTAGTAGCCGCTGGACAGCGCGTAGGTGCCCAGGATGATCCGCCGCTTGACCTCCGGGCCGAAGCCCTGCTCCCGGGTGAGCGCCATGACCTCGTCGAGGTCGCGGTTGCCGTCGTCGCCGACCCGCAGGCCGAACCGGACGCCCTCGTAGCGGGCCAGGTTGCTGGAGGCCTCGCTGGGGGCGATCAGGTAGTAGGCCGGGAGCGCGAGGTCGAACGACGGGCAGGAGACCTCTGTGACCTCCGCGCCCAGGCTCGCGAGCAGCTCGACCGCCTCCCGGGTGCGGGCCAGCACGCCGGGGTCGTAGCCGTCGGCGTGCCCGTCCCCGCCGAGCTCGCGGACGACACCGACGCGAACGCCGCTCAGGTCACCGGCGGCACCGGCGCGGGCGGCGTCGACCAGCCCGGACAGCGGGCTGTCGATGCTGGTCGAGTCACGCGGGTCGTGGCCGCCGATGACCTCGTGCATCAGGGCGGCGTCCAGGACCGTGCGGGCCATCGGCCCGGCCTGGTCGAGGCTGGAGGAGAACGCGATCAGGCCGTAGCGGGAGACCGAGCCGTAGGTGGGCTTGTGCCCGACCAGGCCGGTGAGCGCCGCCGGCTGGCGGATCGAGCCACCCGTGTCGGTGCCGATCGCCCAGGGCGCCAGGTGGCCGGCGACGGCGGCGCTGGACCCACCGGACGAGCCGCCCGGGACCCGGTCGCGGTCCCACGGGTTGCGGCTGACGCCGTAGGCGGAGTTCTCGGTGGAGGAGCCCATGGCGAACTCGTCCATGTTGGTCTTGCCGAGCAGCACGGTGCCGGCCTCGGCGAGCCGGGTGGCGATGGTCGCGCTGTAGGGCGGCCGCCAGCCCTCGAGGATCTTCGAGGCGCTGGTCGTGGGCACGCCCTCGGTGACGACCAGGTCCTTCAGCGCCACCGGGACACCGGCCAGCGGGCCCAGCTCGGCACCGGCGGCACGCGACTCGTCGACGGCGGTGGCGGCGGCCAGCGCGGCCTCGCCGTCGACGTGCAGGTAGGCGCCGAGGGCGCCGTCCTCGGCGGCGATCCGGTCGAGGTGGGCGCGGGTGGCCTCGGCGGCGCTGACCTCACCGGCGGTGAGCCGGCGGGAGAGCTCCGCGACGTCCATGGCGGTCAGGTCGCTCACTCGGACTCCCCCAGGATGCGCGGCACGCGGAAGCGGTCGTCCTCGGCGGCGGGCGCGGCGGCCAGCACGGCCTCGCGGGGCAGGCTCGGGGTGACCTCGTCGGCGCGCAGCACGTTGGTCAGCGGCACGGCGTGGGTCATCGGGGGGACGTCGCCGACGGCGGCCTCGCCGACGCGGGCGACCGCTGCGAGCACCTGGTCGAGCTGCCCGGCGAACCGGTCGAGCTCGTCGTCGGTCACCGCCAACCGGGCCAGGCGCGCCAGGTGCGCGACGTCGTCCCGCGAGATGCTGCTCATGCTCTGTTGCGACCCCACTCCGTCAGCCGGCCGGGCCCGCTGGGGCCCACGTCCACGACCCCGCCACTGTACGTGGGAGGCGACGGGCGCCTGTGCGAGCCGGGGTTGGAGCCCGGGCCCTCCATGCGGGAGGCTGCACCTGCCCGCGATCGACGGAGATCGGCCCGCACCCGGACTGCACCGGAGGATCGACGTGTCCTACCTCTTGCGGCTGGTCGTGCCCGACCGGCCCGGCATCCTCGGCGCGGTGGCCACCGCGCTGGGCGCGGTCGGCATCGACATCGTCTCGGTCGACGTCCTGGAACGCCGGAACGGGGTGGCCGTCGCCGACATCGTGGTCGAGGTCCCCCCCGA
>NZ_JBJHAG010000024.1:0-60852 GCF_054050925.1 Modestobacter sp. SYSU DS0657 | reverse complement strand
CCCCCCCCCCCCCCCCCCCCCCCCCCCCCCCCCCCCCCCCCCCCCCCCCCCCCCCCCGCCCGCCCCCCCCCCCCCCCCCCCCCCCCCCCCCCACGACTGCCGGCGGGGAGGGTCAGCCGGTGGCTCCGCCGAGGTCGTACAGCGTCACGCCGTCGACGGTCTGGGCGGGGAAGGTGTCCTCGACCCAGGCGGCGATCTCCGCCGACGCGCTGCTGCCGCCGTCGCTGGCCATCCCCATCCCGCCGCCGATGAACCAGTGCACCTGGCCGTCGGCGACGTACTGCTGGAACTCCGCCAGCGTCGGGGAGGGGTCACTGCCGTTGAAGCCGCCGATCGCCATCACCGGCTCACCGGTGGCCAGCTGGTACCCCGCGGCGTTGTTCGAGCCGACGGCGGCGGCCACCCAGGTGTAGGAGTCGGCCTGCTCCTCGAGCGCGGCGACCACCTCGTCGCTGGGATCGGCGGCGCCGAGCAGCCCGCCCATGCCACCGCCCGCCCCGCCGCCCCGGGCGCCGGTCGTGCCGGTCTGGCCGGGTGCCTGTCCCGGCGCCTGGCCGGTCGGCGGCTGCCCGCCGAAGCCGCCCTGCCCGCCGAAGCCGCCCTGCCCGCCGGGCATCGTGCCGCCGGGGCCGCCCTGCCCGGCCGGCCCGGCGCCCATCGCGCCGCCCGGGCCACCGCCGAGGCCGCCACCGAAGCCCGCGCCGCTCACCGTGGGCCCGGCCGAGGGGATCGACCCGGTGTGCGCCGTCCCGGCGGTCTGCACCGCGTAGGCGGCCGGGCCACCGAGCGCCGCCAGGATGCCCACGGCCAGCACCGCCGCCACCACCGCCCGGCCCATCCGGTGGGCGACCAGCAGCCCGAGCGCAGCGAGCACACCGGCGACCAGCACCACCCAGCGGAGCCAGGGCAGGAAGTCCGCCGAGCGGCCGAGCAGGACGAACGACCACAGCGCCGTCCCCAGCAGGGTCAGGCTGAGCACGATCCGCGCCCACCAGCTGCTCCGCCGCTGCCACAGCAGCCCGCCGCCGATGCCGACCAGCGCCGCGATCGCCGGGGCCAGGGCCACCGTGTAGTAGGCGTGGAAGATGCCGGCCATCAGGCTGAAGGTGAGGCCGGTGACCAGCAGCCAGCTGCCCCAGGTCAGCAGCGCCGCGCGGCGGAGATCGGTGCGCGGCGACCGGCCGACGGCGACCAGCCCGGCGACCAGCAGCACCAGGGCGGCGGGCAGCAGCCAGGCGACCTGACCGCCGATCTCGCTGTTGACCAGCCGGCCCAGCCCGGTCTCGCCCCAGCCGCCACCGCCGCCGACGCTGCCGGTCTCGTTGCCGGTCAGCCGGCCCAGGCCGTTGTAGCCCCAGATGAGCTCCCACACCGAGTCGGTCTGCGAGCCGCCGATGTAGGGCCGCATCGACGCCGGCACCAGTTCCACCACCGCGACCCACCAGCCGCCGCTGACCACCAGCGCGAGCCCGGTGAGCAGCACGTCGACCACCCGGCGGCGGAACGTCGTCGGCGCCAGGACCAGGTACACCAGCGCGAAGCCGGGCACGACCAGCATCGCCTGCAGCGTCTTGGTCAGGAACGCGAACCCGATCAGCACGCCGACGGCGATCAGCCACCGCCGGCTGGCCGTCTCCAGCGCCCGGGTCAGCGCGTAGGCCGCCAGGGTCAGCAGCAGCACGAGCAGCGCGTCGGGGTTGTCGAAGCGGAACATCAGCACCGCGACCGGGGTCAGCGCCATCGCCGCGCCGGCCAGCAGCCCGGCGCCGGGGCCGACGACGCGGCGCACCGCCAGGTACACCACCCCGACGGTGGCCACGCCCATCAGCGCCTGCGGCACCAGCAGCGACCACGAGCTCAGCCCGAACAGCCGCACCGACAGCGCCATCACCCACAGCGACGCCGGCGGCTTGTCCACGGTGATCGCGTTGGCGGCGTCGGAGGAGCCGTAGAAGAACGCCGTCCAGCTCTCCGAGCCGGCCTGCACGGCCGCGGCGTAGAAGGCGTTCGCCCAGCCCGAGGCGGCCAGGTCCCACAGGTACAGCAGCCCGGTGGCGGCGAGCAGGGCGAGCAGCGCCGGGCGCACCCAGGCCGGGTCGGCGGCGCGGCCGCGCAGTGCCGCACGGGCCCGGGACGGGCGGGCGGGGGCGGCCGGCGCGGGGGATGCGGCCGGCGGCAGGACGGTGGTGGTCATCGGGAGGTCTCCAGCGCCGGGGAGGCGGGTTCGGGGTCGGTGGTGCGGGTCTCGGACCGGGACCCGGTGCGGCTCGCGGCGCGGTCGGCGCGGAACACCCAGCCGCGCAGCAGCAGGAAGCGCAGCAGCGTGGCGAGCGCGTTGGCGCCGACCAGGAGCAGCAGCTCCGTGCCGCGCGACGGCGTCGGGGTGACCGCGTGCAGGACGGCGAGGGTGCCGCTGGTCAGGGCCAGGCCGAGGCCGAAGACCACGAGCCCCTGCAGGTGGGCGCGGCCGGCGCCGGGGGCGCCGCGGATGCCGAAGGTGAGCCGCCGGTTGGCCGCGGTGTTCGCCACCGCGGTGAGCAGCAGGGCGACCAGGTTGGCCAGCTGGGCGGCGACCACCCCGCGGAGCAGCACGAACAGCACCAGGTAGGCCAGCGTGGACAGCACACCGATGGTGGCGAAGCGCAGCAGCTGGCCGAACAGGCCGGCCGGCACCCCCGGCACGGGGTCGGCCAGCGGACCGGGCAGCGGGCCGCGGCCCAGCTGGGCGCGCAGCTCGGCGACCGGCAGCCGGCCGGTCGCCAGTGCGCGCAGCATCCGCACGATGCCGGCCAGGTCGGCCCTCGCCGTCGCCACGATGTCGACCCGGCTGTCCGGGTCGTCGACCCAGTCGACCGGCACCTCGTGGATCCGCAGTCCGCTGCGCTCGGCCAGCACCAGCAGCTCGGTGTCGAAGAACCAGCCGGTGTCCTCGACCAGCGGCAGCAGCCGGGCGGCGACGTCGGCCCGGATCGCCTTGAACCCGCACTGGGCGTCGGAGAGCCGGGTGGCCAGCGCGCCGCGCAGCAGCAGGTTGTAGCCGCGGGAGATCACCTCCCGCTTGGCGCCGCGCACCACTCGCGACGACGGGGCCAGCCGGGTGCCGATGGCGAGGTCGGAGTGGCCGCTGATCAGCGGGGCGACCAGCGGTAGCAGCGCGGCGAGGTCGGTGGAGAGGTCGACGTCCATGTAGACGAGCACCGGGGCGTCCGAGCGCAGCCAGGCGGCGCGCAGTGCCCGGCCGCGGCCGGCCTCGGGCAGCTCCAGCACCTCGATGCCGGGCAGCTCGGCGGCCACGGCGCGGGCGACCTCCACCGTGCGGTCGGTGCTGGCGTTCTCCGCCACGGTGATCCGGAACGGGTAGGGCAGCTGGGTGGACAGGTGGGTGTGCAGCCGGCGCAAGCACGGACCGAGGTCGGTCTCCTCGTCGTGCACCGGGACGACGACGTCCACGACGGGTCGCGGGCTCTCGACGGCGCGGGCGGGCGCGTCGCCCGCCAGGGGGAGCGATGGCATGCGGCAACCGTCGGGCCCGCCGCTGGAGCTGCGCCCAGGCCGACCTACGCCCCGGCTGTGAGTCGCGTGGTTTCCGCCACGTGGTCGTCCGGTGTGCCCGGCACGAGGGGTGGGGTAGGCCGGAGGGCATGAGAGCAGTCGGAGTGACGGAGTTCGGTGGGCCCGAGGCCCTGCAGCTGGTCGACGTCCCGCAGGAGCCGCTCGGCCCCGGGCAGGTGCGGGTGCGGGTGACCGCGGCGACGGTCAACCCGACCGACACCGCGCTGCGCAGCGGCTGGTACGCCGAGCGCGACCAGGTCAAGGAGTTCCCGTACATCCCGGGGATGGACCTCGCCGGGGTGCTCGCCGAGATCGGCGAGGGCGTGGAGACCGACCTGCAGGTGGGCGACCGGGTGATGGGCATCGTGGTGCCCAGCGGGCAGCACGGCGCCTACCGGGAGGACATCGTGCTGCCGGCGCGGTCGATCGCCCGGGTGCCGGCCGGCGCCAGCGACGCCGCGGCCTCGACCCTGCCGATGAACGGGCTCACCGCGCGGCAGGCGCTGGACGCGATGGCGCTGCAGCCCGGGCAGGTGCTGGCGGTCACCGGCGCGGCCGGGGCGTTCGGCGGGTACGTGATCCAGCTGGCCAAGGCCGAGGGGCTGACCGTCGTCGCCGACGCCAAGGAGGCCGACGAGCAGCTGGTCCGCGAGCTCGGTGCCGACGTCGTCGTCCGGCGCGGGGACGACGTCGCCGACCGGATCCGCGAGCAGTTCCCCGACGGCGTCGACGGGCTGGCCGACGGTGCGGTGCAGAACGAGGCCGTGCTGCCCGCGGTCAAGGACGGCGGGCAGGTGACCACGGTCCGCGGCTACGCCGGCAACGGCGAGCGCGACCTGCACGTGACGCCGGTGTTCGTCGGCCAGTACGCCGAGGAGCAGGAGAAGCTCGACGGGCTGCGCGAGGCGGTGGAGAAGGGCGTGCTGACCCTGCGGCTGGCGGAGACCTTCCCGGCCGCCGAGGCCGCCGAGGCGCACCGCCGGCTCGAGGCCGGCGGGGTGCGCGGACGGCTGGTCATCACCTTCTGACCGCTGCACCGGTCCCCGCTCGCGCGCGGCGCGCGAGCGGGGATCGGCGCGACACCGCAAGATGTCGGGGTCAGCACGCTCCGCTGACCGACCGGAAGGACTTGTGGTGGCGGGTGGACTGGTAGCGCTCCTGGACGACGTGGCGGTGCTGGCGCGCGCCGCGGCGGCCTCGATCGACGACGTCGGCATGGCGGCCGGGCGGGCGAGCGCCAAGGCGGCGGGCGTGGTGGTCGACGACGCCGCCGTCACCCCGCAGTACGTGCGCGGCCTGGCGGCCGAGCGGGAGCTGCCGATCGTGCGGCGCATCGCGCTGGGGTCGCTGCGCAACAAGCTGCTCATCCTGCTGCCGGCGGTGCTGCTGCTCAGCCAGTTCCTGCCCTGGCTGCTCACCCCGATCCTCATGCTCGGCGGCTGCTACCTCGCCTACGAGGGCGCGGAGAAGCTGTGGGCCAAGGTCGCGGGCCACCACGACGACCACACCACGGACGAGGGGGCGCTCCCCGACGAGGACACCATCGTCTCCGGCGCCGTGCGCACCGACTTCATCCTGTCCGCCGAGATCATGGTGATCTCGCTGAACGAGGTGATCGACCAGGGGTTCGTGGCCCGGGCGGTCATCCTGGCGGTCGTCGCGGTCCTGATCACCGTGGCGGTGTACGGGTTCGTCGGGCTGCTGGTGAAGATGGACGACGTCGGGCTGAAGCTGGCGCAGCTGCCGCGTGCGGGCGTGGCCCGGTTCGGCCGGGGGCTGGTGGCGGCCATGCCGAAGGTGCTCGCGCTGCTCACCGTCGTCGGCACCGCGGCGATGCTCTGGGTGGGTGGGCACATCCTGCTCGTGGGCAGCGACGAGCTGGGGCTGCACGCCGTCTACGGGGTGGTGCACCACCTGGAGGAGGCGGCGGCCGACGCCACCGGCGCGCTCGGCTCGGTGGTGGGCTGGCTGGTCAACACCCTCGCCAGCGCGCTGATCGGGCTCGTCGTCGGGGCGCTGATCGTGCTGGTCATGAACCTCACGGTGCACCGCCGCAAGGGCGCCGCGCACTGAGTCTCAGTTCGTCAGGTGCTTGGCCGCCTCCCGGCGGGACAGCGGGCTGAGCTCGTCGCCGTGCTCGGCGAGGAACCGCCGGACCCAGGCCGGGTCGGTCTTCGCGAGGTCGCGCAGCGCCCAGCCGATCGCCTTGCGGACGAAGAACTCCGGGTCGGCGGCGTTGGCCTCGATCACCTCGGCCAGCAGGGCGGTGTCGGTGCGGTGCCTGGCGCCCAGCTGGGCGGTGATCGCGCTGCGGCGCAGCCAGCGGTCGGGGTCGCGGGCCCAGCCGCGCAGCACCGGCCGCAGCGCCGCCGGGTGGGCGAGCAGCAGGTCGCGGATGCGCGGGGCCACCCCGTCGACGAGGTCCCACCAGGATCCGGTGGTGATCATCTCCCGGTACAGCGGCAGCAGTTCGAGGGCGCCCCGGGCTGCCGGCAGGCCGGTGAGCGCGATCGCGGCGTGCCGTTCCTCCCGGTTGCCGGCGTCGCGCCAGAGCAGCTCCGCGGCATGGCGCACCTCGGGGGCGGAGCGGGGTGGGTGCTCGGTGGCGGCGGCCCGGACGATCCGGCGGACCTCCGGCAGCCGGACCCCGAGGCAGGGCTCGGGAGTCTTGAGGTAGGCCTGCTGGCTGCGGCCCCGCTCCGGGTCGCCGGCCGCGGCCAGCGCACCCCGGACGGCCGCGACGAGCGCGGTCACCTGCCCGCCGGAGGTCACGGGGGCTGACTACCGGCGCCGGGCGGCCATCGGCAGCCAGACGGCGAGGCCCAGCAGCAGCATCGCCAGCGGCACGTGCAGCGGGAGGTTGCCGTCGCCGGACCGGCCGAGGAAGTACTCGACGACCAGCAGCGCGAGCAGCAGCGCCGTCCCGATGAGCAGGTCGCGGCGGTGCCGCAGCCAGAGCACGGCGGCGATGGTGGCGATCGCGGCCAGGGTCAGCGTGATCTCGGCGCCGCGCTGGTGCAGCGTGTACCAGGTGCTGCCGTCGGCGTCGGGGCGCAGGAAGAGACCGGCCCACAGGCCCTGCAGCAGCACGCCGAGCGAGGTCAGCCCGACCACGGCGCTCCAGATCGGGTGCGGCCGTTCGCGGGTGGTCGGGGCGGTGCGGGGGTCGGCGGCGGTCATGCCCCGATCCTGCCGCAGCCTGCCTTCCGGTCCAGGGCCGACCGGCCTCCCTCCGACGGGTGATCGGTGGTTCGCTATCTGGTTGTGCACGGTCGAGGGGGGCATCGAGCGGTCCTGGCCGCTGGGGCCGGACCGACACCGGAAGGCACCATGCGCACTCCCTCGCTCCGCACCGCCCTCGTCGCTGCCACCCTCGCGCTCACCGGGTGCGGCTCCACCGCTGCGCCGGCCGATGCGCAGCTGGCGCGCAACCAGGGTGCGGCGGAGCTCGCCGCCGCGCAGCGGGCCGCACTCGCCCCGCTCGCCACCCAGGTCGAGCTGCTGACCCGGGCCGAGCAGCGGGCGGAGCTGGCCGGGGACGGCGCGACCGCCCGTGAGGTGCAGGCGCAGCTCGCCGCCTACCGCGAGCTGGCCTCGGTCGTCGACGGCGCGGACGACCCGGCGGAGGTTCGCGTGGCGGTCGACCGGGCCGGCCTCCCGCTGACCGTGGACGGCGCCCCGACCGTCGACGGCGTCGTCCTGGCCGGCTGACCAGGCGGTCCACCTCGCAGCGGTGGGCTCGTTACGGCGGCTGTAGTCAGGTGTCAGGCGATCCTGCCCGGCCGGTCGCCTGAACGGGTGAAGTGCCGGGTGAACCGGTCACGCTTCGTCCACAGGCGCTCCCCGCCGGAACGTGGTCTCCCCTTACAGTCGCTGCACTCTGCAGGCATCTGGGCTGTTCGACGGGGGGATCGTGCCGGTACTGGGCTCGGCGGTCGACGTCGTCGACGGCGAGGTGCGGGAGCTGATCCGCCGGCGCGGGCTCGACCCGTTCGCCGACCCGGCGCCGGTCCGGGTGCTGGTGCGCGACGTCGTCGCCGACTACTCGGAGCGGTCGCTGTCCTCGGCGCTGCCGCCGATCGGTGACCCGGAGACCGTCGTCCGGGACGTGCTGGACCGGGTGGCCGGCTACGGGCCGCTGCAGCGCTTCCTCGACGACCCGGAGGTCGAGGAGATCTGGGTCAACGAGCCGGGGCGGGTGTTCGTCGCCCGGCGGGGCCGGTCGGAGCTGACGACGACGGTGCTGCGCGCCGGGGAGCTGGCCGACCTGGTCGAGCGGATGCTGCGCACCTCGGGTCGCCGGACCGACATGTCGACGCCGTTCGTCGACGCGATGCTGCCCGACGGGTCGCGGCTGCACGTGGTGATCCCCGACGTCACCCGGCGGCACATGGCGGTGAACATCCGGAAGTTCGTGCTGCAGGCGCACAGCCTCGACGAGCTGGTCGCGCTCGGCACGATCACCACCCAGGCAGCGCGGTTCCTGGAGGCGGCGGTCGCGGCCGGGCTGAACATCCTCGTCGCCGGCGGCACGCAGGCGGGGAAGACGACGCTGCTGAACTGCCTGTGCGCGGCGATCCCGGCGCGGGAGCGGGTGGTCACCTGCGAAGAGGTCTTCGAGCTGCGCATCCCGCTGCCCGACGTGGTGGCGATGCAGACCCGGCAGGCCAACCTCGAGGGTGCCGGGGAGATCCCGCTGCGCCGGCTGGTGAAGGAGGCGCTGCGGATGCGCCCCTCCCGGCTGGTGGTGGGCGAGGTGCGCCAGGAGGAGTGCCTGGACCTGCTGATCGCGCTGAACTCGGGCCTGCCGGGCATGTGCACGCTGCACGCCAACAGCGCCCGCGAGGCCGTCGTGAAGATGTGCACGCTGCCCCTGCTGGCCGGGGAGAACATCGGCCACGCGTTCGTGGTCCCCACCGTCGCCTCCAGCGTCGACCTGGTGGTGCACGTCGGCACGGATCCCTCCGGCCAGCGGCGGGTGCGGGAGATCGTGGCGCTGCCGGGCCGGGCCGAGGGCAGCGTGGTCGAGACCGCCGACGTCTTCACCTCTCGCGACGGCCGGCTGGTGCGCGCCGACGGCTACCCGCCGCACGCCGAGCGGTTCGCGGCTGCGGGCTTCGACCTGGCCGCGCTGCTGGGGGAAGCGTGACCGTCCCCGGTGGACTGATCGGGCTGGCCCTCGGCGTCGGCCTGCTGCTGATCTGGCGCTCGGGGCCGCGGGCGCCGCAGCGCCGTCCGGACCGTCGGGGCCCGGGACGGCGGCAGCAGCTGCTGGCCGCCGCCGGGCTCACCGGCATCAACGGTGCGCAGCTGGTGGCGCTGCAGGTCGGGCTCGGTCTGGTGACGGCGGTCCTGGTGCTGCTGACCACGGCGACGGTGAGCATCAGCGCGGTCTTCGGGGTCTTCGGCGCCGCCGTCCCGCACCTGCTGGTGCGCCGGCTGGCCGCCAGGCGCCGGGCCGACCTGCGCGAGGTGTGGCCCGAGGTGGTCGACAACCTGGCCTCGGCGGTGCGGGCGGGCCTGTCGCTGCCCGAGGCGCTGGGCGCGCTCGCCGTGCGCGGGCCGGAGGTTCTGCGGCCCGCCTTCGCCCGGTTCGCCGCCGACCACCGGTCGTCCGGGCGGTTCAACGACGCGCTCGACCGGCTCAAGGACGACCTCGCCGACCCGGTCGGCGACCGGATCGTGGAGACCCTGCGGGTGGCCCGCGAGGTCGGCGGCAGCGACCTGGGCCGGGTGCTGCGCACGCTCGCTTCCTTCCTGCGCGAGGACGCCCGCGCCCGCGCCGAGCTGGAGACCCGGCAGGGCTGGGTCGTGCAGGCCGCGCGGCTCGCGGTGGCCGCGCCCTGGGCCGTGCTGCTGCTGCTCGCCACCCAGCAGCAGACGCTGACCGCCTACGACACCCCGACCGGCCTGGTGCTGCTGCTGGCCGGCGGCGCGGTGTGCGTCGTGGCGTACCGGCTGATGAAGCGGATCGGGCGGCTGCCCGAGGACGTCCGGGTGCTCCAGTGAGTGAGCATCGCAGCGAGCAGCCGAGCCGACAGCGAGTGAGCATCGCAGCGAGCGCCAGCGAGCGAGGAGCGGAGCGAGCGCGGAGGCGAGCCGGCGCACAGCGAGTGAGGAGCGGAGCGAACGGGCCGCGGAGCGGCGAGGTGTCGTCGTGACGGCCGGCGTCCTGGGCATGCTGCTGGGGCTGACCCTGGCCTGCGGCGTGCTGCTCGCGGTCTCGTTCTCCCCGCCGTTCCGGCAGGTGCGGCTGGTCGACCGGCTCGCGCCCTACGTGCACGACACCCCCGCGCCGTCGCGGCTGCTGGGCACCGCGACCCAGCCCGGCATGCTCACCGCGGCCCGGCGGGTGTTCGCCCCGGTGCTCGTCGACGGCGCCCGGCACGTCGACCGGCTGCTCGGTGGCCGGGTCGCCGTCCGCCGGCGGCTCGACGCGCTGGGTGCGGAGACCACGGTGGAGGACTTCCGGGTCGAGCAGGTCGTCTGGGGCGGGCTCGGCCTGCTCGGCGGCGCGCTGCTGACCCTGGTCGGCGCGGCGCTGACCGGATCGGTGAACGTGCTGTCGGCGGTGCTGCTGTGCGTGGCCGGTCTGGTCGGTGGTGTGCTGGGCCGGGACTGGTGGCTGACCCAGCAGGTGCAGCGCCGCGAGGAGCTGCTGCTGGCCGAGTTCCCGGTGGTGGCCGAGCTGCTGGCCCTGGCGGTGACGGCGGGGGAGAGCCCGGTGGCGGCGATCGCCCGGGTCACCCGGCTGTCCGGTGGCGAGCTGGCCCGTGAGCTGGGCGCCGCACTGGGCCGGGCCCGGGCGGGGACGCCGCTGGTCGAGGCGCTGCAGGAGCTGGCCGACCGGACGTCGCTGGAGGCGCTGGCCCGGTTCGTCGACGGCGTCGTCGTCGCCATCGAGCGCGGCACCCCGCTGGCCGAGGTGCTGCGCGCCCAGGCCGCCGACGTCCGGGAGGCCGGCAAGCGCCGGCTGCTGGAGGCCGGCGGCCGCAAGGAGATCCAGATGATGGTGCCGGTCGTCTTCCTGGTGCTGCCGGTCACCGTCCTGTTCGCCCTGTACCCGGGCCTGATCAGCATCGTCTCGCTGGCGCAGTGACGCCGGTGACCGAAGAGGAAGGACGACGGATGCGCGTCTACGCGTACCTGACCGCTGCGTTCACGACCACGCTCGCCGCCCTGGTGGCACGGCTGGACGACGGGGAGCCCGAGCGGGGCGACGTCCCGGGCTGGGTGATGATCACCGTGATGACCGCGGCGTTGGTGCTGGCGATCCTGATCCCGTTCCGGGAGGCGATCGTGACCGCGGTGAGCAATGCGCTGTCCTCGGTCACGGCCGTCCAGTAGCCGGCCTGGCTCCGGCGATCCCGACGACGGCGAGCGGGGGAGCGCGGTCGTCGACTTCGTGCTGGTCGGGGTGCTGATCCTGGCGCTGCTGCTGGCGGTGCTGCAGGTGGCGGTCTACGTGCACCTGCGCAACGTGGTCGTGGCGAGCGCGGCCGAGGGTGCCCGGTACGCGGCGAACGCGGACGTGCCGGCCGAGGTGGGTGCGGGGCGGGCGGTGGAGGTGATCGCGCGGGCCACCTCGGAGGGGACGGCGTCCGGGCTGGCGTGCTCGTCGGTGGAGGAGACCGACGAGACGGGGCTGACGCTGGTGGTGGTGCGCTGCACCGGCGCGGTGCCCTCGCTGATCGGTGGGCTGGGTGATCTGCTGCCGTTGTCGGTGACCGGGCGTGCGGTGGAGGAGGCCCGGTGAGGTGGCTGCGGGCCCGCCTGGGTCAGGGTGGGGACGGTGAGCGCGGGTCGGCGATCGTGGAGTTCGTGTTCGTGGCGTTGGTGGTGTTCCTGCCGCTGGTCTACGTGATCGCGGGGTTCTCGGCGGTGCAGCGCGGGGTGTTCGCGGCGAACGCGGCGGCGCGGGAGGCCGGGCGGGCACTGGCGACGGCGCCGGACCTGGCCACCGGTCAGGCGCGGGCGGAGGCCGCGGTGGCCGTGGCGGTGGCAGACCAGTCGGTGGCGGCGACCGACGTGGTGCTGGCCTACGCCCCGCCCGGCTCCGGGTGTGAGGCGGCGGGTGAGTACACCCCGGCGCTGGTGCCCGGGGAGGAGTTCAGCGTGTGCGTGACGGTGACCGTGCGGGTGCCGCTGCTGCCGGAGTTCATCGACGCGAACACCGCCACCGGCCAGTTCGTCGTCGAACGCGACCGCTATGTCGACGGCTGACCGCTCGCCGGTGTGCACTCGTCGTCGGTCCGCTCGGGTCGGACCGACGACGAATGCCCAACGGCGGCAACGCAGCGGAGGCTCAACCGGCGATGCGGGTGCGGCTGCCCTACGACGTCATCGCCGGCTACTCCGAGCGGTCGCTGCCCGCGGCCCTACCGCTCGGCTTGCACTTCCGCGAGCAGTACTTGCGAGCGGCGGAGACCCCCGGCCCAAGCGGCTCGCCGCCCACCGCGCGGAGCTTCGTCCGGTAGCGCGTTCGGTGAGGGGCTGTCAGTCGCGCCACGGGAAGACCCGCACCCGCTCCAGCTCCTCGCGCCATCGCTGCCGGGCGGTGGGGTCGGCGGGGTCGACCGGCTGCCCCGCCAGGCTCCCCGGCAGACCGGTGTCCCTCAAGACGACCAGCACAGACAGGTCTGGCTCACCTTTGTCATGACACTGCCGCGCGATGCTGTTGAGCACGGGCGCCACGCCGCGGGCTACGGCGCCGATGGCTGCGGCCACTTCGCCATAGCTGGGCAGCCGGTCCTCCGGCCGGTCGAGGGTGGTCAGCAGGAAGGCGCGGGCTGCCGCGACGTCGTGGGGCCGGCGGCTGAACCGGATGGTCATGGCAGCACCGTGCCACGACAGCGGGACGGACGACGGCCAGCAGACCGGGATCACGGGGTGAGCCGGGCTAGTACCTGGGCGGGGCCGACGGGGCGGGGCTTAGCCCCGCCCGGCCCTGGCCGCGCGGCAGCTACACGCCGGCGATGGTGCCGGGGAGGAGTTCAGCGTGTGCGTGACCGTGACCGTGCGGGTGCCGCTGCTGCCGGAGTTCATCGACGCGAACACCGCCACCGGCCAGTTCGTCGTCGAGCGCGACCGCTACGTCGACGGCTGACCGGGCAGCGGGGCACGGACGCCGCCCGTCGCACCGATCGGCGAGTTCCTGCCCGAGATCGGCCGATGCACGGCAACTGCACGGCAACACTGCGCGGCTAGCGTCCGAGTCGGACGGCGGTCGAGCACGTGCCGTCAGTTGGGCGGGAGGTCAGCTGGATGAGCGGGATCGGGAAGAGAGCCGCGTTCGACGCGCAACGTGTCGCGCCCGCGGTCCGGATCCGGCTGTGGGAGCAGGCGACCGCCCGCTTCCTGGTGCCGATGCGCATCTCCGCGGCCGGCAGTTCGATCCTCGGCGTCATCTCCGCCCGGGAGGTCGACGAGGTCAGCATCTGCCGGATGTCGGCGACCCCGCACGCGGCGGTCCGCGACGGAGGGCTGGCCGATGGCCCAGGCGCCGACCACTACAAGGTGGCCGTCGGGCTGCACGGGCGGTCGGTGGTCAGCCAGCACGGGCGACGGGTCGCGCTGGGGCCGGGGGACATGACCGTCTACGACACCTCTGAGCCCTACAGCGTCAGTGGCGACGTCCGGTTCGGCCTGCTGGTCGCCCGCATCCCACGGGACGCGCTCGGCCTCAGCCGGGATCGGGTAGCCGCCGTCGCCGGAACCGCCCTGCCCGGCGAGGCGGCCGGGGCGGTCGCCCGCGGGTTGGTCCACGCCGCCACCGGCAAGCGGGCGGACGGCGGACTCGAGCCGCTGCTCGACGCGCTCGAGCGGCTGGTCCGGTCGGCGCCACCGGTCCGGCTGCCGGCGCACCGGGACCGCGCAGCCCTGCTCACCGCGGCGAAGGAGCTCATCGGCCGGCGGATCGCCGATCCGGAGCTCGCGCCCGGCCACGTGGCCGCGGTCCTCGGTGTCTCCCGGCGCTACCTCTACGAGCTCTTCGCCGCGGAGACCGGGCCGGTGGCCGAGTACGTCCGCACCGTCCGGCTGGAGCGTGCCCGCGAGCTGCTGGTTGCTGCGACGGCCGACGAGGTGCCGGTCGCGGAGGTGGCCCTCGCGTGCGGGTTCGCCGACCCGGCGCACTTCAGCCGGGTGTTCCGGCAGGCGTACGGGCTCTCGCCGCGCCGGTACCGGCTGAGCCAGGGGAGCGGTCGGGCTGGGCGGTGACCTGCGGGGTGGGCCCTGCGGCCCGGGGGACGGGGGACCACCCGGGCCGCAGGGGGTCGGTGGGTCGCTCAGCCCCGGGGGACGGTGCTGAGCACGGCGCCGGCGGTGAGCGCCTCGGGGTCGGCGAGAGGCCGGTCCTCAGGGCTCAGCACCGTCTCGATCGCCGAGACCCGCTGGGTGGTCAGCGGCTCCTGGGGCGTGCGGTCGACGCCGAAGCTGAAGACGTCCGGGCGGGCGTAGTGGCCGGCGCCGTCGGCGAAGAACTTGGCGAAGGCGATCACGCCCAGGTCCAGCTCGGCGTAGACGATCGCCTCGTCGTCCCGGTGCGGCTCGGTCAGCCAGCGCCCGTCCGGCCCCATGAACCCGGTGAGCCCGCCGCCCACGGTGGGGGCGTCGGGGCCTTCCGGGACGCCGAGACGCTCGACGATCTCCTCGCTGATCCGGCCCTGCACCACGATCACGTAGGTCTGGGCGCAGATCGCGTGCGCGGCGGCCAGCGTGGTCGCGTAGTGGTCGAAGTTGCCGGCGTTCGGGTCGGCGTGCGTTGCGTTGATCGCCGGCCATGCCGCGACGTGGATCTGCTCGCCGAGGGTGGCCAGTGCATACCTGTTGAGGTCCATGCTGTGCTCGAAGCAGATCAGCCCGCCGACCCGCGCGAAGCCGGCGTCGACGACGAACACGTCGCGGCCGTCCCCGCGGCCCCAGACGGTCCGCTCGGCATTGGTCGGGTGCAGCTTGCGGTGGCGCGCGACCAGCTCACCGGAGGGGGAGAAGTAGGCCTGGGTGTTGTAGAGCGTGCCGCCGTCCTTCTCGTTCAACCCCATGACCACCCAGGTGCCGGCCTCGCGGGCCGCTTCGCCGAGGGCCCGGGACGCCTCGCTCGGCAGCTCGACAGCGTTGGCGTACAGCTCGGCGAAGAACGGTGCGGCGTACTTCGTGGTGTGCGACCAGATCCAGTAGGGGTAACCAGGGAGGAACGTCTCGGGGAACGCGACCAGCTTCGCGCCTGCGCGGCCGGCCTCGCGGATGAACTCGCAGGCCCGCTGCACGCCGGCCTCGAGGTCCAGGAACGGGGCCGCGGCGTGCACCGCCGCGACCTTCACAGTCGTTGAGCTGTTCGTCATGCCCAGACGCTAGGGACGGTGGTGCCCGGTCGCTTGGACATGCGTGCAGCCGGTCCGCCGGTCCGAGCTCCACAGCCGGGCGGCGGTCGCCGGGGGGCAGCCAGCGGCGTCGGGTCAACCGGCGGTGACGATCCAACTGCTGTGCGGCGGTGGTCCTGCGACGTCCCGTCACGTCCGCCGGCACCGGGCCACCCGTCCCTAGGCTGGGGCGGTGCGGCACCCGGTCCTGGTCACCGGCGGGGTCCTCCTCGCCGTGCCCCTCCTGCTGCTCGCGCTGGCCTGGGGGTTCCAGCGGCGGCTGGTCCACCTGCCCGGTGGCGTACCCGGTCCTGTCGCCACCGAGCTGCCTGGCGCCCGGGACGTCGTCCTGCAGACGTCCGACGGGCTCGAGCTCGCCGCCTGGTACCTGCCCGCCGCCGACCCGGACGCCCCTGCGGTGCTCGTGGCCAACGGCAACGGCGGGCACCGCGGCCTGCGTGCGCCGCTCGCGGCCGCCCTCGGCGACGAGGGGCTCGCCGTCCTGCTGTTCGACTACCGGGGCTACGCCGGCAACGACGGCAGTCCGAGCGAGGACGGGCTGGCCCGCGATGTCCGGGCAGCCCGGTCATTCCTGGTCGAGGAGGCCGGGGTGCCGCCCGACCGGATCGTGTACTTCGGCGAGAGCCTCGGCGCCGCGGTGGTCACCGAACTGGCCACCGAGCACCCGCCCGCCGGGCTGCTGCTGCGGTCCCCGTTCGTCGATCTGGCCTCGGTCGCCGCCGTCCACTACCCGTTCCTGCCCGTGCGGCAGCTGCTGTGGGACCAGGACCCGGTGGCGGAGCAGGTCGCTCGGGTCGACGTCCCCACCACGGTCGTGCTGGGCAGCGCGGACACCGTGGTGCCGCCCGAGCAGAGCCGCGCGGTGGCCGAGGCGGCTGCCCACCTGCGCGACCTGGTCGAGGTGCCCGGCGCCGACCACAACGACCGGGTGCTGCTGGACGGCGACCAGCTGGTCGCGGCCGTCGTCCAGCTTGCCGGCCAGGCCTGACCCGTCGTCGAACGCGACCGCTACGTCGACGGCTGACCGGGCCGCTCCGGCGGGGTCGCGCATCACCCGGTCGGCTCGCTACCGTGCGAACGGAAGCCCGGTGGGACCGATCCCGCACCCCGGCGCCCCGGCCGACGCCCGCCGGGGACCGACGCGCAGGAGCGCGACCGCGTCGCCTGCGGGGAACGAGGTGGCAGATGAACCGGTACGCGACGACCGTCCTGGCCGCGCTGATCGCGATCGCGACCGTGCTCGTGCCGGGCCCAGGCACCGCCCAGGCCGCAGAGCGGACGATCACCTACACCGTGTCCACCCGCGGCGCGGTCTCCGGCGACCTCGGGCACTTCACCGCCGTCGCGGCCGAGACGCTCGCCGACGACCGCGGCTGGAGCCTCGGCGGCACGCTCGCCTTCCAGCAGGTCCCCTCCGGCGCCGACTTCGACCTCGTCCTCGCGTCCCCCGCCGTGGTCGGGAACGCGTCGCCCGGCTGCAGCAGCACGTGGAGCTGCCGGGTCGGCCGGACGGTCTACATCAACGACGAGCGGTGGCGCCTGGGCACGAGCTCCTGGACGCTCGGGCTCCCGCTGTACCGGCAGTACGTGATCCTGCACGAGGTCGGGCACTGGCTCGGCCTGGGGCACCCGGACTGCGCGGGCGGCGGCCAGCTGGCCCCGGTGATGCAGCAGCAGTCCATCTCGCTGCAGGGCTGCCTGGCCAACGTCTGGCCGCTCATCGCCGAACGGGAGCGGGCCGCCCGCAACCAGGGCGTGCCGGTGAACTGGTCGCCGGTCGAGCAGGCGTACCGGTCGCTGGGCCAGGCCGGCGGCCTCCTCGGTCCCCCGGTGACCTGGGAGCAGTCGACCCCGGACGAGGTCGGCCGGTACCAGCACTACGCCGGCCGCGGCGGCGCCTCGATCTACTGGACCCCCGACACCGGAGCGCACGAGATCTACGGCGACATCCGCCGACACTGGGCGAGCCTGGGCTGGGAGCGGGGGCCGCTGGGCTACCCGGTGACCGGCGAACTCCCGACGCCCGACGGCATCGGCCGCTACAACCACTTCAACGGCAGCGGCGGCGCCTCGATCTACGGCACCCCCACCGGGACGCACGAGATCTACGGCGCGATCCGTGATCGCTGGGCGCAGCTGGCGTGGGAGCGGGGGCCGCTGGGTTACCCGGTGACCGGAACGCGGTCCACCCCGGACGGCGTGGGCCGGTACAACCACTTCGCCGGCAGCGACGGCGCCTCGATCTACTGGACCCCCGACACCGGTGCCCACGAGATCCACGGCGCCATTCGTGCCCGCTGGGCGGAGCTGGCGTGGGAGCGGGGGCCGCTGGGTTACCCGGTGACCGGGACGCGGTCCACCCCGGACGGCGTGGGCCGGTACAACCACTTCGCCGGCAGCGACGGCTCCTCGATCTACTGGACCCCCGACACCGGTGCCCACGAGATCCACGGCGCCATCCGCCGGCACTGGGCGAGCCTGGAGTGGGAGCGTGGGCCGCTGGGCTACCCGGTGAGCGGGCAGTACGAGGTCGCGGACGGGCTGCGCAGCGACTTCCAGGGCGGGGCCATCGTGTGGAACCGGGACACGGGCGACACCGAGGTGCTGCTGGCGGACTGATCGCCGACCGAGGTGCCGCCCGCCGTTGGTCACCCGGCGATGCGGGCGCACTCCGGGCAGCGGTCGGTGCCGGCGAAGGCGAGCCAGTCCTGGTCGGCGACGGCGGAGACCAGCACGCCGCACACCGACTGGTCCAGGCCGTCCACGACGGGCCGGGCGACGGCGTGGGTCAGCGCGCTGCTGCTGCGCGGGTCGTGGGCCACGGAGGCGACGTGGGTGCCCGAGAGCTGGGTGCCGGTCAGGGAGAGGCTCGCCGTCATGGGCAGCAGCCTGCCGGACGAACATGACGATCTGACGTCGACCAGACGTTGATCCCGCGATGGTCCGTCACACGTGCCCGCGGTGGCCAGCTGTCGGGGGCACGAGGCCGCGGGACACCCCGGCAGGTGCGCAACCACCTCGCGCACACCGGGCGTTCGGCACGAGACGGGTCAGCGGATGCCGGTCGGGGTAGGACCGTCGGCAGCCCGAGCCGCGCCGTGCCCCGCCACCGCCTCCCAGGAGGTCCCCATGACCCGATCCCACCGCGTCTCCACCCGCAACGGTCAGCCGCTGGTCAACCAGAACGACCCCGAACGCCGGACCAGCGTCGAGCGCCTCATCACCGCCCAGGACGCCGCGACCGACACGTCGGACGCGGGCGGCGGTGACAAGAACGCGCCCAACGCGCGAGGGCTGTTCCAGGAGCACAGCTGGCTGGTGCCGGTCACCGCCGTGGTCGCCATCCTCGCCGCGTTCGGGCTGATGATCGCGCTCACCGCGCTGGCCGGCGGCACGGCCTCGTTCGGCGGCTGACGCTCAGCGCCGGACGGCGTCCAGGTAGCGCAGCACCGCGCTGACCCGTCGGTCGGTGGCGTCGGTGGGCGGCAGGTCGAGCTTGGCGAAGATGCTGCGGATGTGCTTGTGCACCGCCCCGTCGGTGACCACCAGCCGGGCCGCGATCGCCGCGTTCCCCAGCCCCTCGGCCATCAGCGCCAGCACCTCCCGCTCGCGCGCGCTCAGCCGGTCCAGCCCGGCGTCCGGCCGGGACCGGGTGAGCAGCTGCGCGACCACCTCCGGGTCGATCGCCGTCCCGCCGTCGGCCACCCGGTGCAGCGCGCCGAGGAACTCCTCCACCCGACCCACCCGCTCCTTCAGCAGGTAACCCAGCCGCCGCGCCCCGCCGGCCAGCAGCTCGGTGGCGAACGCCTGCTCCACGTACGCCGACAGCACCAGCACCGCCAGCTCCGGCTGCCGGCGCCGCGCCTCGACCGCGGCCCGCACCCCCTCGTCGGTGTGCGTCGGCGGCATCCGGACGTCGACGATCGCCACGTCCGGCCGGTGCGCGTCGACCGCGGCCAGGAACCCGTCCGGCTCACCCGCGGTGGCCACCACGTCCAGGGACTCCGCGCGGAGCAGCAGCGCCAGCCCCTCCCGCAGCAGCGCGTCGTCCTCGGCGATCACGATCCGCACGGCAGCTCCACCTCCAGCGTCGTCGGCCCGCCCGGCGGGCTGGTCAGCGTGAACACCCCGTCGTGCGCCTCCACCCGCCGGCGCATCCCGGCCAGCCCCGAGCCCGCACCTTCCACCGCGCCGCCGTGCCCGTCGTCGGTGACCGCGAGCGCCAGCCGGTCCCCGTGCCGGCGCACCGTCACCCGCGCGGACGACGCACCGCTGTGCCGGGCCACGTTGGTCAGCGCCTCGGCCACCACGAACCACGCGGTCGCCTCCACCGACGCCGCGCAGCGCCCCGGCACGTCGACGTCGATCGTGCACGGCACCGGGCTGGACGCCGCCAGCCCGCTCAGCGCCCCGGCCAGCCCGCGGTCGACCAGCACCGGCGGCAGGATGCCCCGCGCCACCGACCGCAGCTCGGCCAGCGCCTGCTCCGCGGCGTCCTGCGCCCGCTCCAGCAGCTCCTCGGCCGCGGGCGGGTCCCGGTCCAGCGACCGCCGCGCCGCGCCGAGCAGCACGGTGACCGCGACCAGCCGGTTCTGCGTGCCGTCGTGCAGCGACCGCTCGATCCGCCGCAGCTCGGCCAGGTGCGCGTCCAGCGCCGCGGCCCGGGTGGCGGTCAGCTCGGCCACCCGCAGGGTCAGGTCGGTGCCCGGGGGCGGGCCGAGCAGCCGGCTCACCACCCGGCGCTGGAAGCGGGCCATCAGCGGCGTCACGCCGACCGTCAGCGCCGCCCAGCCCAGCCCGAGCAGGCTGACCGCCAGCGCGTCGGCGGTGCTGTCGACCTGCCACCACCAGGGAGAGCTCTCGGCCAGCTCACCGCTGAGCAGCGGCCGCCACAGCGGGAAGGTCAGGTCCCGGACGGCGTAGATCGGCAGCGCCACCCCGATCAGGCCGTAGACCACCCCGGCGGTGCCGTGCAGGGCCACCCAGACCAGCTCCCGGGCGACGGCCAGGTCACCCAGCGCCTCCCGCCAGGACGTCGGCGCCGGCCCGGGGCCGAGCACGTCCGGGCCCCACCGGCCCAGCCGGGTCCGCTCCTGGTCGGCCAGCCGGCGCACCGCCCGCACGGCACCCGGGACGAGCAGCAGCCCGACCCCGACCAGCGAGAGCGCGGCCACCACCAGCACCCACAGCAGCAGGCAGAAGGCCAGCAGCGCCGTCCCGAAGCCACCGCCCAGCTGCTCCAGCGCCTCGAGCACCGACCGGCTACCACCCCGGCGGGTGCGGGCGGACGGCGACGGGTGCGGCACGGCCCAGACGCTAGGTCCGCCGGTGACCCCACGTCACGCGAACCCACCCAGGAGTACAGCCTGCTGTACCTGCAAGAGGCCAGGTCAGGGGATCGAGAGCGAGCACCTGCCGGACGAACCTCGAGGGGACACCTCACCCCCCAGGAGGACCCCGTGCCCGACCCCTACCGCATCGACGGCTCACCGCAGGCCCCGCCGGCCCGCCGCACCGGCGCCCACCCCGGGCGCACCCTGCTGTGGGTGGTGCTCGCGCTCAGCGTCGCCGGCAACAGCCTGGCCTCGCTCGGCGTGCTGCCGCTGGCGCTCAACATCGCCTTCGGCCTGGTCACCGCGGCCTGCGTCGCCGCACTCGTCGTCGACCACTTCCGCCGGCGATGAGCGCCCCGCTGACCGCCCCCGGTGACCGGCGCGCGGACGCGCCGGAGCCGGCCGTGGTGCTCCGCTCGGTGAGCAAGGTCCACCCCAACGGCGTCCGCGCGCTGGACGACGTCTCCCTCAGCGTGCGGCGCGGCACCTTCCTCGCCGTCATGGGCCCCTCCGGCTCGGGCAAGAGCACGCTGCTGCACTGCGCCGCCGGGCTGGACACCCCCACCGGCGGCGAGGTGCTGCTGGCCGGCGAGGAGATCAGCCGGCTCGACGAGACCCGGCGCACCGAGCTGCGCCGGGACCGGATCGGCTTCGTCTTCCAGTCCTACAACCTGCTGCCGGCGCTCACCGTCGCCGACAACGTCACCCTCCCGCTGCGGCTGGCCGGTGCCCCGCCGGACCCCGGGTGGGTGCAGTACCTGCTGGACCGCGTCGGGCTGGGCGGGCACCTGGACCGCCGGCCGGCCGAGCTCTCCGGCGGGCAGCAGCAGCGGGCCGCGATCGCCCGGGCCCTGGTCGCCCGGCCCGCCGTCGTCTTCGCCGACGAGCCCACCGGTGCCCTCGACCGGACCAGTGCCGCCGGTGTCCTCGGGCTGCTGCGTGAGCTGGTCGACGAGCTGCAGCAGACCGTCGTGATGGTCACCCACGACCCGGCGGCCGCCGCCGAGGCCGACCGCACCGTCGTCATGGCCGACGGCCGGATCGTCGACACCCTGGACTGGCCGACCGCCGCGGCCCTGGCCGCGCGCCTGGTCGCGCTCGGGGAGGGCTGAGCCGTGCTGGGCCTGGCCACCGCGATGGCCCGCCGCCGGCTGGCCGCGCTCGTCGCGGTCTTCTGCGCGGTGCTCGGCGGCGCCGCGATCGTCACCGGAACCGGCGTGCTGATGGAGTCCGGGCTGCGCTCGGAGTTGCCCGCCGGCCGGCTCGCCGGAGCCGACGTCCTGGTCGCCGCCGACCAGACCGTCGCGGTGCCGGAGGACCTGCCGATCGCGCTGCCCGAGCGCGCACCGCTGCCCGCCGACCTGGCCGGCCGGCTCGGCGACCTGCCCGGGGTCACCGGCGTCGCCACCGACGTCGGCTTCCCGGCCGCCCTGCTGACCGGGGACGGCGCCGTCGTCGACGCCCCCGACCCGGCGCAGGGCGGGCACGGCTGGTCCTCGGTCGACCTGCTGCCCGGCGCAGACGTCACCGGCGCGGCCCCCGACGGGCCCGGGGAGGTCGCGCTGGGCGCCGACCTCGCCGCCGCGGCCGGGCTCACCCCCGGCGACCCGGCCCAGGTCGTGGTCGGCGGGGGTCGCCCGGTCGACGTCCGGGTCACCGCCGTCGTCTCCCCGGCCGGCGCCGGGGTGCTGCTCCCGGACGACGCCGCCGCGATGCTGCGCGACGACGGCCCGCGGGCCGGCACGGTCGACCTGATCGGCCTGCGGGTCGAGCCCGGCACCGCCGACGACGTCGCCGCGGCCGCCCGCCGGCTGGTGGAGCCGCAGGGCTTCGAGGTGGCCACCGGCGACGCCCGCGGCGAGCTGGTGCTGCCCGAGGCCGCCGCCGGCCGCTCGCTGCTGGTCGTGCTCGCCGGCTCGCTGGCCGGGGTGCCGCTGCTGGTGGTCGGGTTCATCGTCGCCGGGGCGCTGAGCGTCGGCATCGCCGGCCAGCGCCGCGAGCTCGCCCTGCTGCGCGCCGTCGGCACCACGCCCCGGCAGGTGCGCCGGCTGGTCGCCACGCAGGCGTCCCTGGTCGGCGTCGCCGCCGCCGTCCCCGGCCTGGCGCTCGGGTACCTGCTGGCCGGCCAGCTCCGCCGGCTGCTGGTGCACCTGGGCATGCTGCCCGCCGAGCTGCCGCTGACCGTCTCCCCGTTGCCCGCGCTGGCCGCTGTGCTGCTGGTGCTGGCCGTCGTCCAGGTCGCCGCCCGCTCGGCCGCCTGGCGGGTCTCCCGGGAGCCGGTGACCACCGCGCTGGGCGAGTCGCGCACCGGGCCGAGGACGCCCTCGCGCACCCGCACCGTCGCCGGGCTGGCGCTGCTCGCCGCCGCCGTCCCGCTGGCGGTGTCCCCGCTGCTGGACCGCTCGGTGCTCGGCGCGGCCGGCACCTCGCTGGCCGGCCTCGTCGCCGCCATCGGGCTGGCGATGGCCGGGCCGGCGCTGCTGCGCGCGGTCACCGGCCGGGTCGTCCGGGTGCTGCCCGCCGGCACGTCGGCACCCAGCTGGCTGGCGGTGGCGAACCTGCACGGCTACGCGCTCCGCTCGGCCGGGGCGATCACCACGCTGGCCATGGCGGTGGTCTTCACGCTGACCTACGCCTTCTCCCAGACCACGGTGAGCGGTGCCGCCGAGCAGGACGCCGAGGCCGGCACGCTCGCCGACACCGCCGTCGCCGCGCCGGGCCTGGGCGGGGTGCCGGGCGACGTCGCCGCCGCGGTGGCGGCCACGCCCGGGGTGCAGGCCGCCGCCCCGGTCAGCGCCACCACCGTGCTGCTGGGCACCCGCCTGCTCGGTGACGTGACCGTCGAGGCCGAGCAGGCGCTCGTGCTCACCCCGGACGCCGCGGGGGTGCTCGACCTCGGCGTGCGGGACGGCGACCTGGCCGACCTGTCCGGCGCGACCGTCGCCGTCGCCCGCGGCGTGGCCGAGGTGGGGGAGGAGCTGCCGTTGACCCTGGGCGACGGCACCGAGGTCGAGCCCCGGGTGGTCGCCGTCTACGACCGCGACCTCGGGTTCGGCGGGGTGGCGCTCTCGGCCGACCTGGCCGCCGGGCACCGCACCACCGACCTGGCCGACCAGGTGCTGGCGCGCACCGACGGCAGCGCGGCGACCGCCGACCGGCTCGCGGCGCTGGCCGGCGACCGCCCCGGCGTCGTGCTGGACGACGCGGCAGCCGGCACCGAGCAGGGCGTGCCGCCGGAGGTGTGGCTGAACGTGGCCGTCCTCGGGGTGCTGCTGGGCTACGTGCTGCTGGGCATCGCCAACGCGCTGGTCGCCGCCACCGCCCAGCGCCGCGACGAGCTCGCCGCGCTCCGGCTGACCGGCACCACGCCCGCGCAGGTGCGGGCGATGATGCGTCGGGAGGCCGGGCTGGTCGCGTTCGCCGCCGTCGCGGCGGGCGTGCTGCTGTCGGCCGTCCCGCTGGCGCTGCTCGGCGTCGGCTTCCTCGGCCACCCCTGGCCGGCCGGCCCGTGGTGGCTGCTGCCGGCGACCGCCGCCGTCGTCGTCGTGGTCGCGCTGGCCGCCATCGAGGTGCCGACCCGGCTGGCGCTGCGCACCGGGCCGGCCGAGACGCTCGCCCGGGCGACCTGACCCCCCGTGCGGACGTGCGAAGGGGCGCCGTCAGGCCCCGGGACGGCGCCCCCTCGCACCGGCAGGCAGGGTCCTCCGGCCCGGGGACCGGGACCCTCGGCCCTGCCCCGGCGGCCGCGCCGTCCCGAGCATGGGAGGTGGGCGCCGCACGGCGCCCACCTCGCACAGGGAGTGGTCATGAGCGTCGAACTCGAGCAGCGTCCGGTCCTCGTCGAGGAGCCCGCGGCGCCGCCGGCCGAGCAGCCCCCCATGGAGGAGCCGGGGTTGGAGGACCGCGGCTGGGTGCTCGTCGCGGGCGTGCTGGTCGCGGCCGTGCTGGTGTTCGCGGCGATGGTCGCGCTGACGGCGCTCGCCGGCGGGGACGGCTACCCGCACTGAGCCACCCGCACTGAGCCACCCGCACTGGGGCACCGCACTGGGGCACCGCACTGGGTCACCGCACTGGGGCACCGCACTGGGGCACCGCACTGGGTCACCCGCGCGGGCACTCCCGACCGGTCACTGGCCGAGGTCGCGGTTCTGGCTGTGCTCGCTGAGCTGCGGTGCCTCCGGGTCCGGGCACGTCCGCGGCGGTCCGGCGGTGGCGTGCGCCCAGCACAGCCGGCACAGCTGGGTGGGCTCGGGCTCGGTCAGCAGCGGGTGACCCCCCAGCGCGCGCACCTCCACCCACCCCACGGCGGACTCTGCGGGAGACTGGGCCCCGCACTGGTCGCAGCGGTAGAACACGGTCATCGTGGTGCCTCCAGTGCGAGGAACGCCGGCGGTCCTCGGTGCGGTGCGTGGGGAGGTGGCTCAAGCGGTGGGCAGCAGCTCGGCCAGCTCGGCCTCGAACCACTCGTCGTCGAGGTCCTCGACCTCGTGCAGTTCGAGCTCGGCGAGCAGGGCGCGGGCGGTGGCGAGGTCCATGTCCCGACCCTGCGAGGCCGACCGCACGGGCGCCTCCAGCGATCCGCAAGGAAGCCGCAATCCACCGCCGGGCTCAGCCGCCGCGATCGACCTCCGCCCGCACGACGCCCAGCAGCGCCGTCTGCAGCGTCTGGTCGGTGTGCTCGCCCCGGTCCAGCGCCTCCCGCGCCGGCCCGGGCAGCCGGCTGACCTCGAGGTCGTCCAGCCAGACGGTGTCCCCACCCACCTGGCGGCCCAGCCGGAGCACGTCGCCGTCGCGGTGCACCAGGTACTCCTCGCCACCGAGCTCGATCGTCGTCGATCCACTCATGCCGTGATCCCTACCCGGTGGCAGCGTCCGGGTACACGCGGCGGCACCGCCCGGGCGCGTCGTCGGTCACTCTTTGCGGGCGTGTCGGCACGACGTGCTTCATGCTCGGAACGGTGGCGCCGATGGTCTCGGTGACACCGGGACCGGATCCGCGGCGCCCGACGACCCACAGCCCGGAGGTGTACGTGCCCCCAGCGACCAGGGTCTCGCTCCTCCCCGCCGACGTGCACGAACGCCGCCACGACGGCCAGCTGGAGGCCGGCCTGCTCGCCGGCGTGCTCGACGCCCTGCCCTCGCCCACGGTCCTCATCGACACCGACGGGACGATCCTGCTGGCCAACTCCGGCTGGACCGACGTCGCCGACGTGCTCGGCGTGGAGGACCTGCGCGTCGGGGTCGGGGGCAACTACTTCCAGCTGATCCTCGGCCTCAGCGACGACGCCCGGAACCGGCGGCGGATCGCCGAGCTCACCGCGCTGTCGGAGGGCCGGCGGGAGACCGTCGCCACCGACTACGCGCTGCCCACCCCCGCGGGGGTCCGCTGGTACCACCTGCAGGCCGCCCGGGCCGATCAGGCCGGCCGGGTGGTGGTCACCCACACCGACGTCACCTCCCGGGTCCGTGCCGAGCGCGACTCCGCCTGGCAGGCCCGCCACGACCACCTCACCGAGCTGCCCAACCGGGCCCACCTGCACGAGCTCATCACCGCCGAGCTCGCCCGGCCCGACCGCGGCCCGGTCACCGTGCTCTTCCTCGACGTCGACGGCTTCAAGGACGTCAACGACACCCTCGGCCACGAGGTCGGCGACCACCTGCTGCGGCAGCTGTCGGCCCGGCTCACCGGGCGCACCCGGGCGGAGGACACCGTCGGCCGCCTCGGCGGCGACGAGTTCGTCGTGCTCTGCCGGGACTGCGACGTCGACGGCGCCCTCACCCTCGCCGAGCGCTTCCGGCGCACCTTCGACGAGCCCTTCCAGCTGGCGGGGGAGCGGATCACCGGGCTCAGCGTGAGCATCGGCATCGCCACCGCCGGCAACGAGGAGGTGCGCTCCACCGACCTGGTCCGCGACGCCGACCTGGCCATGTACGCGGCCAAGGCCGGCGGCCGCGACCGCGTCCGGGTCTTCACCCCCGAGCTGCGCTCGGCGGTCCGGCAGAAGGTGCTGGTCGCCGGCGAGCTGCGCCAGGCCATCGACGCCGGGCAGCTGGTGCTGCACTACCAGCCGGTGCTGCACCTGCCCAGCGGTGAGGTCAAGAGCGTGGAGGCGCTGGTCCGCTGGCAGCACCCCGAGCGAGGGCTGCTCATGCCCGCGGACTTCATCCCCGCCGCCGAGCACAACGGGGTGGTGGTGCGGCTGACCCAGTGGGTGCTGGCCGAGGCCACCCGGCAGGCCGTCGCCTGGGACCGGCTCGGCCTGCCGCTGGTCACCGGGGTCAACATCAGCGCCGCGCACTTCGCCACCGGCACGCTCGTCGCCGACGTCGACGACGCGCTGACCGCCGCCGGGCTGCCGCCGGAGCGGCTCCTGCTGGAGCTCACCGAGACCAGCGTCGCCGAGGACCCGCTGCGCGCCGCCGCGCAGTTCGCCCAGCTCCGGGTCGCCGGCGTCGAGGTCTCCATCGACGACTTCGGCAGCGGCTTCTCCTCGCTCAGCCAGCTGGTCTCCATCCCCGCCGGGCTGCTCAAGCTCGACCGGAGCCTGATCGCCGGCACCCGGGTGCGCCGCAGCGAGTCGGCCGCGGCGATCGCCGCCGTCGTCGGCCTGGCCTCGGCCTGCGGGATGCAGAGCCTGGCCGAGGGCGTGGAGACCGCGGACCAGCTCGCGCTCGTCGCCGAGCTGGGCTGCACCTACGCCCAGGGCTTCCACATCGGGCACCCGATGCCCGCCGACGACCTCACCGCGTGGCTGCGCCGGCGGGTGGCCGGCCGCGGTGCCGAGCACCTGCCGCCGGGCTGACCGCCGGGCTCAGCCCGGCTCGCCGCGCAGCTTGCGGCGCGCCACCACCACCAGGTCGACCAGCGCGACGGCGGCCAGCACGAACAGCACGATCGGGAAGACCACCGGCACCTGGTCGATGTTCAGCGCGAGGATCCCGAACACCGTGCAGATCACCAGGCCGAAGGCGGCGAGCACCAGCCGCAGCGTCAGCGCGCTCCGGGCGGGGGCGGCCCCGCCGATGCCCGCGGTCGGGTCGTGGTGGTCGGGCAGTCCCTGCTCGTACTCCGTCCGGCTCCGGTCCTTGCGGGGTTCGCTCATGCCGGGTGCAGGTACCCGTGCGCCCGGCGCACTACCCTCGATCGACGTGGCCGCTGACTTCTCCGTCGTCCTGGACGAACTGAACACGACCCTCGCGTCGATCGAGGCCGTGCTGCGCGTCGACGACCTCCGCAAGCAGGTCGCCGAACTGGAGGAACAGGCCGCCGCCCCGGACCTCTGGAACGACGTCGAGGCGGCACAGGCCCTGACCTCCAAGCTCTCCTACCTGCAGGGCGACCTGCGCCGGGTCGAGGAGCTGCGCAGCCGTCTGGACGACGTCGCGGTGCTGCACGAGATGGCCGCGGAGGAGGACGACCCCGCCACCACCGCCGAGGCCGAGCGCGAGCTGACCAGCATCCGCACCGCCATCGAGGAGCTGGAGGTGCGCACCCTGCTGTCGGGCGAGTACGACTCCCGCGAGGCGCTGGTGACCATCCGCTCCGAGGCCGGGGGCGTGGACGCCGCCGACTTCGCCGAGATGCTGCTGCGCATGTACCTGCGCTGGGCGGAGCGGCACAAGTACCCGACCGAGGTCTACGACGTCTCCTACGCGGAGGAGGCCGGCATCAAGTCGGCGACCTTCGCGGTCAAGCAGCCCTACGCCTACGGCACCCTCTCGGTCGAGCAGGGCACCCACCGGCTGGTGCGCATCTCGCCCTTCGACAACCAGGGCCGCCGGCAGACCTCCTTCGCCGGGGTCGAGGTGCTGCCCGTCGTCGAGCAGACCGACCACGTCGACATCCCCGAGAACGAGATCCGGGTCGACGTCTTCCGCTCCTCCGGCCCCGGTGGGCAGAGCGTCAACACCACCGACTCCGCCGTCCGGATGACCCACATCCCGACCGGCATCGTCGTCTCCTGCCAGAACGAGAAGTCCCAGATCCAGAACCGGGCGGCCGCGCTGCGGGTGCTGCAGGCCCGGCTGCTCGTCGTCCGCCAGCAGGAGCAGCGCGCCGAGATGGACGCGCTCAAGGGGGAGGGGAGCAGCTGGGGCAACCAGATGCGCTCCTACGTGCTGCACCCGTACCAGATGGTCAAGGACCTGCGGACCGAGGTGGAGACCGGCAACCCGGCGTCGGTGCTGGACGGCGACATCGACGCCTTCATCGAGGCCGGCATCCGCTGGCGGCGGCGGCAGGACGCCGAGGCCGCCTGACTCTCCCGCCCCGGGCCGCTGACCCAGGCACGGGAGGGGCGGCGCGGGGGAGAGAACGGCCACACGACGCGTGGGAACCCGGGCTGGACGCCGACGCTCCGTGCGCGTCGTAGCGGCGGTCGGTGGCCCGCTCGTCACTCTGCGCGCACACAGCTTCGGGGCACGCCGTGCGGAGGGGCCGTGCCGGGCCTCGCGGCAGGTACCGTGGCGCCTCGTGATCGAATTGCAACACGTCACCAAGATCTACCCGACCAGCCCCCGGCCGGCTCTGGATGACGTCTCGATGCAGATCGACAAGGGCGAGTTCGTCTTCCTCATCGGGTCCTCGGGTTCGGGCAAGTCGACCTTCCTCCGGCTGCTGCTGAAGGAGGACAGCCCCACCAAGGGCGTCATCAAGGTCAACGACAAGAACCTGAGCACCATGAGCAAGTGGCAGGTGCCCAAGCTCCGCCGCACCATGGGCTGCGTCTTCCAGGACTTCCGGCTGCTGCGCAACAAGACGGTCGCCGAGAACGTCGCCTTCGCCCTCGAGGTGATCAACAAGCCGCAGCGCACCATCAAGCGGGTCGTGCCCGAGGTGCTGGAGATGGTCGGCCTGGACGGCAAGGAGAACCGGCTGCCCAACGAGCTCTCCGGTGGCGAGCAGCAGCGGGTGGCCATCGCCCGCGCGTTCGTGAACCGGCCGCTGGTGCTGCTGGCCGACGAGCCCACCGGGAACCTGGACCCGGAGACCAGCCAGGACATCATGCTGCTGCTGGAGCGGATCAACCGCACCGGCACCACCGTGGTGATGGCCACGCACGACTACCACATCGTCGACTCCATGCGGCGGCGCGTGATCGAGCTGAACGACGGGGTCCTCTCCCGCGACCAGTCTCGTGGCGTCTACGGCGTTGGCCGCTGAGCTGCGGGCCGCCGGGCCCGCCGTGCAGCTGAACGACACGACAGGGAACTGATGCGCGTCAACTTCGTCCTCTCCGAGGTGGCCGCCGGGCTGCGCCGGAACCTCACCATGACGGTGGCCATGATCCTGACCACGGGGATCTCGCTCGGGCTCATGGGCACCGGCCTGCTGATCGCCAACATGATCAGCGACATGCGCGAGATCTACTACGACAAGGTGCAGGTCTCGATCTACCTCACCGACGACGTCACCGAGGAGCAGCGCGACTCGATCGCCGCCACCCTCGAGGACTCGCCGGAGGTGGCCAGCTTCCTCTACGAGTCGAAGGCCGAGGCCTACGAGCGCTTCACCCAGCAGTTCCAGGAGCAGCCGGCGCTGATCGCCAACACCCCGGAGGACGCGCTCCCGGAGAGCTTCCGGGTCGAGCTGGTCAACCCCGAGCGCTACCAGGTCATCGCCGAGCAGTTCCCGGTCGGGCAGAACGGTGTCGAGGACGTCCGCGACGAGGGCGACTTCCTCGACCGGCTCTTCAGCCTGCTCAACGGGGCGCGCAACGCCACCATCGCGGTGGCGGTGGTCCAGGCGCTCGCGGCGCTGCTGCTGATCTCGAACACGATCCAGCTGGCCGCGTTCAACCGGCGCAACGAGACCAACATCATGCGGCTGGTCGGCGCCTCGCGCTGGTACACCCAGCTGCCGTTCATCCTGGAGGCGGCGCTCGCCGGCCTCATCGGCGCGGGGCTGGCGATCGGCGGCCTGGTGCTCACGAAGATCCTCTTCGTCGACAAGACGCTGGCCGGCCCGATCAAGGCCGGGATCATCCCGCCGGTCGACTGGTCGGCGATCGCCGCGATCTCGCCGATCATCGCCGCGGCCGGCGTCGGCCTGGCCGCGGTCGCCGCCTACGTCACCCTGCGGCTGTACGTGCGGCTGTAGCCGTCAGTTCTGCGGTCTCGTGGCTTCCTGGCCGGAGTGACCACGAGACCGCAGAACTCACCGGCGCAGGGCACGGCGGACGGCGGTGACGACCTCTTGCGGGTGACCCAGGACGTCGGCCGAGCTGAACCGCAGCACGACCCAGCCCTCCAGCACGAGGCGGTTCTGCCTCCTGAGGTCGGTGACGAAGACCAGACGCTCGCGGTGGACGTCGCCGTCGAACTCCACCAGCACCTTTTCGTCAGGCCAGGCCAGGTCCCCGAAACCGATCTGGCGCCCGGCGTCGTCGCGCACCTGGTGCTGCAGCGCCGGCCGGGGCAGGCCGGCGTCGTGCAGCAGCCACCGGAGCACGGACTCCATCGGCGAGTCCACCCTCGGCTCCGCGACCGGGAGTACCCGCCGGGCGCGGGCGGCGCCCCGTCCGGTGGGTCGCCGTTGCAGCGCGGCCTGGAGCTCGGCCGGCCGGCACAGCACGTCGAGGAGCTGGTCGGTCACCGCGAGCAGGGCAGCCGGCTCCAGTTCCGCTGCGAGATCACGCCAGGTGCGGGCGGGTGTCGTCACCGGCATGCCCCACCACCGGGCGACGTCCTCCGGCGGCAGTGGTGCGCGGTGCAGGCGACGGTCGGCCCGGTTCCGGGCCCTCGACCCCGCCGGCACCGTCAGCTGGGCCACGCGCGAGGGCGAGGCCAGGGGGATCTCGATCCGCCACAGTCGTGCGGCGGTGTGGTGGCTGATCACAGCACCGGGCGGCGCGGTCAGCAGGACCGCCGGCAGTCGCGTGCGCAGGTCGGCATCGTCGCTGCGCGGGAGATAGGTGTCCCGGCTGAGCCGCACCACGTCCGGATGGCGGAGCTGCCAGCCGGTGATGCCGGCAGCGCGCGCGGCCGCGCGCGTGCTCGGGCCGCGCATGCGGGACGGTGCGGGGCGGCGGGGCACCCGCAGAGGGTGGCGGTTCGCCCGCCGGCGGCGCCGGGGCTGTCCACAGGCCCAGCGAGTGCTGCGATCCGGTGGCTACCCGGCAAGGGTGACCACCAGATCGCAGAACTGGGAGGCAGCCCAGCGGCGCCGTGATCGTTTGCGGGGCCTTCGTAGACTGGTGGGCATGCCGCGGGAACAGGGGCGCAAGCTGATCGCCCAGAACAAGAAGGCGCGGCACGACTACTCGATCCTCGACACCTACGAGGTGGGCCTGGTGCTCACCGGCACCGAGGTGAAGAGCCTGCGGGCCGGCCGTGCCTCGCTCGTCGACGGCTTCGCCTCCGTCGACGACGGCGAGGTGTGGCTGCAGCACGTGCACATCCCGGAGTACACCGAGGGCACGTGGACCAACCACACCCCGCGCCGCAAGCGGAAGATCCTCATGCACCGCGCCGAGATCGAGAAGCTGATCGGCAAGACCAAGGAGGGCGGGCTGACGCTCGTCCCGCTGGACCTGTACTTCAAGGACGGCAAGGTCAAGGCCACCCTCGCGCTGGCGAAGGGCAAGAAGAGCTACGACAAGCGGCAGGACCTCGCCGAGCGCGACTCGCGCCGGGAGATGGAGCGGGCCTTCGGGCGCTACGTGAAGGGACGTCGGTGAGAGGGATCGCGTACGACCGGTTCGGGGACGTCGACGTGCTGCAGCTGCGCGACGACCTGCCCGAGCCGCCGGTGGGGCCGGACACCGTGCTGGTCCGCACGCACGCCGCCGGGGTCAACCCCGTCGACATGGGCATCCGCGCCGGCGGCCTGGCCGGGTTCTTCCCGCACCACTTCCCGATCATCCCCGGCTGGGACCTGGCCGGAACGGTCGAGGCGGTCGGCCCGGCGATCGTCGACTTCGCCCCGGGCGACGAGGTGTTCGGCTACCTGCGCCGCGACGAGGTGCAGTGGGGGACGACGGCCGAGCTGGTGCCCGCCCCGCAGCGGTGCCTCGCGCACAAGCCGTCCTCGCTCTCCTTCGCCGAGGCCGGGGCGCTGCCGCTGGCCGGGCTGACCGCCTACCAGGCGCTCACCGAGGCGCTGGCCGTGGGCGAGGGCGACCGGGTGCTGGTGCACCGGGCCGCCGGCGGCGTGGGCTTCTTCGCCGTGCAGATCGCCGCGGCTCTCGGTGCGCACGTGATCGGCACCGCCAGCCCGCGCAACCACGGCTTCCTGCGCGACGCCGGGGCCGCAGAGGTGCTCGACTACTCCGCCGGCCCGATCAGCGAGCAGCTGGCCGAGCCGGTCGACGCGGTCCTGGACCTCAACGGCGGGGACGCGCTCACCGACGCCCCCAAGCAGGTGCGCGACGTGTCCCGGATCGCCAGCGTGGTCGACCCCGCGGTCAACGAGATGGGCGGCCGGTACGTCTTCGTCCGTCCCGAGCGGCACGACCTGGAGGAGCTCGGCCGGATGGCCGACGCCGGTCAGCTGCGGGTGTCGATCGCCAAGGCGTTCCCGCTGGAGCAGACCGCGCAGGCCCAGGAGCTGGTGGCCGGCGGGCACGTGCGCGGCAAGGTCGTCGTCACCCTGCGCTGATTGCGACGGGGCGACCGAGGAGCTGGGCGCCGGCGGAGTCGAGCCGGTGCTGCTGCGCCGACGCCGGTGGAGCCGTCTCATCCACCCACCCCCCGCACAGTGGTGGGGGGGGGGGGGGGGGGGGGGGGGGCGGGGGCGGGGGGGGGGGGGCGGGGGGGGGGGGGGGCCCCCGCCGCGGGCTACTTGAGGCTGCCGATGGACAACCCGCCCTGCCAGTACCGCTGGAGGCCCAGGAAGGCCGCGATCAGCGGCAGGATCGAGATCAGCGAGCCGACGATGACCAGGGTGTACAGCGACACCCCGCCGCCGTTGTTGGCGCCGGCCAGCCCCTGCCAGAGGTTGATGCCGACGGTGACCGGGAACAACTGCGAGTCCGAGAGCACCGCCAGCGGCAGGAAGTAGTTGTTCCAGGTGCCGACCACCGACAGCAGCAGCACGGTGACGACCGCGGGGCGCATGAGCGGCAGGGCGACCTGCCGGAACACCCGGAACTCCCCGGCGCCGTCCATCCGGGCGGCGTCCAGCAGCTCGTCGGGGACGGCGTCGGCGCAGTAGACCCGCATCAGGTAGACGCCGAACGGGCTCAGCATCGACGGCAGGATGACCGCCCAGACGGTGTTGGTCATCTCCACCTCCGACAGCATCACGAAGGTCGGGATCACCAGCGCCGTCATCGGCACCATCACCGCGCCCAGCAGCAGCGAGAAGGTCAGCCGCCGGCCGGGGAAGTCGAACTTGGCGAAGGCGTAGCCCGCCAGGACGGCGAGGACGGTGGCCCCCACTCCCCCGCCCAGTGCGTAGAGCAGCGAGTTGCCCAGCCAGCGCAGGTAGATGCCGTCGTTGTAGGTGAACAGCGTCGACAGGTTGTCGAACAGGTGCAGGCCGTCGCCGAACCAGAGGGCACCGTTCGGTGAGTTGAACAGGCCACCCCCGCTCTTGGTGCTCGCGACGACCAGGAACCACAGCGGCAGCACGAAGTACAGGACCAGGAACGCGAGGAACACGTGCGAGGCCCAGGCGCGCCGCCCACGGCGGCGGGGGGCGCCGGCCGTGCCCACGGGTGGGGCCTCGACGTCGGCGGTGCGGGACAGGACGCTCACTTGAGGAACCCCCCACGCTTGCGGGTCAGGAAGAGGAAGAGGTAGACGCCGATGAAGACGACGATGCCCAGCGCGAAGGAGATGGCGGAGGCGTAGTTGAACTGCGCGAACCGGAACGCCAGGTTGAACGCGTAGACGTTCGGCGTGATGTCGGTGGTGATCGCCCCGTTGGAGATCGGGGTCAGCACTTGGGGTTCGGTGAAGAACTGCAGCGTCCCGATCAGCGAGAACACCAGGATGAGGATCAGCGCCGAGCTGATCATCGGGATCTTGATCCGCAGCGCGATCTGCCGGGCGCTCGCGCCGTCGATCCGCGCCGCCTCGTACACCGCCGGGTCGATGCCCTGCAGCGCCGCGTAGATGATGATCATGTAGTAGCCGGCCCACTGCCAGGTCACCACGTTGGTGAAGCCGTAGAAGAGGTTGTCCCGGCTGAGCAGGAACGGTGCGGAGTCACCGAACACCTGCTCCAGCGGCCCGAAGGTGGGGCTGTAGAGGAAGCCCCACATCACCGCACCGATGACCGCGGGGATCGCGTACGGCACGAAGATCATCAGGCGCGAGAAGCGGGCGAAGCGGCTGGTGAGGGAGTCCAGCACCAGGGCGGCGGTCAGCGCGACCAGGATCTGCACCGGGATGACGACCACGGAGAACCGGACGACGAACCAGACGCCGTTCAGGAACGCCGGGTCGGTGAAGGCGCGGGTGTAGTTGTCCAGACCGGCGAACCGTTCACCGGTGGCCAGCCCCTTGGTGAAGAGGCTGAGGTAGAAGGCGTAGAGCAGCGGCGCCACCAGGAAGACCAGGAACACCACTGCGAAGGGGGCCAGGAAGGCCCACCCGATGAGGCCCTGGGAACGCCCGCGACGTCGCCGTCGACTGCGTTCGGGAGCCGGGTGCGCGACCGGGGCCTGCGGTCGCGCCGCCGTGTCCAGCGTTGCCATTGCGGTCTCGCTCTCGTGCGCGGGGAGGTGGAGGCGGTCCCGGGAGCGGGGGTGACCCGCTCCCGGGACCCGGACGGGTCGGCGGGGCAGCTCAGTTGAGCGTGAAGCCCTGCTGCGTCGCGTAGTTCTCCATCTCCGCCTGCAGGTCGTCGAGCGCCTCGGAGCCGGTCTTCTCCCCGGCGTTGATCGCGGCGATCTCCTCGGTGAACTGGGCGTAGAACGTGGTGCCGAACGGGCTGTAGGTCGAGCCCTCGTAGGCCTCGGCCGCGGGGATGTAGACGTCCCGGTTCGCCGTCTGGCCGTCGAAGAACTCCGACTCGTTGTTGATGAACTCCGGCGAGCCGAGCACCGACTGGTTCAGCGGGAAGATCGTCTGGCTGGTCCACCCGTCGGTGAGCGAGGCCTCGTCGGCGTAGAGCTCCATCGCCACCTTCGCCGCCAGCTCGGGCTGCTCGGACTGGCTGGTGACCGAGAAGACCGAGCCACCCCAGTTCACCGACACCGGGTTGTCGGCGTCCCACTGCGGCAGCGGCGCGACGGCCCAGGTGCCGGCGTCCTCGCCCTCTCCGGCCCCGGCACCGGTGAGGTAGCCGGGCGCCCAGGCGGCGGAGATGTAGGTGGCGTAGTCCCCGCGGATCGCACCGGCGATGTAGTCGGTGGTGAACTGGTCCTGGGTGCCGACGAGCCCGTCGCGCACCAGGCCGGCCCAGTAGTCGAGGACCTGCTTGCTCTCCGGGCCGTTGAGGTCGATCTCCAGCTGGGTCGGGTCGGCGGAGTCGTACTTCCACGGCTCGGCACCGTTCTGCTGCATGAGCGCGACGGTCGGGGCCGGCACGTTGGCCGGGAAGTCGCCCATCAGGGGCCCGCCGGCGGCCTTGAGCTGCTCGCCCGCAGCCCGGTACTCGTCCCATGTGGTGGGCGGGGTGATGCCGTACTGGTCGAAGATGTCCTTGCGGTACATCATCGCCATCGGGCCGCCATCGACCGGGATGCCGTAGACGGCGTCGCCGCTGGAGACGTCCCGCCAGGCGCCTTCACCGAAGTTGCCCTGCACCTCCTCGGCGCCGTACTCGGTGAGGTCGACGAGGGCCTCCTGCAGCGCGAAGACCGGGACGGTGTCGGTCTCGAGCATGACCACGTCCGGCGCGCCGGTGCCCGCGGAGACCGCGGTCTGCAGGCGGGCGTACTCGTCGGCGCCCTGGCCGGCGTTGGTCAGGCAGACCTGGACGTCGTCGTGGAGCTCGTTGAAGTTCTCCACGACCGTCTTCATGTTGGGGTACCAGGCCCAGACGGAGACGACGGGGGCCTCGGTCTTGGTGATCGGGACGCTGCAGTTGCCGCTGTCTGCGCTGGCGGTGCCGCCCCCGCCCCCGCCACCGCAGGCGGAGAGAGTGGCCAGGGCGGTGCCGGCGCCGATGACGGCGGTGAGGAGTCGGGTCTTCACGGTGCTCCCTCTCGGAAGTGACGCCCACTGACGTCGTCGTCGTGGGGTGGTGCGGTGGAGCGAGGGCACCGGCCGGAAGGGGTGCCCCGGTGCTGTACCGGGCCGGCCGCGGCGGGCCCGGTACAGCGGTGCGGAGTCGGTGCGAGGTCTCGAGGAGGAGGCCTTCCCGGCCGCCGAGGAGGACGACCGAGGGGTGCTGACTCCGCGTCGGGTTGTGCGGTGGAGCACTTTTACAACGTTGTGAATGGAGATCGTGCTCACTTCGGGGAGAGCTGTCAAGCACGCGGGACCTACTCGTGACGTAGCGCGTGTCGGGGGCGCGCAGGTGCTCCGCGAGTCCTCCGGCGGGAGAGCGCTCTCGCCAGGGGGATCAGGCCGCCTGCCCCGGTCCGACCGGGTCCTAGGTCGACTCTCGCTCGACCAGGGACCAGTCGACCGCGACGTGCTGGACCGGGAGGTCACGGTCGGCGATCCGCCGGGCGAGGGTCTCGACTGCCCGGTCGGCGATGGCGCGCCGGCCCGGGTCGATCGTGGTGAGCGTCGGCTGGGAGTACTGGCCGTCGTCGGTGTTGTCGAAGCCGATGACGGCGACGTCCTCGGGCACCCGCCGCCCCGCGGCGAGCAGCGCGTGCATCGCACCCAGGGCGAGGGTGTCGTTGAAGGCGAAGACGGCGTCGAAGTCCGCACCGGAGTCCAGCAGCTGCTGGGTGGCCTCGGCACCCTGGTGCCGGTGCCACAGCTGGGCGACGCCGAGGAGGCGCTCGTCCAGGGCGATCCCGGCCTCCTCCAGCGCCTCCCGGTACCCCTGCAGGCGCAGGCCGGCGGACCCGACGACCTCGCCGGGGTGGTAGCCCACCACGGCGATCCGCCGGCGACCGCGCTCGATCAGGTACCGGGTCGCGGCCCGCGCCGCCTCGACGTTCTGGATCATCACGTGGTCGACCGACGGGTGGAACAGCCGCTCACCGAGGAGCACCAGCGGGACGCCGATCTCCAGCAGGGCGGCGTCCTCCTCCCCCATCCCCAGCGGGCTGAACAGGAGCCCGTCCACCATCCGCAGGCGGTTGCTGGTCAGCAGGTCGACCTCCCGCTGCCGGTCGCGGTTGGTCTGCTCGATGAGCACGACGAGACCGCGCCGCTCGGCGGCGCGGATCACCTCGTCGGCCAGCTCGGCGAAGTACGGCAGGCGCAGCTCGGGCACGGCGAGGCTGATCGCGTCGGAGCGGCCGGACCGCAGGTTGCGGGCGGAGAGGTTGGGTTGGTACCCCAGCTCCTCGATGGCGGCCCGCACGCGCTGCCGGGTGCTCGCGCGGACGTGCGGGTAGTCGTTGACCACGTTGGACACGGTCTTGAACGAGACCCCCGCCAGCCGGGCGACGTCGTGCAGGGTGGCGGCCACGGCAGCTCCTCCCCGTCACTGTCCCGGTCGGGGGCCGCGGGGCCCCCGTGCCGGGTGCGGACACCCGTCCGCAGTTCCGGGGCGAGCGTGCCACAGCACGGCGCCCACCCACGCCCCGACGAGCGGACGGCTGGGCAGTGCCGCAGACCAGCAGCGGCGCGGGGCCGGTGCGGGACCGGCCCCGCGGGCGCGGGCTGGCGGAGACGGACGGGAATCGAACCCGCCTGACCGAGATGCTCGGCCACGTCGGCTTTAGAGGCCGCGGGGGCCACCAGGCACCCTGACGTCTCCGCGACCGACCCTACGCCCGGACCCGGGCGTCACCGACCGGGCCGGGAGCGAGCGCCTAGATTCGAGGTCATGACCGCCACTGCGATCCGGCTGACCCAGTACGCGCACGGCGGCGGGTGCGCGTGCAAGATCCCGCCGGGCGAGCTGGAGTCCGTCGTGGCCGGGCTGACCGCCACCGGTCCGGTCGACCCCGCCGCCCAGCTGGTCGTCGGGCTGGACGACGGCGACGACGCGGCCGTCGTGCGCATCCCGGGCGGCCAGGGGCTGGTGCTGACCACCGACTTCTTCACCCCGGTCGTCGACGACGCCTACGACTTCGGCCGGATCGCCGCCGCCAATGCGCTGTCCGACGTCTACGCGATGGGCGGCACCCCGGTCGTGGCGGTGAACCTGCTGGGCTGGCCGCGCGACGTGCTGCCCGCGGAGCTGGCCGCCGAGGTGCTGCGCGGCGGGCTGGAGATCGCCCACCAGGCCGGCTGCCACGTCGGGGGCGGGCACTCCATCGACGACCCGGAGCCCAAGTACGGGATGGCGGTCACCGGGCTGGTCGACGTCGACCGGATCATCACCAACTCCGGGGCGGTCGCCGGCACGCCGCTGTCGCTGACCAAGCCGCTGGGCGTCGGCGTGCTGAACAACCGGATGAAGGCCACCGGCGAGGTCTCCCCGGAGGCGCTCGCCGCCATGACCACGCTCAACGCCGAGGCCTCCCGCGCCGCCGTCGCCGCCGGGATCCGCGCCGGCACCGACGTGACCGGGTTCGGCCTGCTCGGCCACCTCTACAAGATGGCCCGGGCCAGCGGGGTGACCGCGGTGGTCGACGCCGCCGCCGTCCCGTACCTGACCGGGGCGCGCGAGGCGCTGGCCGCCGGCTACGTCTCCGGGGGCACCCGGCGCAACCTGGACTGGGTGCGCCCGCACACCGACCTGTCCGCGGTCAGCGAGGACGAGGCGCTGCTGCTGGCCGACGCGCAGACCTCCGGCGGGCTGCTGCTCGGCGGCGAGGTGCTGGGCGCCCCGGTGATCGGTGAGTTCGTCGAGCAGCAGGAGTTCGCCGTCGTCGTCCGGTGAGCGCCCGGCAGCGCCGGACGAGGGCGGTCGGTCGAACCCGGGCACCGCCGGGCTCGACGAGCGGGGACACAGGTCGCCGAGTCGCCGGATCGGCGTGTTCACCCGACGGCGTGTCCGACGGACACGCCCGATCACCTGCTGTTCACCCCAGCGAGTCAAGGTCGGCGACCGTGAGTGCCCAGCCGATCACCGCTGCGTCCGACACTCCGCGCCCATCGGCTCCGCTGGCCGCCCCTCCCGACCTGCCTGCGCCCTCGCTCAAGGCCGACCCCCCGGGCAACCGTCGGCGCGACGTGCTCATCGCAGCCGCCTTCCTGCTGCCCAACCTCGTCCTGCTGGCGGTCTTCACCTACCGCCCGCTGCTGGACAACGTCCGGCTGTCGTTCACCGACTGGAACATCTCCGCACCGACCGCCTCGTTCATCGGCCTGGACAACTACGTCGAGTGGTTCACCAGCCAGGCCAGCCGGCAGGTGCTGTGGAACACCGTCGTCTTCACCGGGGCGGCGGTGATCGGTTCGATGGTCATCGGCCTGGCGCTGGCCCTGCTGCTGGACCAGAAGCTCTTCGGTCGCAACGCGGTGCGCTCGCTGGTCTTCGCGCCCTTCGTACTCGCCGGGGCAGCGGTCGGCGTCGCGTTCCAGTTCGTGTTCGACCCGACGTTCGGCCTGGTGCAGGACCTGCTCGGCCGGGTCGGCGTGGACGCCCCGGCGTTCTACCAGGACCCGGGGTGGGCGTTGTTCATGGTGACTGCCACCTACATCTGGAAGAACCTGGGTTACACCTTCGTCATCTACCTGGCAGCCCTGCAGGGCAGGCGGGCAGAGCTCGACGAGGCCGCCGAGATCGACGCGGCCTCGACCTGGCGCAGGTTCCGGCACGTCACGTGGCCGCAGCTGCGCCCGGCGACGTTCTTCCTGCTCATCACCGTGTTGCTCAACAGCTTCCAGGTCTTCGACGTGATCGACACGATGACCCGCGGTGGCCCGCTCGGCAACGGCACGACGACGATGGTCTATCAGGTCTACCAGGAGACCTTCGTGCACCAGCGGGCCGGTTTCGGCGCCACGGTGGCGACGATCATGTTCCTGGTCCTGCTGGTCGTCACCCTCGTCCAGGTCCGCGTCATGGAGCGGGGGCGGGAGTCGTGAGCACGCCGACGCCCTCCGGGCAGACGGACGCGACGCCGCAGGCGCGGACGGGTCCTGCGGCGCACGGGCAGTCAGCGCCGCACGAGAAGTCCGGGCCGTTGGGCCGCATCGGCGGTTACCTGGGGCTGCTGCTGATCGTCCTGGTCGTGGCCCTGCCGCTGTACTGGATCCTGATCTCGTCGCTGAAGGAGCGGCCGGACATCTACACCGTGCCGGTCACGTGGGTGCCTGACCCGTTCACGACGGCGAACTACTCGCGGGTCGGCACCGGCGTCGCGTTCACCGACTACCTGCGCAACTCGATCCTGATCACCACGGTGCTCACGGTCGTGGAGGTCACCCTCGGGGTGCTCTCGGCGTTCGCGCTCGCCTTCCTGCGGTTCCCGGGCCGCAGTCTGGTGCTGCTGTTCGTGATCGCCAGCCTGATGGTCCCCAACCAGGTGACCGTGATCAGCAACTACGCCCTGGTCGCCCAGCTCGGGTGGCGGAACACCTTCGCCGGGATCATCGTCCCGCTGGCCGGCGTCGCCTTCGGCACGTTCCTGCTGCGCAACCACTTCCTGTCGCTGCCGAAGGAGATCATCGAGGCGGCGGAGATGGACGCGGCCGGGCCGCTCAAGATGCTGTGGCGGGTCGTCCTGCCGATGTCCTGGCCCACCCTGATCGCCTTCGTGCTCATCACGATCGTCACCGAGTGGAACCAGTACCTCTGGCCGCTGCTGATGGCGGACGACTCCTCCACCGCGCCTCTGCCGGTCGGGCTGGCCCAGCTGCAGGACACTGCGGGCCTCACCAACTGGGGCCCCGTCATGGCCGGGACGGTGCTCACCATGCTGCCCATCCTGATCGTGTTCCTGCTGCTCCAGCGGCACATGATCAAGGGCCTGACCGCGGGCGCGGTCAAGGGGTGATCCGGCGGCTCGGACGCCGGTCCGTGCCGCGGCCCCCGCTCCCCTCCCTCACCACCCACGTCGGCCGACCCGGGCAGCCGGTTCGTCCTGCGCACCGGTGCGTGCCCTTCACACCCCACCGCACGAATCCCACCACCACGAATGGAGATCCCCCATGAGGTCCCTGGACCGCCGCTCCTTCCTGCTGACCGGTGCCACGGTCGGCGTCCTCGCGCTGTCCGCCTGCGCCGGCACCGCCACCGGAGGGACCGGGGGGTCCGGCGACGGTGGAGCGGTCGAGACGCTGACCATGTGGTCCAACCACCCGGGTGAGTCCAAGCCCGTCGAGACCGAGCTGCTCGACGCCTTCACGGCCGAGACCGGGATCGAGGTCAATCTGGTCACCGCGGGGCAGTCCTACGAGGAAGCCGCCCAACGGTTCAACGCCGCGCTGTCCGGCGGGGACCTGCCCGACGTCGTCATCGCCTCCGACGTCACCTGGTTCAACTTCGCGCTCAACGACGCCATCACCCCGATGGACGACCTGTGGGAGGCCGCCGGCGTGGACACCGCCGGGTACGTCGACTCCCTCCGGGAGGACTACGAGTACGACGGCGCCCACTACGCCCTGCCCTACGCCCGGTCGACGCCGCTCTTCTACTACAACAAGGAGATGTGGGCGGCTGCCGGCCTGCCCGACCGCGGCCCGGAGACCTGGGCGGAGTTCGCCGAGTGGGCACCGCGGCTGGCCGCCGCCAACCCGGGGATCGCCCCCATGGTGCTGCCCGACGGCAGCAACTACCTCGACTGGTACTTCCAGGGCATGATCTGGACCTTCGGCGGGGCGTACTCCGACGAGTGGGAGCCGACGTTCACCTCCCCGGAGTCGCTGGAGGCCGGTCGCTTCCTGCAGGACCAGTACCGCCAGGACCACATCGCCATCTCCAACGACGCGAACAACCAGTTCGGTGCTGCCCAGGCTGCCTCGCTGCTGCAGTCCACCGGGTCCCTGGGCGGGCTCAGCGAGACCGCCCAGTTCGAGTTCGGCACGGCCTTCCTGCCCGGCCCGCGTCCCGGCACGCCGACCGGTGGAGCCGGGCTGGCGATCCCTGCGGGCATCTCCGATGAGCGCAAGGAGGCGGCCATGGAGCTCATCGCCTTCCTCACCAACACCGACAACACGGTGACCTTCAGCCAGGCCACCGGGTACATGCCGGTCCGCAAGGACGCCATCGACGCCCCGGAGATGGCCGCCTACCTGGAGGAGAACCCGAACGCGCGGACCGCGCTGGAGCAGCTCGAGGTCACCGCGCCGCAGGACTACGTCCGGGTGTTCCTGCCCGGTGGTGGCGCCCGGATCGGCGCCGGCCTCGACCGCATCACCATCGGCGGTGAGGACGTGGAGACCGTCTTCGGTCAGCTGGCCGAGGAGAGCCAGCAGGTCTACGAGCGGGACATCGAGCCGAAGCTGTGACGTCCCGGCCAGCAGCAGGAGGGAGCCGGCCGTGGCGTCGGTGAGGTTCGAGGAGGTCACACGCTCCTTCGCCCGGGGTGAGCGGCCGGCAGTGGACCGCTTGGACCTGGACGTCCACGACGGCGAGTTCCTCGTCGTCGTGGGTCCGTCTGGGTGCGGGAAGTCCACGAGCCTGCGGATGCTCGCCGGCCTGGAGCCGGTGACCTCGGGGCGGGTGCTCATCGACGGTGTCGACGTCACCGGCAGCCGGGCCCGTGACCGGGACGTCGCCATGGTGTTCCAGAGCTACGCGCTGTATCCGAACATGACCGCCGGGGAGAACATGGCGTTCGCCCTGAGGAACCTCGGCGTCAGCAAGGCGGACATCAGCACGCGGGTGGCCGAGGCCGCCCGGGTGCTCCAGCTGGAGGACCTGCTGGACCGCAGGCCCGCCAAGATGTCCGGCGGGCAGCGGCAGCGGGTCGCGATGGGGCGGGCGATCGTCCGGGATCCGAAGGTGTTCTGCATGGACGAACCACTGTCCAACCTGGACGCGAAACTGCGGGTGTCCACCCGGGCGGAGATCGCGAACCTGCAGAAGCGGCTGGGCACCACGACCGTCTACGTCACCCATGACCAGACCGAGGCGATGACGATGGGCGACCGCGTCGTCGTTCTCCGGGACGGGCAACTGCAGCAGGTGGGCACTCCGACCGAGCTCTACGAGCGGCCGGTCAACTCCTTCGTCGCCGGGTTCATCGGCTCGCCGTCCATCAACCTGGTGGACGGCGTGCCGGTGCGGAACGGCCGGGCCGAGGTCACCCCGTGGCTGCAGATCCCCGTTCCCGGTGGCAGGACGGGGCACGAGCGGGTCACGGTCGGCATCCGTCCGGAGGGGGCCGACGCCATCGGGGGTGACGTGACCGGGTCAGGGGACCGACTGGCCGCACGGGTCACCCGGATCGAGCGCCTCGGCTCGGAGACGCTGGCTTTCCTCGACCCGCTGGGCCTCAACGACGGCGTGGCCCCGCGGAGCGAGCTGATCGTCCGGCTGGACAAGCGCCAGGTCGTCCAGGAGGGCACCGAGCTGGTCCTGCGCGTCCACCTGGGCGAGGTCCTGCTGTTCGATCCGGACGGGCACGCCATCCGCTGACACCCGGTCGCCCGACCGTCCGGGCACCGTTCGCACCCGGCTGCCTGGCGCGCCACCGCGGCCCGCCAGGCAGCCGGGGAACCGGGGACGGTCGCGACCACGGCGTCGCGGACGGGGGAGGTGGTCGGCTAGCGTCCGGGCATGCTGGCTGCCTTCGTCTCCACGCCCGCCCCGGACGACCCGCTCTCGGTGCTGGAGGTGGGCGACCGGCCCGAGCCGGAGGTCCCGGAGGGCTGGACGACGGTGACGGTGCGGGCCGCCTCGCTCAACCACCACGACCTGTTCAGCCTGCGCGGTGTCGGGCTGCCGGCCGAGCGGATGCCGATGGTGCTGGGCTGCGACGCCGCGGGGCTGGACGAGGACGGCAACGAGGTCGTCGTGCACGCGGTCGTCTCCTCCCCCGGCTGGACCGGTGACGAGACGATGGACCCGAAGCGCTCGCTGCTGTCCGAGCGGTACCAGGGCACGCTCGCCGAGCGCGTGGCGGTGCCGCGGCGCAACGTCGTCCCCAAGCCGGCCGAGCTGTCCTTCGCCGAGGCCGCCTGCCTGCCCACCGCGTGGCTGACCGCCTACCGGATGCTCTTCGTCCGCTCCGGCCTGCGGCCGGGGCAGACCGTGCTCGTGCAGGGCGCCAGCGGCGGCGTGGCCACGGCACTGGTCCGGCTGGGCTCCGCCGCCGGCTACCGGATGTGGGTGACCGGCCGCAGCGAGCAGAAGCGCGCCGCGGCGCTGGCGCTCGGTGCCGACCAGGCGTTCGAGTCCGGCGCGCGGCTGCCCGAGCGGGTGGACGGCGTGATGGAGACCGTCGGCGAGGCCACCTGGAGCCACAGCGTCAGGTCGCTCAAGCCCGGCGGCGTCGTCGTCACCTGCGGGGCGACCACCGGCTTCAACCCCGGCGCCGAGTTGAACCGGGTCTTCTTCACCCAGCTGTCGGTGATCGGCTCCACGATGGGCACCCGCGAGGAGCTCGACGACCTGATCGAGATGTGCCGGGTCACCGGGGTGCGCCCGCAGATCGACGTGGAGCTGCCGCTGTCCGAGGCCCGCGAGGGGTTCGCGCGGATGCTGGAGGGGCGCACCAACGGCAAGATCGTCTTCACCGTCTGAGCGGCGGTCAGGCCCGGGCTGCCAGCCGCTTCTCGATCTGGGCGGCGAGCTTCGGCTGCGCCCGCACCGGCAGGTACGGCAGCGCCGGGGCCAGTTCCGGGACGCGCGACTTCTCGAACGTCGCGATGCGGAACGCCTCCCCCACGGTGATGCCGTGGTCGGGGCGGTCGCGCACCTCGACCACGTCCCCGGCGCCGACGTCACCGGTCTCCAGCACCCGCAGGTAGGCGCCGGTCGCACCCCGGGCGGCGAACCGCTTGACCAGGTCGGGCACGCCCCAGAACCGGGCGAAGTTCGCGCACGGGGTGCGCCAGGCGGTCACCTCGAACAGCGCCGTCCCCACCTGCCAGCGCTCGCCGATCAGCGCGGCGGTCAGGTCCAGGCCGGACGTGCGGAGGTTCTCCCCGAACCGGCCGGGCGGCAGCTCGCGGTCCAGCTCGGCGGCCCACCAGTCGGCGTCGGCCTGGTCGTAGGCGTAGACCGCCTGGCCCTCGCCGCCGTGGTGCTTCTTGTTGACCTGCACGTCGCCGTCCAGGCCGAGCTCGCCGACGACGACCCGGCCGGCGACCGGCCGCTTGTCGATGCCCGACCGGCTGGGGCGCTTGTCCGGCAGCGGCAGCAGGTCCGCGCCCGAGACACAGACGGCGAGGACCTGACCGGTCACTTCTTCGCGCTGGTGGGCTCGGCGGTGGACAGCGCGGCAACGAAGGCCTCCTGGGGGACCTCGACGCGGCCGACCATCTTCATCCGCTTCTTGCCCTCCTTCTGCTTCTCCAGCAGCTTCCGCTTGCGGCTGATGTCACCGCCGTAGCACTTGGCGAGGACGTCCTTGCGGATGGCGCGGACCGTCTCCCGGGCGATGACCCGGGAGCCGACGGCGGCCTGGATGGGCACCTCGAACTGCTGGCGCGGGATGAGCTCGCGCAGCTTGCCGGCCATCAGCACGCCGTAGCTGTAGGCCTTGTCGGCGTGCACGATCGCGGAGAAGGCGTCGACGGCCTCGCCCTGCAGCAGGATGTCGACCTTCACCAGCTTCGACTCCTGCTCACCGGCCTCGGCGTAGTCCAGCGAGGCGTAGCCGCGGGTGCGGGACTTCAGCGCGTCGAAGAAGTCGAAGATGATCTCGCCGAGGGGCAGCGTGTAGCGCAGCTCGACCCGGGTCTCGGACAGGTAGTCCATCCCGGTCAGCGACCCGCGCCGGCTCTGGCACAGCTCCATGATCGCCCCGGTGTAGTCGCTGGGGGCGATGATCGTGGCGTTCACGATCGGCTCGTACACCTTGTCGATCTTGCCGCTGGGCCAGTCGCTGGGGTTGGTGACGACGACCTCCGAGCGGTCCTCCATCACCACCCGGTAGACGACGTTGGGCGCGGTGGAGATCAGGCTGATCCCGGCCTCGCGCTCCAGCCGCTCGCGGACGATCTCCAGGTGCAGGAGGCCGAGGAACCCGACCCGGAAGCCGAAGCCCAGCGCCGCGGAGGTCTCCGGCTCGTAGACCAGCGCCGCGTCGTTGAGCAGCAGCTTGTCCAGCGACTCGCGCAGCAGCTGGTACTCGCTGCCGTCGATCGGGTACAGGCCGGAGTACACCATCGGCTTGGGGTCGCTGTAGCCGCCGATCGGCTCGGGTGCCGGCTTGTGCTGCAGCGTCACGGTGTCACCGACCCGGGACTGCCGGACGTCCTTCACCCCGGTGATGAAGTAGCCGACCTCGCCCACCCCGAGGCCCTCGACCGGCTTGGGCTCCGGGGAGATGACGCCGATCTCCAGCAGCTCGTGGGCGGCGCCGGTGGACATCATCTTGATCCGGTCACGGCCGCTGATCCGGCCGTCGACGACGCGGACGTAGGTGATGACGCCGCGGTAGATGTCGTAGACCGAGTCGAAGATCATCGCGCGCGCCGGGGCGTCGGCGTCGCCGACCGGTGGCGGGATCTTCTCCACGATCGCGTCGAGCAGTTCGGCGACGCCCTCGCCGGTCTTGCCGCTGACCCGGAGCACGTCGGCCGGGTCGCAGCCGATGATGTGGGCGATCTCGGCGGCGTACTTCTCCGGCTGGGCGGCCGGCAGGTCGATCTTGTTGAGCACCGGGATGATCGTGAGGTCGTTCTCCAGTGCCAGGTACAGGTTCGCCAGGGTCTGGGCCTCGATCCCCTGCGCGGCGTCGACCAGCAGCACCGCGCCCTCGCACGCGGCCAGTGACCGGGACACCTCGTAGGTGAAGTCGACGTGGCCGGGGGTGTCGATCATGTCCAGCACGTACTCGTCGCCGGCGGCTGCACCGGTGCGCGGGGTCCACGGCAGGCGCACGTTCTGCGCCTTGATGGTGATGCCGCGTTCGCGCTCGATGTCCATCCGGTCGAGGTACTGGGCACGCATCTGCCGCGCCTCGATGATCCCGGTCACCTCGAGCATCCGGTCGGCCAACGTCGACTTGCCGTGGTCGATGTGGGCGATGATGCAGAAGTTCCGGATCCGGGCGGGATCGGTGGAGGCAGGAGTCGTCACAGTGCTGACCATCGTCCCATGACTGGGCCGGGGACGGCGATCGCCCGGCGGGGCGTCGTCCCCCACGGTGGCGCGGGGCGGTGCGCCGGGTGGGCGACCGGTCCGCCGTAGGGGCTGGTGCGGATGAGCTGGTATCTTGTGAGGCCGGTCCGCAGTGCGCTGTGCTGCGCCGCGGACGCACTGTCAGAAGTACACCTCCCTGCGAGACATCCGAGGCTCACGCGTGGCGAACATCAAGTCCCAGATCAAGCGGATCAAGACCAACGAGATCGCGCGTCAGCGCAACGTCGCGGTCAAGTCCGCCCTGAAGACGCAGGTGCGTCGCTTCCGCGCGGCCGCCGACGCCGGGGACAAGGAAGCGGCGACCACCGCGCTCCAGACCGCCAGCAAGGCGCTGGACAAGGCCGCCAGCAAGGGCATCATCCACAAGAACCAGGCCGCCAACCGCAAGTCGGCGCTGGCCAAGCGGGTCGCCTCTCTCTGATCCACCGCAGCGGCGCCCCGCTTGACCGGAGCTGCGCCGCTGGACGTCGGGCCCCCACTCCCCTCCGGGAGTGGGGGCCCGACGCGTTGACCGGCCGGTCGGCAGCTCGGCGCGGCCCCGGGGCGACCGGGTCAACGGCCGGCGTGGGCCCGTCCGCCGCCGGCGGCCCGGATGGCCACCATCCGGCGCACCGCCCGCTCGAGCGCGTAGTCGGCGCTGGCGGCCGCGCCCTTGACGTCGGCGTTCAGCTCGGCGGCCACGCCGATCGCCTGCTGCAGGGCGTCGATGCTCCAGCCCCGGGCCTGGCTCTGCGCCTTCTTCACCTTCCACGGCGGGAGCTTCAGCTGCCGGGCGAGCTCGCCGATGTTCGAGGTGTTCAGCGAGGCGACACGGGCCGCGGTGCGGACACCGTCGGCCAGGGCGTCGGCGATGAGGACGTGCGCCACGCCGCGGTCCAGCGCCCACCGCAGCATCTCCACCGACCCGGCGGTGTCGCCGACCAGCACCCGCTCGGCGACGGTGAAGCCGGTGACCTCGGCCTGCCCGCGGTGGAAGCGGGCGACGTCGTCGGCGTCGATGCTGCCGCCGAAGTCCGACACCAGCTGGCTCGCCGCCGCCGACAGCCCGCGCAGGTCGTTGCCGACCGCGTCGAGCAGGGCGGTGACCGCATCGGGGGTGATCCGGCCACCGGCGTGGCGGACCTCGTTGCGCACGAAGGCGACCCGCTCCCCCGCCGAACTGATCCTCGGGCACTCGTCGACCGCTGCCCCGGCGGCCTTGAACGCCTTCAGCAGGGCCTCGTTGCGCTTCCCGCCGCCGTGCACCAGCACCAGGGTGAGCTCGGGGTCCGGGTCCTTCAGGTATGCGGTCAGGGAGTCGGCGAGTGCGGCCGCGGCCTCGTGCACGCCGGCGACGACGACCAACCGGTGCCCGCCGAACAGCGACGGGGACAGCACGTCGGCCAGGTGCCCGAGCGGCAGCCCGGCGGCGACCAGCTCGTGCTCCTCGACGTCGGGGTGGCGGTCGCGGACCGCGGCGCGCACCGCGGAGACGGCGCGGGCCCGCAGCAGCTCCTCCTCCCCGACCACCAGCCGCAACCGGGACGTCGGAGCGGGGGGTGCGGCAGCCACGAGGCCATGCTGCCACGCGCTCCCGACACGACCGTGCTGCCGCCCGGCGCACCGGGACCGTCGCCGTCAGCAGCGGGGCGGCCGGCTCGGGCGCGGCCGCCCCGCGCAGCACGGTGTCCGGGCCGCGCACCGCCACGCCCCACTGCCCCGCCCGGCCGACCACCGCCACGTCGCCGTCCCGGTCGGTGCGGTGCACCCGCATCCCGGCCCCGGCGACCACCGCCAGCAGCTCCTGCGCCGGGTGCCCGTAGCTGTTGCCGGCGCCCACGGAGATCAGCGCCACGCGGGCCCGGCTCGCGGCGACGAAACCCGGGTCGACGTCACCGCTGCCGTGGTGCGGCACCTTCAGCACGTCGGCGGTGAGGTCGGCCCCGGACCTGCGGAGCCGGGCTTCCGCCTCCTCGCCGATGTCACCGGTGAGCAGCACCCGCAGTCCGCGGTGCTCCGCGCGCACCACCAGGGACAGGTGGTTGGCGTCCGCGCCCGCGGTGGCCTCGGTCGGATCGGGGGCGAGCGCATCGAACACCGCTCCGCCCACCGTGCGCCGCTCCCCCGGCCGCAGGACGGCGTGCCGCCCACCCACCTGGCCCAGCACCTCCAGGACCGCCGAGAGCCGGTCCTCGTCCGGGGCCAGGGCACCGGTGGCGACCTCACCCACCGCGCGGCCGGTGAGCGCCCCGGCCAGCCCGCCGACGTGGTCGGCGTCCAGGTGCGAGAGCAGCACCAGCGGCAGACGGTCGACGCCGAGCCGGTCCAGGCAGCCGTCGACCAGGGCCGCGTCGGGTCCGGCATCGACCAGAACCCCCTCGCGCGGCCCGGTCGGGAACACCAGGGCATCGCCCTGCCCGACGTCGCAGGCGACCACCACGGTCTCCGGCAGCGGCCACCCGCGCCCGGCCTGGCGCAACGGCCACCCCACCACCACCGCGCCCAGCACGGCGGCCAGGGCCAGCCCGCGCGACCGCGGCCAGCGGACCAGCGCCCAGCAGACCGCCCCGAGCAACAGCGCCAGCGCCAGGGCGCCGGTCCGCCCGGCCGGCCAGGGCGTCGCACCGTCGGGGACGGCGGCTGCCGTCCGGGCGACCAGGACCAGCCAGCGGACCGGCCACCCGGCCAGCCAGGTGAGCGCGTCGGCCCCCGTCTCGGTCACCGGGGCGACCAGCGCGGCCAGCAGCCCGAGCACGGTCGCCGGCGCGACCACCGGAGCGGCGAGGAGGTTGGCCGGCAGCGACACCAGGCTCACCGCACCGGAGAGGGCCGCGACCAGCGGGGCGGTGGCCAGCCCGGCCGCCGCGCTCACCGCCACCGCGTCGGCGACCGGCCGGGGCAGTCGCCGTCGCCGCAGCCGGCGGGACCAGCCCGGCGCCAGCAGCACGATCGCGGCGGTCGCGGTGACCGACAGGGCGAACCCGGGATCCCGAGCCAGCGCCGGGTCGACCAGCAGCAGGAGGGTGACGCTGGCCGCCAGCGCTGGGACGGCGACCCGGCTGCGGCCCGAGGCCAGCGCGAGCAGCGCCACCGCGCCCATCGCCGCGGCCCGCAGCACGCTCGGCTCCGGCCGGGCCAGCACCACGAAGCCGGCGATGGCCAGCACGCCGACGAGGGCCTGGAGCCGCCGGTCGCTGCCGCGGGCCCGGAGCGGGGCGAGCACCAGCCCCACCGCGATCGCCACGTTGGCACCGGAGACGGCCAGCAGGTGGGAGAGCCCGGAGCGGCGGAACTCCCCGATGAGCACGTCGTCCAGGCCGGACGTGTCGCCGACGACCAGCCCCGGCAGCAGGCCGGCCGCGGGATCGGGCAGCGTGCGGGACGCTGCCGCGGACAGCCCGGCGCGGAGGGTCCCCGCCGCCGACTGCATGGCACTGGCGTCACCCACCGGCTGCGGTGGGGAGCGCGCCGACAGGACCGCGAGCACGTCGTCGGTCGTGCCGGCCGGGCGCAGCGAGGCCCGCACCGTCACCGACTGGCCGGGCAGCAGGCCCCGCCACTCCTCCGCCGGGCCGAACAGCAGCACCCGGTCCCCGCCGGTGGGATGGCCGTCGACCTCGCTGACCCGGCCGGTCACGAGCACCCGCTCGGGGCTGCCGACCAGTGGCCGGGGGTCCGAGCCGAGTGCGAAGGCCACGGAGACCACGGCGCCCCGGGCGGCCAGCCCGGTCAGCGGTGAGTCGTCCCGGGCCTGGCTCCGCACGCCGGCGACGGCACCGGTGACGGTGATCGCGGCCAGGCACCCGACCAGGACCAGCGCCGCGCCGGCCCGGCGGCTGGCGAGCAGGACGACGGCGACCGCCGCAGCGCTCCCCGCCAGGCCGAGGAGCAGACCCGGGGAGAGCAGCGGTGCGGCCAGCGTCAGCAGCCAGACGGTGGCCGCGACCGGCACCAGTCGCAGGTCGAGCCAGCGCCAGCGGCCGGCCGCCCGCACCCGGTGCACCGGCAGCGGCACCGGGCCAGGCGCGGCGGACCGTCGTCCGGCCGGCACGTCAGACCGTGACCAGGTCGACGAGCTCGGCGAAGGTGGCCGGCCCGATGCCGCTGACGTCGTCCAGCTGCTCGACGCTGGTGAAGGGGCCGTGGTTGCTCCGGTGCACCACGATCCGCTGGGCGAGCACCGGGCCGATGCCCGGCAGGGCGTCCAGCTCCGCCGCCGTCGCCCGGTTCAGGTCGAGCAGCCCACCGGCGGTGTGGCCTCCGGCTGCCTCCGGTGGCCCGGGGACCGCCCCCGGCAGCCCCACGGCGAGCTGCTCGCCGTCGACCAGGACCGCTGCCGCGTTGACCGACGCGGGATCGGCCTCCGGCAGCAGCCCCCCGGCAGCGGACAGCGCGTCCGCGACCCGCGAGCCCGCCGGCAGGGTGACCAGCCCAGGCGAGGCGACCTGGCCGATCACCGACACGACCACCTCGGCAGCGGCGGACGGCTCACTGCGCGCCCGGGCCGGCGACGGGGCAGTCGGCACCGGGCCCGGTGACGCCGCCGAGCTGGACCCGGCCGACACCTGGTCCACCGTCGGCCGGTCGGCCCAGGTCCAGCCGACCACCACCGCGGCGGCGAGGACGGCGACCGCCCACAGCGTCCACGCCCCCGGCCGGCCCGGGCTCACCCGCGCGGCCGGCCCTGGGGCCCGGTGGCGCCCCAGCCCAGGGGGCAGCCCCTGCTCCTCGGCCGGCTCGCCGAGCGGGGTCGTCGGCGTGTCGTCGGGTGCCCGGGAGGGCCGGCGCGCTGCGCCGTCGCGGAGATCGTCCGAGTCGCGGTCGTCGGGACGCCCCGACCGGTCCTCGCCCTCGTCCTCGTCGGGGACCCAGCCGCCGGGGCGCTGCCCCTCCGCCAGCAGCGCCCGCAGCCGGGCACGGATGACGTCGTCGTCGTTGCGACGGGGCGAGGAGCGCACGCCGAGGACGCTAGGGAGGCCGCGCTGCGTCCCGCACCGCCTCCGACCAGGTTGTGGACGGAGGTCCCGGCTGTGGACGGCGACGGCCGGCCTGAGCTGCCAGCCCGGCACGGTCGGCCGATGCCGCCCGCCCGCTGCCTCGCGCGCCGCCTCCGGTCAGTCCGTGCCGTGGACGGTCGGGTCGACGACCACCCCGACGGCACCGGGGCCGACGTGCGCGCCGATCGCGGCCCCGAGCTCGCTGACGTGCAGCTCGCGCAGCCCGGGCAGGCGCGCGCGCAACTGCTCGGCGAGCCGGTCCGCCCGCTCGGGGGCGGCGAGGTGGTGCACGGCGGCATCGACCGGGCGGTCCCCGGCGACCTCGGCGGCGCGCTGCACCAGCCGGGTGATCGCACGGGCGGAGGTGCGCACCTTCTCCAGCGGGACGACCCGGCCTTCGGTCACGTGCAGCACCGGCTTGACCGCCAGCGCGGTGCCCAGCCACGCGGCTGCCGACCCGATCCGGCCGCCGCGGCGCAGGTGCTCGAGGGTGTCGACGACGAAGAACGTGCGGCTGGCCGCGGCCGTCTCCCGGGCCGCCTGCGCCACCTGCTCCGCGCTGCCACCGACAGCCGCCGCGCGTGCCGCGGCCAGCACCGCGAACCCGTTGCCCATGGCGGCCGAGCGGGAGTCCAGCACGGTGACCAGGTGCTCGCCCACCTGCCCGGCCGCCACCCGCGCGGCGTCCCAGGTGCCGGAGAGCTCACCGGACAGGTGCACGGAGACGACCCGGTCGGCGCCGCCGTCCAGCAGCCGGCGGTAGGTGGCCACGAAGTCCCCGGGCGTGGGCCGGGAGGTGGTGACGTGCCCGCCGCGGACGGCCAGCGCGCGGGCCACCTCGGCGGAGGTGACGTCGCTGCCCTCGCGGCCGGAGCGGCCGGCCAGCACCACGTACAGCGGCACGACCTCGATGCCCAGCTCGGCGACGATCTCCGCCGGCAGGTAGGCCGTGGAGTCGGTGACCACGGCGACGGACATGGGCGGAGGCTAACCGGCGCCGCGCCGGCCGTTCCCACCCACGGGCCCCGGAGGACCGGATGGCTCAGCCGCCGGCGTCGGCGTCCTGCGCCGGCGCCCCCTCCTCGGGGCTCGCGCCGGCGGGCGGCAGCGGCGCGTCCGGCGCATCGGACCCGGACGGTCCGCGGTCCCGGTGGGCGCCCGGCCCACCCTCGACCGGACCGGGCGTGGGCACCGCCGAGTTGTGCCGCATCAGCCGCCAGCCCGACGCCTGGAACGACAGCTCGCTCCAGTGGCAGTTGCCGAGCGGGCCGAAGATCCTGCGGTGCTCCGGGCCGAGGCCCAGCAGCACCTCCAGCAGCCGGCCGGCAGTGCCGCCGTGGGTCACCAGCACCGCGGTCTCGGCCGGCGGTAGGTCGGCCACCGCCGCCAGGGCGCGGGCGGCGACGTCGGCCTGCAGCTCCCCGCCGCGGCCGGGCACCGGACGACCGGCCACCCACTCCGCGTACTGCTCCGGCAGCTGCTCGGCGACCTCGTCCCGGGTCAGCCCCTCCCAGCTGCCCAGGCCGTGCTCACGCAGCCGGGCGTCGACCTGCACGGGCAGTCCCAGCAGCGACGCCAGAGCACCGGCGGTGTCCCGGGCGCGCTGCAGGTCGCTGGAGACCAGCACGGTGGTGGCCGGGTCCAGGCCGGCCGCCAGCACCGGTGCGGTGCGAGCGGCCTGCGCCCGTCCCTCCGCGTCCAGCGGCGGGTCGAGCTGCCCCTGGAAGCGCCCGCTGGCGTTCCACTCGGTGCGCCCGTGGCGCCAGACCAGCAGCCGGCCGACCGGCGGGGTACCGGGGGCGGCCTCGCTCACCGGTCGGTCGTGCCCGACTCGGCGTCCTCGGTCGACTCGTCGGCGTCGGCCGCCGGGGTCGCGGCCACCGGCGCCTGCGCGGCGGCAGGCGCGGACCGGTCGACGAAGGGGATGACCGGGCAGTCCTTCCACAGCCGCTCGAGCGCGTAGTAGGCGCGCTCCTCGGCGTGCTGGACGTGCACGACGACGTCGACGAAGTCGAGCAGGACCCAGCGGGACTCCGCGACGCCCTCGCGTCGCACGGGCTTGACCCCGTGGTCGCGCAGCCGCTCCTCGACCGCGTCGACGATCGACTGCACCTGGCGCTCGTTGGGAGCCGACGCCAGGACGAAGGCGTCGGTGATGGCGAGCCGGTCGCTGACGTCGACGATCGAGACATCGGTGGCGAGCTTGTCCGCGGCGGCCTGCGCGGCGATCAGCGCGGTCTCTCGGGCCTCGGCCGAGGCGGTCATCGGGGCATCTCCTGCAGATCGGGGGACGAGGTGTCCCCGGGGGCTGGGTCGTCGGGCAGGGTCGGCTCGGCGGGTTCGGGCGTGTGCCGGCCGGCGGCCGGGCGGCCGACCGCTGGGCGTCCGGTGCCCTCGGTGCGGTACAGGCCGCGCTTCTCGATGTACTGCACCACACCGTCGGGCACCAGGTACCAGACCGGCCGGCCCCGCCGGACCCGGTCGCGGCAGTCGGTGGAGCTGATCGCCAGCGCGGGCACCTCGACCAGGCTCACCGCTCCCGCCGGTAGATCGGCGTCCCCGAGCTGGTAGCCCGGCCGGGTCACCCCGACGAAGTGCGCCAGGTCGAAGAGCTTGTCGGTGTCCCGCCAGCCGACGATCTGGGCCAGCGCGTCGGCACCGGTGATGAAGAACAGCTCGCTGTCCGGGTGCTCGCGGTGCAGGTCCTGCAGGGTGTCGATGGTGTAGGTCGGGCCGCCGCGGTCGACGTCGACCCGGCTGACCGAGAAGCGTGGGTTGGACGCCGTGGCGATCACCGTCATGAGGTAGCGGTCCTCGGCCGGGCTGACCCCGCGCTCGGACTTCTGCCAGGGCTGGCCGGTCGGGACGAAGACGACCTCGTCGAGCCCGAACAGCTCGGCCACCTCACTGGCGGCCACCAGGTGCCCGTGGTGGATGGGGTCGAACGTGCCACCCATCACCCCGAGCCGACGCGCTGCCACTGACCGAGCCTAGCCCGGCATCGCGTGATCCGGTCGCCCGACCACCGGATCCCGGTGGGACCGGGCGGCCAGGGGCGGACGGCCGCCGTCGCGCGGGCCCGGTGACCGGCGCCCCCGTGCCGCCGGTCCCCCGGTGGGAGACCCCGGGCACCCGCGGGCAGCCGCCCGCCGTCGCACACCCTGACACATGTGGACGGTGCTGTCTCGCTACACCGGGGGTGGAGCGCGGTGTCCCCGTCAGCGGACGTGGCCGCTGCCGGTCACCACGTACGTCGTCGAGGTGAGCTCCGGCAACCCCAGCGGGCCGCGGGCGTGCAGCTTCTGGGTGGAGATGCCGATCTCGGCACCGAACCCGAACTCGCCGCCGTCGGTGAACCGCGTCGAGGCGTTGACCAGCACCGCCGCGGCGTCCACCCCCGCGGTGAAGGCGGCGATCGCCGACGCGGAGTCGGCGACGATCGCCTCGGAGTGCCCGCTCCCCCACTGCGCGATGTGGTCGAGCGCCTGCGGCAGGTCATCGACCACCCGCACGGCCATGTCCAGAGAGAGGTACTCGGTCGCCCAGTCCTCGTCGGTGGCCGGGACGACGGCGTCGTGCGCCTCCCGCGCGGTCTCGTCACCGTGCAGCGTCACCCCGGCGTCGGCCAGCGCCGCGAGCAGCCGCGGCAGGAAGGGGACGTCGCGGTGCACCAGCAGCGTCTCGGCGGAGTTGCACACGCTGACCCGGGAGGTCTTGGCGTTCAGCACGATCGCCTCGGCCGTCGCCGCATCGGCCGAGGCGTCGACGTAGACGTGGCAGTTGCCCACGCCGGTCTCGATCACCGGCACGACCGCCTCGCGGACCACCCGCTGGATCAGCGACGCCCCGCCGCGCGGGATCACCACGTCGACCAGCCCGCGGGCGGCCAGCAGTTCGCCCACCGAGGCCCGGTCGGCCGGCAGCAGGGCGATCGAGCCGGCCGGCAGACCGGCCTTCTCGGCGGCCTCGGTGAGCACGGCCACCAGCGCGGTGTTCGTGCGGTGCGCCGACGCCGACCCGCGCAGCAGCGCCGCGTTGCCGCTCTTCAGGCAGAGACCCGCGGCGTCGACGGTCACGTTGGGCCGGGCCTCGTAGACGATCCCGACCACCCCGAGGGGCACCCGGACCTGGCGCAGCTGCAGCCCGTTGGCCAGCGTCGAGCCGCGGACGACGTCGCCCACCGGGTCGGGCAGCGCGATCAGCTGGCGCAGCGCGTCGGCGACCGCCGCCACGCGCGGCCGGTCCAGCCGCAGCCGGTCGAGCACCGAGGCCGGGGTGCCGTCGGCCGCGGCCGCCTCGACATCGGCGGCGTTGGCGGCGAGCACCTCGTCGGCCCGCTCGACCAGCGCCTCGGCCATCGCGGCGAGCGCGGCGTCCTTGGTCTCGGTGGGCAGGGTGCGCAGCACGCGGGCGGCCTCGCGGGCACGCACCGCGGCGGCGCCGATGAGCGGGAAGTCGGCGTCGGACACGCGTCGAGGTTACGCGGCACCAGCGGCGTCCGGGCTCAGCTCACGTGCTCCTGGCTCACGGTGCGGGGTGAGCCAGGAGCACGCACGATCAGCTCTCCTGATCCCGGGCGGCGTGGCGGGCGAGGCGGGAGCGCAGGTTGCTCCGCACCGCCGGCCACTCGCTCACGGTGATGGAGAAGACCACGGTGTCCCGCAGCGACCCGTCGGGCTGGCGGCGGTGGTTGCGCAGCACGCCGTCCTGCTTGGCGCCGAGCGCGGCGATCGCCGTCCGCGACTGCCGGTTGTGCCAGTGCGTGCGGAACTCCACCGCGACGCAGCCGAGCACCTCGAACGCGTGCTGCAGCAGGAGCAGCTTGCTCTCGCTGTTCACCCCGGAGCACTGGGCCGACGCCCGGGTCCAGGTGTAGCCGACCTCCAGCCGCGGGGTGGTCCGGTCGAGGTTGCAGTACGTCGTCACCCCGAGCGCGTCCCCGGTGCCCCGGCGGCGGACGACGAAGGGGAGCATCGTGCCCGCCTGCTGGGCGGCGAGCTTGGCCGCGACGTCGTCGGCCATCGCCTCGGGCGTGGGCACCGACGTGTACCAGAGCTCCCACAGCCGCCCGTCGGCCGCGGCGACGGCCAGGTCGGGGGCGTCGGCCAGGGACAGCGGCGCCAGCGTCACCAGCTGACCGGTCAGCGCAACCGGACCCCAGCCGGCCGGCTCGGCCACCGGCAGCTCAGGCACGCAGTGCGCGCATGGCGCGCTTGCGTGCCTCGCCGGTCAGCCGGTCGACGAACAGCTTGCCGTCCAGGTGGTCGACCTCGTGCTGCAGGCAGCGCGCCATCAGCCCGCTGCCCTCCAGCCGCAGCGGTTCCCCGTGCACGTCGAAGCCCTCGGCGACGCAGTGCATCGCCCGCACGGTGGGTGCGTAGAGCCCCGGGATGGACAGGCAGCCCTCGTCGCCGTCCTGCGTCTCCTCGGACCGCTCGGTGATCATCGGGTTCACCAGGTGCCCGATCACGCCGTCGACGTTGTAGGAGAAGACCCGCAGGCCCACCCCGATCTGGGTGGCGGCCACGCCGGCCCGGCCGGGGTGGTCGACGGTCTCCTCCAGGTCGCGGACGAGCGCGGCGAGGTCGGCGTCGAAGGAGCGGATCGGGTCGGCCGGGGTGCGCAGCACCGGGTCACCGATCTCGCGGATGGGTCGCACGGTCACGGCAGGCAGTCTCTCAGGCCGGGGCGCGGCGCCCGACGAGCACCATCTCGTCGCGGTGCACCACCTCGCGGCGGTGCTCCGGGTCGAGGTCACCGGTCTTGCGGCCCAGCAGGTCGGGCAGCTCGCGGGCGTCGTAGGCCACCAGGCCCCGGGCGACGACGACGCCGTCGGGTCCGACGAGCTCGACCGGGTCGTCGGCGAGGAACTCCCCGGCCACCCCGGTGATTCCGGCGGCCAGCAGCGAGGCGTGCCGCTCCCGGACGGCGCGCACCGCGCCCTCGTCGAGCAGCAGCCGCCCGCGCGGCCGGCTGGCGTACCGCAGCCAGAACTGCCGGGCCGAGGGGCGCCGGCCGCTGGGCGCGAACAGGGTGCCGACCCGCTCCCCCGCCAGCGCCGCGGCCGCCCGGGGCGTGGAGGTGACGACGACGGGCACGCCGGCCGCGGAGGCGATGAACGCGGCCTCGACCTTCGTGGCCATGCCCCCGGTGCCCACGCCGTTGCGGCTGGCCGAGCCGAGGGTGACCGCGGCCAGGTCCTCCCGGCTGCGCACGGTGTCGACCAGCTGGGCCGGGCCGGTGCGCGGGTCGCCGTCGTAGACGCCGTCGACGTCGGAGAGCAGCACCAGTGCGTCGGCGACCGCCAGGTGCGCCACGAGCGCGGCGAGCCGGTCGTTGTCACCGAAGCGGATCTCCTCGGTCGCGACCGTGTCGTTCTCGTTGACGATCGGCAGGACGCCGAGCGTGAGCAGCCGCTCGACGGTCTGCCGGGCGTTGCGGTAGTGGCTGCGCCGGGTGAGGTCGTCGGCGGTGAGGAGCACCTGCCCGACCGTCACCCCGTGCCCGGCGAAGGCGTCGGCGTAGGTCTGCACCAGGCGCAGCTGCCCGACGCTGGCCGCGGCCTGCGCGGTGGCCAGGTCACGGGGGCGGCTGTCGAGCCCCAGCGGCGCCAGGCCGGCGGCGATGGCGCCGGAGGAGACCAGCACGACCTCCCGGCCTGCCGCGCGCAGGGCCCCCAGGACGTCGACCAGCGCGCGCAGCCGGCCTTCGTCCAGCCCGCCGGGCAGCGTGGTCAGCGACGACGACCCGACCTTCACGACCACCCGCTGTGCGCCGGCGATCTCGGCCCGCACGCTCACCGGTCGCTGTCGCCCTCGAGGAGCTCCTGGTCGAAGGAGCCGTCGGCGTCGGCCAGCTCGTAGGGCAGCCGCCGGGCCTTCTTGGCCGCCAGCCGCTCGTCGGCCGACAGCCGGGTGCTGGTCTCCAGCCGGGTGTCGGTGCCCCGGCCACCCAGGCCGGCGGTCTCCTCGACGCTGAGCGTGCCGGCCGGCAGGGTCGGCTCCCAGTCGAAGGTGACGTCGCCGACGGTGACCGCGTCACCGGGGACGGCGCCGACCTTGGCCAGCTCCTCCTCCACGCCCAGCCGGTTGAGCCGGTCGGCGAGGTACCCGACCGCCTCGTCGTTGCTGAAGTCGGTCTGCCGGACCCATCGCTCGGGGCGGACACCGCGGACCAGCCAGCCGTCGGTGCGCGGGTCGGGCTCGACGGTGAAGCCGCCGTCGTCGACCGCACGCGGCGTCAGGGTGATCGGCGCCGGCGCCAGCTCCGGCAGCGCGGCCCGGTGCTCCTCGACCGCGGCCGCGAGCGCGAAGCCCAGCTCGGCCAGGCCCTCGCCGGTTGCCGCGCTGATCGGGAAGACGGTCAGCCCGCGCTCCTCGAGCGGGGCGCGCACCAGGTCGACGAGCTCCCGCGCGTCCGGCACGTCGATCTTGTTGAGCACGGCGATCCGCAGCCGGCCCACCAGGTCCAGCTCCTCGCCGCCGTACTCGCGCAGCTCGTGCTCGAGCGCCTCGATGTCGGTCTCCGGGTCGCGCCCGGGCTCCATCGTGGCCATGTCGATGACGTGCACCAGCACGGCGCAGCGCTCGACGTGCCGGAGGAACTCCAGGCCCAGGCCCTTGCCGACCGAGGCGCCGGGGATGAGCCCGGGGACGTCGGCCATCGTGTACGTGGTGTCGCCGGAGCGGATCACACCCAGCTGCGGCACGAGCGTGGTGAACGGGTAGTCGGCGATCTTCGGCCGGGCCGCGGACATGGCGGCGACCAGCGAGGACTTGCCCGCGGAGGGGTACCCCACGAGGCCGACGTCGGCGATGCTCTTGAGCTCCAGGACGGCGTCGACGGCATCGCCGGGCTCCCCGAGCAGGGCGAAGCCGGGGGCCTTGCGGCGGGCGTTGGCCAGCGCGGCGTTGCCGAGCCCGCCCTTGCCCCCGCGGGCAAGCACGAAGCGGGCGCCGGCGCCGACCAGGTCGGCCACGGGCTCCCCGCCGATGCTCACCACGGTGCCCGAGGGGACGCGGAGCACGAGGTCCTCGCCGCGGCCACCGTTGCGGTAGTTGCCGGCGGCCTGCTTGCCGTTGCCGGCCTTCTGGTGCGGGTGGTGGTGGAAGTCCAGCAGGGTGTGCACGCTGGGGTCGACCTCGACGACGACGTCGCCGCCGTCCCCACCGTTCCCGCCGTCGGGGCCACCGAGGGGCTTGAACTTCTCGCGGTGCACGGAGCTGACCCCGTTGGCGCCCTTGCCTGCGGCCACGTGGACCGTCACGCGGTCGACGAAAGCGGCCATGATCGCCGCCTCTCTGCGTCTACGGCCGAACTGTGCCTACATGTGGGAACGGGGGGGGGGGGGGGGGGGGGGGGGGGGCGCCCGCGGGGGGGGGGGGGGGGGGGGGGGGGGGGGGGGGGGGGCGGGCGCGCGGGCCGCGCGCCCGCGGCGCACC
>NZ_JBJHAG010000023.1:0-63604 GCF_054050925.1 Modestobacter sp. SYSU DS0657 | reverse complement strand
GCCCGCCCCCCCCCCCCGGGCCCCCCCCGCGCCCCCCACCCGCCCCCCGCCGCCCCCCGCCGACCCCCCCGGCCGCCCCCCCCCCCCCCCCCCCCCCCCCCCCCCCCCGGTCGACCCGGGGAGCCGCTGATGCGCATCGGGCTGGTGTGCCCCTACTCGTGGGACGTCCCCGGCGGCGTCCAGTACCACGTGCGCGACCTCGCCGAGACGCTGCGCGGGCTGGGACACCACGTCGAGGTGCTCACCCCCGCAGAGCACGAGGAGAACCTGCCGGCCGAGCACGTGACCTGGGCCGGGCGGGCGGTGCCGGTGCCGTACAACGGCTCGATGGCCAGCGTGTCCTTCGGGCTCGTCTCCGCGGCCCGGGCCCGCCGCTGGCTGCGCGAGGGGCACTTCGACGTCGTCCACGTGCACGAGCCGGCCTCGGTCTCGCTGTCGCTGCTCGTGTGCATCATCGCCCAGGGGCCGATCGTGGCGACGTTCCACGCGGCGACCACGCGCTCCAAGGTGCTGGCGGCGCTCGGGCCGTGGGCCCGGCCCTGGCTGGAGAAGGTCGACGGCCGGATCGCGGTCTCCGACTTCGCCCGCCGGGTCCAGGTCGAGCACCTGGGCGGCGATGCCGTGGTCATCCCCAACGGCGTGCACGTGCCGGCCTTCGCCGACGGGCCCTCGCTGCCCGGTCACCGGCGCGGGGAGGGAGGCCCCACGATCGGCTTCCTGGGTCGCTACGACGAGCCCCGCAAGGGGCTGCCGGTGCTGCTGGCGGCGATGCGGACGGTGGTGGCAGCCCATCCCGGAGCCCGGCTGCTGATCGCCGGCCGCGGCGACCCCGACGAGCTCACCGAGCTGGTGGGCGACGACCTCCGCCCGCACGTCACGCTGCTCGGGGAGGTCGACGAACCGGCCAAGGCGGCGTTCCTCCGGTCGATCGACGTCTACTGCGCGCCGAACCTCATGGGGGAGTCCTTCGGCGTCATCCTGCTCGAGGCGATGGCCGCCGGGGCGCCGGTCGTCGCCAGCGACCTGGACGCCTTCGCCCGGGTGCTCGGCGGCGGGGCCGCCGGGGTGCTGGTTCGCCGCGGCGACTCCGCCGCGCTGGCCGCGGCGCTGAGCGGGCTGCTGGCCGACCCGGTGCGCCGCGACGCGCTGGTCGAGGCCGGTCGGCGGGTCGTCGCCGGCTACGACTGGTCGGTCGTCGCCCGCCGGATCCTCGCCGTCTACGAGACGGTCGCACCCCCCGGCGGGGCGGCGGTCACCGCCTCCACCGAGGACGACGCCGCCCTGCTCGGGCACGTCGCCGGCGACCTGGGTGAGCGCGTCGCGCCGCCATGGCCCTTCCGCCGCCGGGTCCGCCGCTAGCCTGAGGTCCCATGACCACCGCCACCGAGCTCCTGCTCGCCGTCGCCGTGCTGGCGGTGCTCGCGCTGGCCTGGGCGGTCTGGACGCTGACCCGGCTGCGGCGGCTGGCCGGGCGGGTCCGCCGGGCGCGCGAGGTGCTCGACGCCGCGCTGCTGCGGCGGGCGGAGCTGGCCGCGGCGCTGGCCCGCGAGCGGGCCGACGAGCTCGGACCCGAGCTGGCGACCGCGCTGGCCAGGGCGGCTGCCGGGGCCCGTGCCCCCACGGCGGGTGACCGCGAGGCCGCGGAGAACCGGCTGGGCGCGCTGCTCCGCCGGGTGCCGCCGGCGCTCCGCCCGCCGGAGCTGCAGGACACCGGGATGCGGGTCGGGCTGGCCCGCCGCTTCTACAACGACGCCGTGCGCGACACCCTGGTGCTGCGCCGCGGCCGGCCGGCCCGGGTGATGCGGCTGCACGCCGGGCGGCCGCTGCCGCGGTACTTCGACATCGACGACGGCCTGGACGCGGTGCTCACCGGCCCCCCCGCCGGGGTGGCCTCCGGGGCCGGGCGGACGTCCGGCTGACCCGCCGTACGCTGGGCCGTCCGCGCTCGACGACCTGGAAGGCCACCACCGTGACCTCGTCCGACCCCCAGCACCAGCCCGGCACCGGCACCGACCGGGTCAAGCGCGGCATGGCCGAGCAGCTCAAGGGCGGCGTGATCATGGACGTCGTCACCCCCGAGCAGGCGAGGATCGCCGAGGACGCCGGCGCCGTCGCCGTCATGGCGCTCGAGCGGGTGCCCGCCGACATCCGCGCCCAGGGCGGCATCGCGCGGATGAGCGACCCGGACATGGTCCAGGGCATCATCGACGCGGTCTCCATCCCGGTGATGGCCAAGGCGCGGATCGGGCACTTCGTGGAGGCGCAGGTGCTGCAGAGCCTCGGCGTCGACTACATCGACGAGTCCGAGGTGCTCACGCCCGCCGACGAGGCCCACCACATCGACAAGCACGCGTTCACCGTGCCGTTCGTCTGCGGCGCCACCGACCTCGGTGAGGCGCTGCGCCGCATCGCCGAGGGCGCGGCGATGATCCGCTCGAAGGGCGAGGCCGGCACCGGCAACGTCGTGGAGGCCACCCGGCACATGCGCGCGCTGCGCGCCGGGATCAAGCGGCTGGGCACGCTGGACGAGACCGAGTTGTTCGTCGCGGCCAAGGAGCTGCGCGCCCCCCACGACCTCGTCGTCGAGGTCGCCCGCACCGGGAAGCTGCCGGTCGTCCTGTTCACCGCCGGCGGCATCGCCACCCCCGCCGACGCGGCGATGATGATGCAGCTGGGCGCGGAGGGCGTCTTCGTCGGCTCGGGCATCTTCAAGTCCGGCGACCCGGCGCAGCGCGCGGCGGCGATCGTCCAGGCGACGACGTTCGCCGACGACCCCGACGTCATCGCCAAGGTCTCCCGCGGGCTGGGCGAGCCGATGGTCGGCATCAACGTGAGCACGCTGCCGGAGTCCCAGCGGTACGCCACCCGCGGCTGGTGAGCGCGCCGGTCATCGGTGTGCTCGCCCTGCAGGGCGACGTCCGGGAGCACCTGGCGGCGCTGACCGCCGCCGGCGCCCGGGCGGTGACGGTCCGCCGCCCCGAGGAGCTGGCCGCCGTCGACGGGCTGGTGCTGCCCGGCGGCGAGTCGACCACGATGGCGAACCTCGCCCAGCGGTTCGGGCTGCTCCAGCCGCTCCGGGACGCCGTCCGGGCCGGGCTGCCCACCTACGGCTCCTGCGCCGGGATGATCCTGCTCGCCGACCGGGTGCTCGACGCCCCGGCGGGGCAGCAGACCATCGGCGGGCTGGACGTCACGGTGCGGCGCAACGCCTTCGGCCGGCAGATCGACTCCTTCGAGGGCCTGGTGGAGATGAGTGACGTGCAGATCGCCGGCGTCGACGGGGGCCCCGTGCACGCCGTCTTCATCCGCGCGCCGTGGGTCGAGCAGGCCGCCGACGGCGTCGAGGTCCTCGGCCGGGTCGTGGGCGGCCCGGCCGACGGTAAGATCGTCGCCGTCCGCCAGGGATCCCTGGTGGCCACCAGCTTCCACCCCGAGCTCACCGGTGACATCCGGGTGCACGCGTCCTTCGTGGAACTGGTGCGGGCAGCCCGTGCCCGGGACCAGCGTTCCGACGGCGCCATCGCAGGCGTCGGCAGTGGAGGGGGTAAGTCGTGAGCGGCCATTCCAAGTGGGCGACGACCAAGCACAAGAAGGCCGGGATCGACGCCAAGCGCGGCAAGCTCTTCGCCAAGCTGATCAAGAACATCGAGGTGGCCGCCCGCACCGGCGGCGGTGACCCGGCGGGCAACCCGACGCTGTTCGACGCCATCCAGAAGGCGAAGAAGAGCTCGGTGCCCAACGACAACATCGACCGCGCGGTCAAGCGCGGTTCGGGTGCCGAGGCCGGCGGCGTCGACTACCAGGGCATCACCTACGAGGGCTACGCGGCGGCCGGGGTCGCCGTCCTCATCGAGTGCCTCACCGACAACAAGAACCGGTCGGCGATGGAGGTGCGCACCGCGATGACCCGCAACGGCGGCACCATGGCCGACCCGGGCTCGGTGTCCTACCTGTTCTCCCGCAAGGGCGTGGTCGTGGTGCCGGCCGCCGGCCACACCGAGGACGACGTGCTGCTGGCCGTGCTGGACGCCGGAGCCGAGGAGGTCCGCGACCTGGGCGACACCTTCGAGGTGGTCAGCGAGCCCGGTGACATGGTCGCCGTCCGCACCGCGCTGCAGGAGGCCGGCATCGAGTACGACTCCGCCGACATGGGCTTCGTGCCCAGCGTGCAGGTGGAGCTCGACGTCGACGGCGCCGCCAAGGTGTTCAAGCTGATCGACGCCCTCGAGGACCTCGACGACGTGCAGAACGTCTACGCGAACTACGCCGTCTCCGACGAGGTCATGGAGCAGGTCACCGCCGACGCCTAGAAGGACCCCGCTGCCCCCGCCACTCGCGGGCTCGCGGCGGGGCCCTGCAGCGGGGCCGACGGCTGATGGCGTGTCGCCGCCGTCTCCGGCCCGCACCCGGTTAGCGTCCCATCGAACAGGTGTTCGTGCGATGGTGGGGGAGTGGGCATGCGCGTGCTCGGCATCGACCCGGGTCTCACCCGCTGCGGGTGGGGGGTGGTCGAGGGGCGGCCCGGTGCCCGGCCGGTCTCCCTGGGGGTCGGCGTCGTGCGCACGTCCCCCGACCTGGACCTGGAACTCCGGCTGCTGGAGGTGCACACCGCCGTGACCGCGCTGCTGCGCGAGCACCGGCCCACGGCCGTGGCCATCGAGCGCGTCTTCACCCAGAACAACAAGGGGACGGCGACCGGCACCGCCCAGGCCGCCGGGGTCGCCGCCCTCGCCGCCGCCCAGGCCGACCTCCCCGTCGCCTGGCACACGCCCAGCGAGATCAAGGCCGCCATCTCCGGCAACGGCCGCGCCGACAAGGAGCAGGTCACCCTCATGGTCACCCGGGTGCTCGGGCTGGCCAGCCCGCCCAAGCCGGCCGACGCCGCCGATGCGCTGGCGCTGGCGATCTGCCACACCTGGCGCGCCCCCGCCCAGCACCGGCTGCGCACCGCGGCGCTCGCCGGGGGCATCGGCGCGCCGCTGCCCGGCGCCCGCACCGTGCCGCGCTGGACGGGGGTGTCGGCCCGATGATCGCCTCGGTCAACGGCCGGATCGCGGCCGTCTCGCCCGACGGCGCGGTCGTCGAGGTCGGCGGGGTCGGGCTCTCGGTGCAGTGCACCCCGGGCACGATCGCGCGGCTGCAGGTGGGGGAGCAGGCGCGGCTGTCGACCAGCCTCGTCGTCCGGGAGGACTCGCTCACCCTCTACGGCTTCGCCGACGACGACGAGCGCCAGCTGTTCGAGCTGCTGCAGACCGCCAACGGCGTCGGTCCCCGGCTGGCCCAGGCGGTGCTGGCGATCCACCCGCCCCGCGAGGTGCGCCGGGCCGTGTCGATGGGTGACCTCAAGGCGCTGATGCAGGTGCCGGGCATCGGCAAGAAGGGCGCCGAGCGGCTGGTGCTGGAGCTGCGCGACCGCCTGGGCGCGACCACCGTCGACACCCAGCTCGACGGTGGCCCGCTGCCCGCCGGGCTGGCCCCGGTCACGCCGGTCGCTCCGTGGCGCGACCAGCTCACCGCCGCGCTGGTGGGGCTGGGCTGGTCCAGCCGCGAGGCGGAGACGGCGCTGGCCGCGCTGGAGCCGGTCGCCGAGGAGCAGCAGGCGGCCGGCGGGGTGCAGGTCGCGGTGCTGCTGCGGCAGGCGCTGCAGATCCTGGGCCGCTCGTGACCTCGCCGTTCGACCGGTCGCTGACCGGGGAGGCCGCCGAGGGGTACGGCCGGGACTTCTCGGTCGAGGCTCAGTCGCTGCCGGGGTCGCTGTCGGGTGGCGCCGGTGACGAGGAGCGGGTGGTCGAGTCGGCCCTGCGCCCGCACTCGCTGGCCGACTTCATCGGCCAGCCGAAGGTGGCCCGCCAGCTCGACCTGGTGCTGGAGGGCGCCAAGCGCCGCGGCCGCCCGCCGGACCACGTGCTGCTGTCCGGCCCGCCCGGACTGGGCAAGACCAGCCTCGCGCTCATCATCGGCTCCGAGCTCGGCACGGCGGTGAAGATCACCAGCGGCCCGGCGATCGAGCGGTCGGGTGACCTGGCCGCGATGCTGTCCAACCTCGGCCACGGTGACGTGCTGTTCATCGACGAGATCCACCGCATCGCCCGCCCGGCCGAGGAACTGCTGTACATGGCGATGGAGGACTTCCGGGTCGACGTCGTGGTCGGCAAGGGGCCCGGCGCGACCGCCATCCCGCTGGAGATCAACCCGTTCACCCTGGTGGGCGCCACCACCCGCGCCGGCCTGCTCACCGGCCCGCTGCGCGACCGGTTCGGCTTCGTCGGGCAGATGGAGTTCTACGAGACCGCCGACCTGCAGCGGGTCCTCGCCCGCAGCGCCGACCTGCTCGGGGTCGAGCTCACCGACGACGGCTCGGGAGAGATCGCCGGCCGCTCGCGGGGCACGCCGCGGATCGCCAACCGGCTGCTGCGCCGGGTCCGGGACTTCGCCGAGGTGCGCGCCGACGGCCGGATCACCCGCGACGTCGCCCGGTCGGCACTGGCCCTCTACGACGTCGACGAGCTCGGCCTGGACCGGCTGGACCGGGCGGTCCTCGATGCGCTGGTGACCAAGTTCGGCGGCGGCCCCGTCGGGGTGGCCACCCTGGCGGTCGCCGTGGGGGAGGAGCCGCACACCGTCGAGGAGGTCTGCGAGCCCTTCCTGGTGCGTGCCGGACTGCTGGCCCGCACGCCCCGCGGACGGGTGGCCACCGAGGCGGCCTTCTCCCACCTGGGGCACCCGCTGCCGCGTGGGGGACTTGCGCTGCACGGGGGTGCTGCGCCCGCTGGGGGCACAGGTGACCCGCCGCCGGACGGGGCGTCGTCACAGACCCTCTTCGACGCCTAGACTCCTCGGCGCTGGCGCGCAACCCGGACCAGCCGGGCGACGCGCCTCGCCCCGGGGCCACTCCGCGCGGGTGGGAGTGCGCCGGCGCCGATGTACCCGAGCGGCCCTCCCGGGCCGCACCGACCGCGCGACCTGCCGCGGTAGAGAGGCTCACCAGTCGTGGAACAGCTCTTCCCGTTCGTCCTGCTCGCCCTCGCGTTCGTCCTGCTGATCGTGCTGCCGGCCCGGCAGCGCAAGAAGATGCAGGCCAACGCGCAGGCCCTGCAGGAGTCGCTGACGGTCGGCACGCCGGTCATGCTGACCAGCGGCATCCACGGCACGGTCGCCGGCCTCGGTGAGGGGACCATCGACCTCGAGGTCGCCTCCGGCGTCGTGATCACCGTCGCGCGCCCCGCGGTGATGGAGGTCCGCACGCCGGCCGCTCCGGCCGACGGCGCCCCGAACAGCTCCGGCGGGACGGTCGACGGCGACGGCGACCCCACCGACCGCACCCGCTGACCCGGGCCCATGGCTGCCCGCCAGCTCCCTGCGCGCCGCTACTTCGCGGCCTTCCTGCTGATCGTCGCGGGGCTGTACGCGCTGGTCTTCCTCACGGGTGACCAGCGCACGCCCCAGCTCGGCCTGGACCTCCAGGGCGGCACCACCGTCACCCTCACCGCGCGCACGCCCGGCGGCGAGGCCCCGGCCCGCGAGGACCTCGAGCTCGCCCGGCGCATCATCGAGCAGCGCGTCAACGGCCTGGGCGTCGCCGAGGCCGAGGTGGTGACCGAGGGTGACAGCAACATCGTCATCTCGGTGCCCGGTGACGACGGCGAGCGCGCCCGCGAGCTGGGCACGACCGCGCAGCTGCGCTTCCGCCCGGTGCTGCAGGCCGAGCCGGTCATGCCGCCCGCCGAGGACGCCGCGCCGACGGAGGACCCGGCCGAGGAGCCGGCTCCGGAGGAGGGCGCCGCGCCGGTCACCCAGGAGGAGGCGGCCGCGGAGTTCGCGACGCTCACCTGCGACGACCAGACCACCGACATCGACCGGCCCGACGACCACATCGCCGCGTGCGGCGAGGACGGCGCCGTGAAGTACCTGCTCGGCCCGTCGGTCCTCGAGGGCACCGACGTCACCGACGCGACCGCCGGCACCCGCGCGGGCACCGGCGAGTGGATCGTCGACCTGTCGCTGAACAACTCCGGCGCCGACGCGTGGGCCACGTACACCACCGCGAACGTGGGCAACAGCGTGGCGATCACCCTGGACGGCCGGGTGGTCTCCGCGCCGACGATCAACAGTGCCATCGTGGGTGGCAGCACCGAGATCAGCGGCAACTTCACCCAGGCCGAGGCGACCGAGCTCGCCAACCAGCTCAAGTACGGCGCGCTGCCGCTGACGTTCGAGCAGGCGACCGCGCAGTCGATCTCCACCCAGCTGGGAGAGGAGCAGCTGCGGGCCGGGCTCATCGCCGGTGGCATCGGCGTCGCCCTGGTCTTCGTGTACGGGCTGCTCTACTACCGCCTGCTCGGGCTGGTGATGATCGCCAGCCTGGTGCTGTCCGCGGTCGTCGTCTACGGCTGCCTGGTGCTGCTCAGCCGCGAACTGGGCCTGGCGCTCAGCCTCGCCGGCATCGCCGGGTTCATCGTCTCGATCGGCATCACCGCCGACTCGTTCGTCGTGTACTTCGAACGCCTCAAGGACGAGGTCCGCGAGGGGCGGTCCCTGCGCAGCGCCGTGCCCCGCGCCTGGGTGCGCGCCCGCCGGACCATCCTGTCCGCCGACGCGGTCAGCTTCCTGGCCGCGGCGATCCTCTACTGGCTGGCCATCGGTGACGTGAAGGGCTTCGCCTTCACCCTGGGCCTGTCGACCGTCCTCGACCTCGTCGTGGTCTTCCTCTTCACCCACCCGCTGATGGCGGTGCTGAGCCGGGTCAGGTCCTTCGGCTCCAACCGGTTCTCCGGTCTGGGCCAGGTCGACCGCGGACGCCGCACCGCGCCGGCGACGGCGCGCGAGCCCGAGCTGGTCGGCGCCGGCAGCAGCACGAACGGGAGCACGCGATGACCACCCCCCGGGACGACGCCGACCAGGCACCGGTGCCGGTCGGCTCCGCCGCCGACGAGTCCGTCGACGAGTCGGCGGTGGCCACCGAGGCCACCGAGGAGAGCGTCGGGGACCAGGCGCTCGCCGACGCCGGCCTGCCCGCGGAGGGCGGCGCCGCGGCCCGCCCGCACCGGGCGTCGCTGGCCCACCGGCTCTACAACGGCGAGGCCGGCCTGGCCGTCGTCGCCAGGCGCCGGTTCTGGTTCCGGGTCACCGCCGTCGTCGTGCTGCTGTGCGTGCTGGCGATGGGCGTGCGCGGCTTCAACTTCAGCATCGAGTTCGCCGGCGGCAGCAGCGTGCGGGTGCCGGCCACCAGCGAGCAGCTCGCGGACGTCCGCGAGGCCGCCGAGGGAGCCGGGGCCGAGGTCTCCAGCGCGCAGGTGGTCGGCGGGGACTCCGTGCTGCTGCGCACCAGCGAGCTGGACAACGACACCGAGCGGGCCGTCGTCGACGCCGTGGCCGAGGCCGCCGGCGTCGAACCGTCGGCGGTCAGCCCGCAGTCGGTGAGCGCCGACTGGGGCAGCGACGTCACCAACCAGGCGCTCATCGCGCTCGCGGTGTTCCTGGTCGCCGTGGTCGCCTTCCTCGCGGTGCGGTTCCAGCCCAAGATGGCCGTCGCGGCGATCGTCGCGCTGCTGCACGACATCCTCGTCACCGCCGGCATCTACGCGCTGGTCGGCTTCGAGGTCTCGCCGTCCACGGTGATCGGTCTGCTCACCATCCTCGGGTTCTCCCTCTACGACACCGTCGTCGTGTTCGACAAGGTCGACGAGAACGTCAAGGACCTGGACAAGAGCAGCCGGTCGACCTTCACCGAGGCCTCGGACCTGGCGGTCAACCAGACGCTGATGCGCTCGATCAACACCTCGGTCATCGCGCTGCTGCCGGTCGCCGGGCTGCTCTTCGTCGGCGCCGGGCTGCTGGGTGCCGGCACCCTCAAGGACCTCGCGCTGGTGCTGTTCGTCGGCCTGGCGGCCGGTACCTACAGCTCGATCTTCCTGGCCACGCCGGTGCTCGCCGAGCTCAAGGAGCGGGAGCCCGAGCAGCAGGCGCTGCGCAAGCGGGTGCTCGCCCGCCGGGCGGCCGAGGCGCGCAGCGCTGGCCAGCCGGCCGGGCCGGTCGCCAGCGCCCGCCGTGGCGGGTCGAGCGGGCGGTCGTCGGTGGCCGTCGCGGAGGGGCCGGGGACCGAGCGGCCGGGGGCAGGGCGGCCGGGGACGGGGCGCACGGAGACCCTGCCGGGCCGGCCGGTGGCCGACGTGCAGGTGGAGTCGCCGTCCTCGGTGCAGGCCGCCCCGCGGCAGCCGGGGACCGGCCGCGGTGGCGCGACGGCCCCGCGTCCGGGGCAGCGCCCGGCGGGCAAGAAGCGCCGGTGACCGCCGGGCCTGCGCAGACGCCCGCCGCCGGGACGCAGCTGCCGATCGCGGAGCTGGTCGCGTCGGTCGCGGTCACCATCCCGGACTTCCCCGAGCCCGGGGTGCTGTTCCGCGACCTGACGCCGGTGTTCGCCGACGCCGAGGCCTTCCGCCGGGTCGTCGACGCGTTGGCCGAACCGGCCGGGGTGGACCCGCGGGCGGCGGCGCTCGGCGGCAGCGACGGCTCCGGAGGCGCCCCGGACCCGGGCTTCGACGTCGTCGCCGGGGTCGAGGCGCGCGGCTTCCTGCTGGCCGCCGCCGTCGCGGTGCGCACGGGTACCGGGGTGGTCCCGATCCGCAAGGCCGGGAAGCTCCCGCGCGAGCGGGTGTCGGCCGACTACGCGCTGGAGTACGGCACCGCGACCCTCGAGCTGCACACCGACTCGATCCGCCCCGGCCAGCGCGTGCTGCTGGTGGACGACGTGCTGGCCACCGGCGGCACGCTGGCGGCGGCCGTCAACCTGCTGGAGCAGCTGGGGGGTGTGGTCACCGCGGTCTCGGTGGTGATCGAGCTGGGCGTCCTGGGCGGTCGCCAGCGCGTCGCGCCGCACCCGGTGCACTCGCTCTGGACGACCTGAGCCGCGGGCGCCGGATGACATGATCGGCGGGTGAGCCCAGCAGCTGAGGAGTCCGCGACCCGGTTCCGCTCCGTCTACCGGCACGGCTTCGCGCGGGTCGCCGCGGTCACCCTGCCCGTGACGATCGCCGATCCCGCGGCCAACGCCGCGGCCGTGCTGGCGCAGGCCCGGGAGTGCTCGGCCGAGGGCGTCGCCGTCGCGGTGTTCCCGGAGCTGTGCCTGTCCGGCTACTCGATCGAGGACCTGCTGCTGCAGGACCCGCTGCTGGACGCGGTCGAGGCGGCCCTCGCCGACGTCGTCGCCGGGTCGGCCGACCTGACCCCGGTGCTGGTGGTCGGGGCGCCGCTGCGCCACCGCAACCGGGTCTACAACACCGCGGTCGTCGTGCACCGCGGCCGGGTGCTGGGCGTCGTCCCGAAGTCCTACCTCCCCACCTACCGGGAGTTCTACGAGGCCCGGCAGCTGGCCTCCGGGGTCGACGCCGCCGGCGAGGTGCACACCGTCGCCGGGCAGCCGGTGCCCTTCGGTCCGGACCTGCTGTTCGACGCCGTCGACGTGCCCGGCCTGGTGCTGGCGGTGGAGATCTGCGAGGACATGTGGATCCCGGTCCAGCCCGGGGCCGAGGCGGCGCTGGCCGGGGCCACCGTGCTGGCCAACCTCTCGGGCAGCCCGATCACCGTCGGGCGGGCCGACCAGCGGGCCACCCTGGCGCAGGCGACGTCGATCCGCTGCCTGGCCGCCTACGTGTACGCGGCCGCCGGGCAGGGGGAGTCGACCACCGACCTGTCCTGGGACGGGCAGACGATGGTCTGGGAGAACGGTGTCCTGCTCGCCGAGTCCGACCGCTTCCCCGACGGGCCGCGCCGGTCGGTGGCCGACGTCGACCTGGACCTGCTGCGCGCCGAGCGGGCGCGGATGGGCACCTTCGACGACAACCGGCGCGCGCTGGCCGGCCGGCTGGACCACCGCCGGGTGGAGTTCCGGCTGCAGCCCCCGACCGGGGACCTGGGCCTGCGCCGTCGGCTGGACCGCTTCCCGTTCGTGCCGGCCGACCCCGCGCGGCTGGCCCAGGACTGCTACGAGGCCTACAACATCCAGGTCGTCGGGCTGGAGCGGCGGCTGGCGGCGATCGGCTGGCCGACGGTGGTCATCGGGGTCTCCGGCGGGCTGGACTCCACCCACGCGCTGATCGTCGCCGCCCAGGCGATGGACCGGGCCGGCCGGCCGCGCAGCGACATCCTGGCGTTCACCCTGCCCGGGTTCGCGACCGGCGACGAGAGCAAGGCCAACGCCGTCGCCCTCGCCACGGCGCTGGGGGTGACGTTCGAGGAGATCGACATCCGCCCCGCGGCCACCCGGCTGCTCACCGACATGGGTCACCCCGCCGGCCGCGGCGAGCCGGTCTACGACGTGACCTTCGAGAACGTGCAGGCCGGTCTGCGCACCGACTACCTGTTCCGGCTGGCCAACCAGCGCGGCGGGATCGTGCTCGGCACCGGTGACCTCTCGGAGATCGCGCTTGGCTGGTCGACCTACGGCGTCGGCGACCAGATGTCGCACTACAACGTCAACGGTGGCGTGCCCAAGACGCTCATCCAGCACCTGATCCGCTGGGTGGTGTCCTCCGAGCAGTTCGACGAGCCCGTGCTGCGCACCCTGGAGCGGATCCTGGCCGCGGAGATCAGCCCGGAGCTGGTCCCGGCGGGCGCCGGCGAGCCGGTGCAGAGCACCGAGGCGCAGGTCGGGCCCTACGCGCTGCAGGACTTCACCCTCTTCCACGTGCTGCGCTACGGCATGCGGCCCTCGAAGATCGCGTTCCTCGCGCTGCACGCCTGGGCCGACGCCGAGGCGGGGGAGTGGCCGGCGGGCTTCCCCGCGGACCGGCGGGTGTCCTACCAGCTGGCGGAGATCCGGCACTGGCTGGAGGTCTTCTGCCGGCGGTTCTTCGCCTTCAGCCAGTTCAAGCGCTCGGCGATGCCCAACGGCCCCAAGGTCTCCGCCGGGGGCTCGCTCTCGCCGCGCGGCGATTGGCGCGCGCCCTCGGACGCGACGGCCCGGGTGTGGCTGGCGGAGCTGCAGCGCGAGGTCCCCGAGGGGTGAGCCACCCGGCCCCCTGTGCCCGACCCACCCACCCCGGGGGGCACGACCGGCCGGGCCCGCCCGGGCGCGGCTAGCATGGGATGGGTCCCACCCTCCTCAGCAGGCAGGAGCACTCGTGGCCGGTGACGTCGCCGCACCGCAGACGTCCGACGCGCCCGCCGTCGAGGCGGAGCCGCCGCGCGCGGCGCTGCCCGAGCGGCCGGTCGTCCGTCGTCCCGACGACGTCGCGCCCGAGCCCGGCGGGGACGCCGAGGCGGTACCCCGCCGGCGGGTCCGAGACCGGCTGGCCCGCCGCATCGTCGCCGGTCAGCGTTCCACCGGGATCCGGCCGGTGCTCGAGCCGCTGGCCGTGCTGCACCGGCAGAGCCATCCGAAGGCCGACCTGCTGCTGCTGCAGCGGGCCTACGACGTCGCCGAGGAGGCGCACGCCCCGCAGAAGCGGAAGAGCGGCGACCCCTACATCACCCACCCGCTGGCGGTCGCCACCGTGCTGGCCGGCCTCGGGATGGACACCACCACCCTGGTGGCCGCGCTGCTGCACGACACCGTCGAGGACACCGGCGTCACGCTGGACACCATCCGTGCCGACTTCGGCCCCGAGGTGGCCCACCTGGTCGACGGCGTCACCAAGATCGACCGGGTCAAGCTGGGTGACGCGGCGCAGGCCGAAACGATCCGCAAGATGATCGTCGCGATGTCCCGCGACCCGCGGGTGCTGGTGATCAAGCTCGCCGACCGGCTGCACAACATGCGCACCCTGCGGTTCCTCCCACCGGAGAAGCAGGAGAAGAAGGCGCGCGAGACGCTGGAGATCCTCGCCCCGCTGGCGCACCGGCTGGGCATGAACACCATCAAGTGGGAGCTCGAGGACCTCGCGTTCGCCACGCTGTACCCCAAGCGCTACGACGAGATCGTCCGGCTGGTCGCCGAGCGGGCGCCGTCCCGGGACACCTTCATCGCCGAGGTGACCAGCCAGGTCACCGAGCAGCTCAAGGCGTCCAAGATCGAGGCGACCGTGACCGGGCGCCCCAAGCACTACTACTCGATCTACCAGAAGATGATCGTCCGCGGGCGCGACTTCACCGACATCTGGGACCTGGTCGGCATCCGCATCCTGGTCGAGTCGGTGCGTGACTGCTACGCCGCGCTGGGCATCATGCACGCGCACTGGCAGCCGGTGCCCGGCCGGTTCAAGGACTTCGTGGCGATGCCGAAGTTCAACATGTACCAGTCGCTGCACACCACGGTCATCGGCCCGCAGGGCAAGCCCGTCGAGCTGCAGATCCGCACCCACGAGATGCACCGCACCGCGGAGTACGGCATCGCGGCGCACTGGAAGTACAAGGAGAAGGCGCGCGCCGGCGGCGGCAAGGCGGACCTGGTGCCGACGCCCGGCGCGGCGGGCGACGACATGCTGTGGCTGCGCCAGCTGCTGGACTGGCAGCGCGAGGCGCAGGAGCCGGGTGAGTTCCTGGAGACCCTGCGGTACGACCTGGGGCCGCAGGAGGTCTTCGTCTTCACGCCCAAGGGCGACGTGATCAGCCTCCCCGGTGAGGCCACCCCGGTCGACTTCGCCTACGCGGTGCACACCGAGGTCGGCCACCGCTGCATCGGTGCCCGGGTCAACGGCAACCTCGTCTCCCTGGACAGCAAGCTGTCCAACGGCGACGTCGTCGAGGTCTTCACCTCCCGCTCGCCGACCGCCGGCCCCTCCAAGGACTGGCTGTCGTTCGTCGGCTCGTCCCGGGCGCGCACCAAGATCCGCCAGTGGTTCACCAAGGAGCGGCGCGAGGACGCCGTCGAGGCGGGCAAGGACGCGCTCACCAAGGCGATGCGCAAGGCCGGCCTGCCGCTGCAGCGGCTGCTCGGCGGGGAGGCGCTGGCCACCCTCGCCGCGGATCTGCACTTCAGCGACGTCAGCGCGCTGTACGCGGCGGTCGGCGAGAACCAGGTCTCCGCGGCGTCGATCGTGGAGAAGCTGCTGACCGCGCTGGGCGGCTCCGAGGGTGCCACCGAGGACATCGCCGAGACGGCGATCCCCACCAAGCGCACGGTGGCGCGCACCGCCAGCGGCGACCCGGGCATCGTCGTGCACGGCATGACCGACGTCTGGGCAAAGCTCGCCAAGTGCTGCACGCCGGTGCCCGGCGACGACATCCTGGGCTTCGTCACCCGCGGTGGCGGCGTCAGCGTGCACCGCACCGACTGCACCAACGCCGCTGACCTGCAGAGCAAGCCCGAGCGGCTGGTGGAGGTCGACTGGGCCTCCCAGCCCGGCGCGGTCTTCCTCGTGGCGATCCAGGTCGAGGCGCTGGACCGGCACCGGCTGTTGTCCGACGTCACCCGGGCGCTGGCCGACGAGCGGGTCAACATCCTCTCCGCCTCGGTGCAGACCAGCCGGGACCGGGTGGCGATCAGCCGGTTCACCTTCGAGCTGGCCGACCCCGCCCACCTGGGTGCGGTGCTGCAGACGGTGCGCAACGTCGACGGCGTCTTCGACGTCGAGCGCGTCACCGCGTGATGACAGCCGCGGGAGCATCGCAGGGAGCCCCAGCGACCGAGGAGCGGACCGCGGCGCGGAGTCGCGCCGTCGGCACCGCCTGAGGGTGGACGTCCGCGGCGTCGACCCACGGGACGTGCGCTGGGAGATCGACCAGCCGCGGTATCGCGTCCACTTCTGGTGGGGCGCTCCCGGCGACGAGGGCCGGCCACCGGGGTCGGCGGCCGACGAGTACGAGATCTCCGGGGCGGACATCCCCGCCGTGCTGGACTGGGCGGCGTTCCGCTGCAGCGAGCTGGGGGCCGACCGGTTCGAGGTGTTCGCAGTGGTCGACCACGCCGGCGACCGGGGCCTGGTGCGGCTGACCGCCGGCTGACCCCCGGCTGAGCGGTCGGTCAGGCGGTGGGGTCCCGGCGGCGGCCGGGGCGACGGTCGGGGAGCAGCAGGACGACGGCGGCCGCGGTGCTCAGCAGCAGCGGGAGCCCCGGGCGCTCCCAGGACGCGAGCTGGACGACCGCCGCCCACACCAGGCAGACCACCGCCACGTCCCGCGCCACGTGCCGTCTCATGCCCGGACGGTATCGGCGTGGCCGGCCCCGGACGCGCGACGGCCCGGCCCCTCGGGGAGGGGGCGGGCCGTCGGGTGCTGCGGTTACTGCTGGACGGTCATCGACTCGATGGTGACCGGCTCGGCCGGGGCACCGTCGGACGCGCCGCCCTCGATCCCGGCGGCGGCGATCGTGTCCAGCACCTGCAGGCCGGCCTCGTCGATCGTGCCGATCACGGTGTAGTCGGGGGAGAGCTGGCTGTCGGCGTAGACGAGGAAGAACTGGCTGCCGTCGAAGCCGGAACCGCTGTTCGCCATGGCCACCGTGCCGCGCGGGTACGTCTCCTCGCCGGTGACCTGGGTCGGGAACTGGTAGCTGGGGCCCCCGGTGCCGGTGCCGCTGGGGTCGCCGCACTGGAGCACGCTCAAGCCCCCGGAGGTCAGCCGGTGGCAGGGGCTGCCGTCGAAGAACCCCTGCTGGGCCAGGTACACCATGCTGGCCGAGGCGCAGGGGGCGTTCTCCTGGTCCAGGGTCAGCGGGATGTCGCCGACGTTCGTCGTCATCGTGACCGGGACCGTGCCGGTGGTCGGCACCTCGGCCGGCGGCGTGCCGACGTCGGTGGTGGTCTCACCGCGGCTGGCCTCGGTGAAGTCGCAGGTCCCGTCGCTGCCGTCGACGACCGGGGCGGCGGCGGTGTTGTCGCTGGCGGCGCCGGCGGTGTCGGCCGTGTCGTCCTCGCCGGTGATCCCGGTGATGATGAAGACGGCGGCCACCACGGCCAGCACGGCGATGACCGTCACGCCGATGAGCACGTTCCGGCGCCGCTTGCGGGCCAGCTGCTCACGGCGCTCCAGCTGACGCTGCAGGTGGCGCTGGGCGGCCTCACGGCGCTGCTTGTTGGTCGGCACTCTTCTCGGGCTCCTCGGGCGGTGGTCGGCGGCGGGTCCGGGGCGGCGGCGGCCGGCGCCCGGGCGGCGTCAGGTGCGCAGTGTAGGGGCGCTCCCTGGCGGCTCCCTGGCAGCGCGGCTGGGTGTGATCACAGCCGCGTAACCTGCACGGGTGCTCATCCGCTCGTTCCCCGCCGGCGCGTTCGGCACGAACTGCTACGCGGTGGCCCCTCGCGCGGGGTCGTCGGCGCTGAAGCAGGAGTGCGTCGTCGTCGACCCGGGCATGGACGCCGTCGAGCCGCTGCGCGCGATGCTCGTCGACAACGGCCTGCAGCCGGTCGCCGTCGTGCTGACCCACGGGCACCTGGACCACACCTTCTCGGTCGTCCCGGTGTGCTCCGGCTACGACATCCCGGCCTACCTGCACGCAGCTGACCACCCCATGCTCGCCGACCCGGTGCGCTGGCACGGGCCGCAGCTGGCACCGCTGATCGGGGCGGCCGATCTCCCCGAGCCCGACGACGTCCGGGTGCTGGCCGACGGCGCCACCCTCTCGCTGGCCGGGGTCGACCTGACCGTGCGGCACGCGCCGGGGCACACCCAGGGGTCGGTGGTCTTCTCCCTCGACCTCGCCGACTCCCCGGGCCTGCTGGCCGGCGACGTCCTGTTCGCCGGGTCGGTCGGCCGGGTCGACCTGCCCGGCGGCTCGTGGGACGACATGCTGCGCTCGCTGCGCGACGTCGTCCTGCCGCTGGACGACGAGACGGTCGTGCTGCCCGGGCACGGGCCGGCGACGACGATCGGGCGCGAGCGCGCCACCAACCCGTACCTGGCCGAGGCGGCCGGTGCACCGAAGGGACCAGGACTGTGAGCGGGCTGACCGCCCCCAAGGGCACGTTCGACACGCTGCCGCCGGCGTCGGCGCAGTTCCTCGCCGTGCGCGACACCCTGACCGCGCCGCTGCGCCGGGCGGGCTACGGGTACATCGAGACGCCGACGTTCGAGGACACCGCCGTGTTCTCCCGCGGGGTGGGGGAGTCCACCGACGTCGTCTCCAAGGAGATGTACACCTTCACCGACCGCGGCGACCGGTCGCTGACGCTGCGCCCGGAGCTCACGGCCGGGCTGATGCGCGCCTTCATCGAGCACCGGCTGTACTCCGGCGCGCTGCCGGTGAAGCTGTGGGCGGTCGGGTCGGCGTTCCGCTACGAGCGGCCGCAGGCCGGCCGGTACCGGCACTTCACCCAGGTCGACTGCGAGGCCCTCGGCGTCGACGACCCGGCGCTCGACGCCGAGATCGTCGCGCTGGCGGTGCAGGGGTTCCGCGACCTGGGGCTGCGTGACTTCGAGCTGCTGCTGACCTCCCTGGGCGACGCCACCTGCCGCCCGCAGTACCGCGAGCTGCTGGTCGACTTCCTGGCTGGTCTGGACCTGGACGCCGAAACCCGGCGCCGGGCGGAGATCAACCCGCTGCGGGTGCTCGACGACAAGCGGCCCGAGGTGCAGGCACAGCTGGACGACGCCCCGCTGATGGTCGACCACCTCTCGGACAGCACCAAGGCGCACTACGACGCCGTCCGCCAGCACCTGACCGACCTGGGTGTGACCTGGACCGAGGCGCCGCGGCTGGTCCGCGGGCTGGACTACTACACGAAGACCACCTTCGAGTTCGTGCACTCCGGCCTCGGCGCCCAGTCCGCGATCGGCGGCGGCGGGCGCTACGACGGGCTGTCCGCGGCTCTCGGCGGCCCGGACCTGTCCGGCATCGGCTACGCCGTCGGCGTCGACCGCACCCTGCTCGCGGTGCAGGCCGAGGGGCTGGACCTGGGGGCGGGCGCCGGGGTGCAGGCGTTCGTCGTCCCGCTGGGGGCGGAGGCCAAGCGGCTCGCCGTCCGGCTGGTCGGGCAGTTGCGCGAGGCCGGCGTCGCCGCCGACACCGTGTACGGCGACCGCGGCCTGAAGGGGGCGATGAAGGCGGCCGACCGGTCCGGTGCCTCGCACGCCGTGGTGCTGGGCGAGCGCGACCTGGCCGACGGGGTGGCGCAGCTGAAGGACCTGCGCACCCAGGAGCAGGTCGCCGTCCCCCTGGGCGAGCTGTTCGAGCGCGTGCGTGCGACGGTTGGGAGGTGACTGTGACTTCCTCGACCCCGCTGGAGACCCGCCCGCTCGGCCGCACCGGAGCCGACGTGTCCGTCGTCGGGCTCGGCACCTGGCAGCTGGGGGGTGACTGGGGCGAGGTCACCGAGGCCGCCGCCGCCGCCGTCCTGGACGCCGCGCTCGACGCCGGGGTGACCCTGCTGGACACCGCCGACGTCTACGGCGACGGCCGCTCCGAGCAGCGCATCCGCCAGGCGCTGGCCGCCCGGGGCGAGCGCCCGTTCGTCGCCACCAAGGCCGGCCGGCGCGCCGACCCGTTCACCGCCGAGCAGTACACCCCGGAGAACCTGCGCGCCTGGATCGACCGGTCGCGGACCAACCTCGGCGTCGACACCCTCGACCTGGTGCAGCTGCACTGCCCCCCGCCGACCGTCTACTCCGACGAGCGGGTCTACGACACCCTCGACGCCCTCGTCGCGGAGCAGGCGATCGCCGCCTACGGCGTCTCGGTGGAGACCGTGACCGAGGGCCTGACCGCGCTGCAGCACCCTGGCGTGCAGACCATCCAGGTCATCCTCAACATCTTCCGGCGCAAGCCGCTGGAGCAGCTGCTGCCCGCCGCCCAGCGCGCCGACGTCGGCATCCTCGCCCGGGTTCCGCTGGCCAGCGGCCTGCTGTCGGGCAAGTACTCCACCGACACCACGTTCGCCGCCGACGACCACCGGAACTACAACCGCAACGGCGAGGCCTTCGACGTCGGCGAGACCTTCGCCGGCGTGCCGTTCGAGGTGGGCGTCGCCGCGGCGCGCGAGGTCGCCGAGATCGCCGGCCCGGACGTCTCCACCGCCGGCTTCGCGCTGCGCTGGGTGATCGACCAGCCCGGCGTCACCACCGTCATCCCCGGCGCCCGCAACGTCCAGCAGGCGCTGGACAACGTCGCGGCCGCCTCGCTCCCGCCGCTGTCCGACAGCCAGCTCGCCGACCTCGAGCGCGTGTACGACGAGCGCATCCGCGCGCACGTGCACGACCGCTGGTGACCGTCCCCACCTCCCTCAGAAGGGCCTGAAACGTGCTCCGCACCCACGACGCCGGGACGCTCCGCGCCTCCGACGCCGGCTCCACGGTCACCCTCGCCGGCTGGGTCGCCCGCCGTCGCGACCACGGCGGGGTCGTCTTCCTCGACCTGCGCGACTCCTCGGGCTACGCCCAGGTCGTCGTCCGCGAGGAGGAGGCGCACGCCCTGCGCAACGAGTACTGCGTGCTCGTGACCGGGCAGGTGCAGCGCCGCCCCGCCGGCAACGAGAACCCCGAGCTCTCCACCGGCGAGATCGAGGTCGTCGCCGCGGAGCTGACCGTGCTGTCGGCCGCGGCGCCGCTGCCGTTCCCGATCGAGACCGCGCAGGCGGCCGGGGACGACGTCCGCTACAAGTACCGGTACCTGGACCTGCGCCGGCAGGGGCCGGCGGCGACGCTGCGGCTGCGCAGCGAGGTCAACCGGATCGCCCGCGGGGTGATGGCGCAGCACGGGTTCACCGAGGTCGAGACCCCGTCGCTGACCCGCTCCACCCCCGAGGGGGCCCGCGACTTCGTCGTCCCGGTCCGGCTGCAGCCGGGCCACTGGTACGCCCTCCCGCAGTCGCCGCAGCTGTTCAAGCAGCTGCTGATGGTCGGTGGCCTGGAGCGCTACTACCAGATCGCCCGCTGCTTCCGGGACGAGGACTTCCGGGCCGACCGGCAGCCGGAGTTCACCCAGCTGGACTTCGAGATGAGCTTCGTCGACCGGGACGACGTGCTGGCCGTGGCCGAGCACGTCATCCGGGCGCTCTGGCGTGAGCTGGCCGGCTACGAGATCCCGGAGATCCCGCGGATGACCTACCGCGAGGCGATGGACCGGTTCGGCTCCGACAAGCCCGACCTGCGCTTCGGCGTGGAGCTGACCGAGCTGACCTCCTACTTCGCCGAGACCCCCTTTCGGGTCTTCCAGGCGCCCTACGTCGGCGCGATCGTGATGCCCGGCGGCGGGTCGCAGCCGCGGCGGGCCTTCGACGCGTGGCAGGACTGGGCGCGCTCGCGGGGCTACAAGGGCCTGGCCTACGTCACCGTCGGCGAGGACGGCACCCTCGGGGGCCCGGTGGCCAAGAACATCTCCGAGGCCGAGCGGGCCGGGCTGGTCGAGGCGGTCGGGGCGAACCCCGGCGACTGCGTCTTCTTCGCCGCCGGCCCGCGCCGGCAGGCCCAGGAGCTGCTCGGCGCCGCCCGCAACGAGGTGGCCAAGCGGCTGGAGCTGATCGAGCCGGGGTCGTGGTCGTTCCTGTTCGTCGTCGACTTCCCGATGTTCGAGCAGACCGAGGACGGCGACTGGACCTTCATGCACCACCCGTTCACCTCGCCCACCCCGGAGTGGCGGGAGCGGTTCGCCGACGACAAGGGCGCCGCGCTGTCGGACGCCTACGACCTGGTGTGCAACGGCAACGAGCTGATGAGCGGGTCGGTCCGCATCCACGACGCCCAGCTGCAGGAGCGGGTGTTCCAGACCCTCGGCATGACGCAGGAGGAGGCCCGGGCCCAGTTCGGCTGGTTCCTGGAGGCCTTCGACTACGGCCCGCCGCCGCACGCCGGTGCCGCGATCGGCTGGGACCGGCTCACCGCGCTGCTGGCCGGCGTCGACTCCATCCGCGAGGTCATCGCCTTCCCCAAGACCGGCGCGGGCTTCGACCCGCTCACCGGTGCGCCGACGCCGATCACCGCCGCGCAGCGGAAGGAGGCCGGCATCGACGTCGACCCGGACGCCGATCCGGCCCCCGGTCAGCCCGGCGCCCCCGGTCCGACCGACCCCGCCAAGGGCGCCTGACGGCGGATCTCGTCCTCCCTTGCAGTTGATCATCGGCGAACGGCCGCGCGCACTGGCGTGTCGGGCAGCCGTTCGCCGATGATCGACGCGGGAACCCGGAGCGGCGGGGGGAGCGGCGGGCATGCGGGTGCTGGTCGCGGCGATGCCCTTCGCGGGTCACGCCACCCCGATGGCGGCCGTGGCCGCGGCCCTGGTCGCCCGCGGGCACGACGTCGTCGCCTACACCGGGCGCCGGTACGCCGCGCGGTTCACCGCCGCCGGTGCGACCTGGCTGCCCTGGGAGCGCGCCCCGGACTTCGACGACGCCGACCTGCGGGCCACCTTCCCGGAGGTCGGCGACGGGCGTGGGCCGCGAGAGGTCACCGCGAACGTGGAGCACGTCTTCCTGCGCACCGGTGCCGGGCAGGCGAAGGACCTGCTGGCGGCCGGACCGTTCGACGTGCTGGTGTCCGATCAGCTCGCGATCGGGTCCGCGCTCGCCGCGGAGCGCACCGGCACGCCGTGGGCCTCGGTCTCCCTGGTGCCCCTCGGTCTGACCAGCCGGGACCTGCCGCCGTTCGGCCTGGGTCTGCGGCCCGGCCGGGGCCGCGCAGGGCGGGTGAGGGACGCCGCTCTGCGACGGGCGACCCAGCTCGCGCTGGGACGGCGGCTGGACCGCGTGGCCACCGAGGTACGAGCGGAACTCGACCTGCCACCGGCGCCCTCCACCGCCCTGGACGCCTTCTACTCGCCGCAGCTGGTACTGGCGCACGGAGTACCGGAGCTGGAGTACCCGCGCAGTGACCTGCCCCGGCACGCGCACTTCGTCGGCCAGCTCGCCGCGCCTGCCGGGGGCGCTCCCGTGCCGCCCTGGTGGCCCGAGCTGACCGCGGCCGACCGCCCCCTGGTGCACGTCACCCAGGGCACCTACGACGTCGATCCCGCCGACCTGCTGATCCCAGCGCTGGCCGGCCTCGCGGACGCCGACGTGCTGGTGGCCGCATCGACCGGACCCGCCGGGCTGCCGGCCGCCCAGGTGCCGGCCAACGCCCGGCAGGCACCCTTCCTGCCCTACGACCAGCTGCTCCCGAGGACCTCCGTCGTGGTCACCAACGGCGGGTGGGGCGGGGTGCTGGCCGCGCTGGCCGCCGGTGTCCCCCTCGTGGTCGCCGGCGGCACCCTCGACAAGCCGGAGATCGCCCGCCGGGTCGCCTGGTCCGGTGCGGGGATCGGCCTGCGCACCGGCCGCCCGCTGCCCGCACAGGTGGCGGACGCCGTCGGACGGGTGCTGGCCGACCCGGCCTTCGCGCGGCGGGCCGCGGAGCTGGCCAGCTCCCTGGCCGCTCGTGGCGGAGCTGGCGAGGCGGCCGCCCTCGTGGAGCGGCTGGCCACCGAGCGGCGCCCCGTGCTCCGGGAGTCGCCCGACCCGTGGGCCGCCTGACCGCCCACCGGCCGTTCTCAGTTGATCATCGGCGATCGGTCGCCCCCGGCGGCGTGTCCGACGACCACCTGCCGATGATCAACCCGGGCGTGGTCGCCAGCCGCGGCTGAGCAGGGCGCCCCGAGTGCGCTCGACCACGGGCCGGGGACTCCGGAGGTGCTGGCGGGCGAAGCGCAGCACCAGCCAGCCGTCGGCCGCCATCAGCGAGTACCGGTCGACGTCGCGGCCGAACTGGTCCTCGTCGGCGTGCTGGCGGCCCTCGTACTCCAGCAGCACCTTCCAGTCGCTGTAGCCGAGGTCCCCATGGGCCACCACGCGTCCGAGCCGATCGTGGACCTCCACTTGAGGTCGAGGGTCGGGGAGGTCGCTGGTGACCAGCCAGTAGCGCACCAGGCTCTCCGGGCGGGAGGCCGCCACCGGGTCGAGCAGCGGCGCGCAGGCCCGGGCGCGGACCACCCCACGCACGCGGTCGGCCCGGGCCAGTCGTTCGGACAGCCGAGCGCGGTCGAGGTGGCCGGCGCGGTACAGGGCGTCGCCCACCGCGACCAGCTCCTCCGGCGGGAGCGTGGCCGCCAGATCCAGGAACGTCTGCGGGCCGGCCGTCACCCGCAGGCCCCGGTGGTGCACCACGTCGGCCGGGCCCAGCCGCCGTCCGTGCACCACCAGCCCGGCATGCTGGGGGAGCACCCGGCGGGGCGTCAGGGCCACGTGCGGTCGGGCGGCAGGTCGACCGGCGCACCGAGCAGCGCGGCCGCGGTCCCGTGGCTGAACGCCGCGTCCGGCGGGAGGACGGTCGCCAGCAGGCTGAGCCGCTCCACCTCGTCGACGGCGTCCTCCAGCCGGACGACGACGCCGTGCGTCAGCCGGACGTGGTCCGGGCGGCGGAGCTGTGCGCGGGTGCAGCCGAGGGCGAGAGCGGCGGCGACGGTGGTGGGCTGGGCAGGTGGCAGCACCGGCACCACGCTGGCGGGAACCGCCGGGCCGGCGGAGGTCTGCAGTGCATCTGTGGACGGGCGCCGGCCCTGTGGACGTGGCGTACGTCCGCAGGGCCGACGTGTTGATCATCGGCGAACGGTCGTCCGGCACGCCGCTGCGGAGCGCGGATCGCCGATGATCAACTGGGATGGGAGGGACAGGGGGCGGGAGGTCGAGGGCGCTGGGTCAGGCGGCGTCGAGACGGGCCAGCTGGTCGGGTGTCAGCCGGAGCTCTGCCGCGGCCGCCGAGTCGGTGATCGACTCCGCCCGGGACGCGCCCGGGATGGGGACGACGACGTCGGCCTGGGCCAGGTGCCAGGCCAGCGTCACCTGGTACACGGAGACCCCGAGCTCGTCGGCCACCGCGGCGAACGCGTCGGCGGTCGACCCCAGCGACTTGGCCGAGGACACCCCGCCGAACGGGCTCCACGGGATGAACGCCAGTCCCAGCTCCGCGCAGTGGGCCAGCTCGCCGGCCGAGGAGCGCCAGCCAGGGGAGAACTGGTTCTGCACGCTCACCAGCGCCGGGCCCACGATCTGCCGGGCGCTGTCGATCTGGGCGACGTCGGCGTTGGAGATCCCGGCCAGCCGCACCAGCCCGTCGTCCACCAGTGCCCGCAGGGCGCCCATCGACTCCTCCCACGGCGTCGCCGGGTCCGGCCGGTGGAACTGGTAGAGCCCGATCGCCTCGACTTCCAGCCGGCGCAGCGAGGCCTCGCACGCCCGGCGGAGGTACGCCGGCGACCCGTCCAGCTCCCAGTCGCTGCCGCGGCGGGTGTGCCCGCCCTTGGTCGCCACCAGGACGTCGTCCGTGGTGCCGCCGTACGAGCGCAGCGTTCTGGCGACCAGCTCCTCGTTGTGCCCGAACTCCGCCTCGTCGCGGGCGTAGGCGTCGGCGGTGTCGACCAGCGTCACTCCGGCGTCGAGCGCGGCGTGCACCACCGCCTCGGCGTCGGCGGGCGTGGGACGGTCGTCCTTGGTCGACAGGGGCATGGCCCCCAGGCCGATGGCGCTGACGGTGCGGTCGCCGATGCGTCGCTGCTGCATGGGACCGCCGTGCCCCGCGGGTAGCGTCGCAACCGTGAGTTCGCTGTTCGACCCCGCTCCGGACGACGACGGTGGCGCGCCGGTCGACCCCGGTGCGCCGCTGGCGGTCCGGATGCGACCCCGCTCGCTGGACGAGGTGGTCGGGCAGACCCACCTGCTCGGGCCCCGCGCGCCGCTGCGCCGGCTGGTGGAGGCCGACGAGCCGATGTCCCTGGTGCTCTACGGGCCCCCGGGAACCGGCAAGACCACGTTGGCGCACGTGATCAGCCTGGCCACCAAGCGGCAGTTCGTGCAGCTGTCCGCGCTGGACTCCGGGGTGAAGGAGGTCCGCGCGGTCATCAGCTCGGCCAAGCGCGAGCTGACCATGGCCGGCCGGCGCACGGTGCTGTTCATCGACGAGGTGCACCGCTTCTCCAAGACCCAGCAGGACTCCCTGCTGTCGGCGGTGGAGGACCGGATCGTCAGCCTGATCGCGGCCACCACCGAGAACCCCTTCTTCTCCGTGGTCAGCCCGCTGCTCTCCCGCAGCCTGGTCCTCGCGCTGCAGCCGTTGGACGACGACGACGTGCGCACGCTGCTGCGCCGCGCGCTGACCAGCGACCGGGGGCTGGACGGCGCGGTGACGCTGAGCGCCGAGGCCGAGGAGCACCTGGTCCGCATCGCCGGTGGCGACGGCCGCAAGGCGCTGACCGCGCTGGAGTCCGGCGCGGGCGCGGCGCTCGCTGCCGGCGGCACCGAGATCGACCTGCCCACCCTGGAGACCGCGGTGGCCCAGGCAGCGGTGCGCTACGACCGCGCCGGCGACCAGCACTACGACGTCGCCAGTGCGCTGATCAAGTCGATCCGCGGGTCCGACGTCGATGCGGCGATGCACTACCTGGCGCGGATGGTGGAGGCGGGGGAGGACCCGCGCTTCATCGCCCGCCGGCTGGTCATCTCCGCCAGCGAGGACATCGGCATGGCCGACCCCACCGCGCTGCAGGCCGCGGTCGCCGCGGCCGAGGCCGTGGCCTTCATCGGGATGCCGGAGGGCCACTTCCCGCTCGCCCAGGCCGTCGCCCACCTGGCCACCGCACCGAAGTCCAACGCGCTGACCGTGGCGATCGGCGAGTCCGTCGCCGACGTCCGCGCCGGGCTGGCCGGCCCGGTGCCGCCGGGCCTCCGCGACGCCCACTACGCGGGGGCGAAGAAGCTCGGCCACGGGAAGACCTACTCCTACCCGCACGACCACCCCGACGGCGTGGTGCCGCAGCAGTACCCGCCCGACGCCCTGGTGGGCCGCGACTACTACCGGCCGACGGCGCGCGGGGTGGAGGCGCAGATCGGCGCCCGGCTGGTCAAGCTGCGGGCGATCATCCGACGGCGGAGCTGACGGTGGCCGGGCACAGCTAGGGTTGCTCGACCGGTGGCCCGACCACCGCGCACGCAGAAGACGACGAAGGGGACCCACCACGTGTCCGCAGGAGAGATCGCCGGGCTGATCGCAGCCATCGCGGTGGCGTTGCTGGTGCTCATCGTGGCCGTGCCACTGATGAAGCTGGGGCGCACGCTCGACGAGACCACGCTGACCATCCGGCAGGTCCGGGAGCAGAGCCAGCCGATCCTCAGCCAGGCGTCGACGACGGTCACCCACGTCAACGCCAACCTCGAGCGGGTCGACGACATCACCGGCAACGCCGCCAACGTCTCGAGCAACGTGGCGGCGCTGACCAGCGTCTTCGCCGCGACCCTGGGCAGCCCGCTGATCAAGGTCGCCGCGTTCAGCTACGGCGTCCGCAGCGCCGCGCGGAAGAAGCGCGAAGGCCAGGCGCTCGCCGACGCCCAGCGCACCGCCAAGGACGAGCGGCGGGCCCGCCGCGCCGCCCGGAAGGCCGCCTGATGCGCCGGCTGTTCTGGCTCACGATGGGCGTGACGATCGGCGTCCTCGTCGTCCGCAAGCTGTCCCAGACGGCGGAGAAGCTCACCCCGCAGTCGATGGCCGGCAACCTCGCCGACGGGCTGCGCGAGCTGGCCGACGCGATCGGCGACTTCGGGGCCGACGTCCGGGCCGCGATGGCCGAGCGCGAGGAGGAGCTGCGCGCGGGCACCGGCCTGGACGCCCCGCTGCCCGACAGCTCCCAGGTCGAGCTGCCCACCCGCCGCGGCGCGCACGCCGCGGACAGCTGAGCCCCACCCTCCCCGCTGCCTGAGCAGGCAGCACCCGCTGGCTGGAGAACCGAGACCCACCGCATGCAGACCGCCGAGATCCGCCGCCGCTTCCTGGAGCACTTCGAGCAGCGGGGCCACACCGTCGTCCCGAGCGCCTCGCTGGTGTCGCCCGACCCCTCGTTGCTCTTCACCGTGGCCGGGATGGTGCCGTTCATCCCGTACCTGACCGGCCGTGAGCCCGCCCCCTACCCGCGGGCCACCAGCGTGCAGAAGTGCGTCCGCACCCTCGACATCGAGGAGGTGGGCAAGACCACCCGGCACGGCACGTTCTTCCAGATGAACGGCAACTTCTCCTTCGGTGACTACTTCAAGGAGGGGGCGATCCAGTACGCCTGGGAGCTGATCACCGGAGCGGTCGCCGACGGCGGGCTGGGCTTCGACCCGGAGAAGATCTGGGTGACGGTCTACCTGGACGACGACGAGGCCGCCGACGCGTGGCACCGCATCGCCGGGGTGCCGAAGGAGCGCATCCAGCGGCTGGGCATGGACGACAACTACTGGTCCACCGGGGCGCCCGGGCCGGCCGGTCCCTGCTCGGAGATCTACGTCGACCGCGGCAAGGAGTACGGCCCGGACGGCGGCCCGGCCGTCGACCGCGCCGGCGACCGGTTCCTGGAGATCTGGAACCTGGTCTTCATGCAGTACGAGCGGGGCCCGGGGGAGGGCAAGGACTTCCCGATCCTGGGCGACCTGCCCAAGCAGAACATCGACACCGGCATGGGCCTGGAGCGGGTTGCCTACCTGCTGCAGGGCGCCGACAACATGTACGAGATCGACGAGGTCGCGCCGGTGCTGCGCCGGGCCGCGGACCTGGCGGGGGTGCGCTACGGCGCCGACCACGAGGCGGACGTCCGGCTGCGGGTGGTCGCCGACCACGTGCGCAGCGGGCTGATGCTCATCGGGGACGGCGTCACCCCGGGCAACGAGGGGCGCGGCTACATCCTCCGCCGGCTGCTGCGCCGCGCGGTCCGGTCGATGAAGCTGCTCGGCGTCGACGAGGCCACCCTGCCGGAGCTGCTGCCGGTCTCCCGCGACGCGATGAGCGCCAGCTACCCCGAGCTCGCCGGTGACTTCGCCCGGATGTCCGGCGTCGCCTACGCCGAGGAGGAGGCGTTCCGGCGCACCCTGACCGCCGGGACGGCGCTGTTCGACACCGCGGTCGGCCAGGCGAAGAAGGCCGGCACGCCGGCGCTCTCGGGGGAGCAGGCGTTCTCGCTGCACGACACCTACGGCTTCCCGATCGACGTCACCCTGGAGATGGCCGCCGAGCAGGGCGTCACCGTCGACGAGGCCGGGTTCCGCGCCCTGATGAAGGAGCAGCGCGACCGGGCCCGCGCCGATGCCCGGGCCAAGCGCACCGGCTCGGTGGACGTGCTGGCCTACCGCCGGCTGCTCAGCGAGTTCGGCCCCACCGACTGGCGGGCCTACGACACGCTGCGCACGGACTCGCGCGTGCTGGGCGTGGTCGACGAGTCCGACGACGCGACCAGCGGCGACGCCGAGCCGGTCGTCGGTGCGGGGGGCATCACCCGGGTGGTGCTGGACCGCACCCCGTTCTACGCGGAGTCCGGCGGTCAGGTCGCCGACGCCGGCGAGCTGACCTGGGACGGCGGCCGCGCCGAGGTCATCGACGTGCAGCGCCCGGTCAAGGGTCTGGTGGCCCACCAGGTGCGGGTGCTCGAGGGTGAGCTGCGCGCCGGCACCGAGCTCACCGCCCAGGTCGACCGTGAGTGGCGGCTGTCGGCGTGCCAGGCGCACTCGGGCACGCACGTGCTGCACGCCGCGCTGCGCCAGGTTCTCGGCCCGCAGGCCCTGCAGTCCGGCTCCTACAACCGTCCCGGGTACCTGCGCCTGGACTTCGCCTGGCAGGGCGCGCTCACCCCGCAGCAGCGTCGGGACATCGAGGACGTCGCCAACGCCGCCGTCCGCGCCGACCACGGGGTGCGCGCGCTGTACATGACGCTCCCGGAGGCGCGGGAGTTCGGCGCGCTGGCGCTGTTCGGGGAGACCTACGGCGAGCAGGTGCGCGTGGTCGAGATCGGCGGCGAGTGGTCCCGCGAGCTCTGCGGCGGCACCCACGTGCGCGGCAGCGCGCAGATCGGCACGCTGGCGCTAACCGGCGAGAGCTCGGTCGGGTCCGGTGCCCGCCGGGTCGAGGCGGCGGTCGGCCTGGAGGGCTTCCGCTACCTGGCCCGCGAGCGGGACCTGGTGCGCCAGCTCGCCGACCTGCTCAAGACCCCGCAGGACGGGCTCGCCGACCGGGTCAGCGGGATGCTGTCCCGGCTCCGCGACGCCGACAAGGAGCTCGCCGACCTGCGCGCCCAGCAGACGCTGGCCGCCGCCGGCGACCTGGCCGGTGCGGCGACCGACGTCGGCGGCGTCGCGGTCGTCACCGGGGCACCGGCCGGCCTCTCCGGCGGTGACCTGCGCAGCCTGGCCCTCGACGTCCGGGGCCGGCTCGGGGAGAAGCCCGCCGCGGTGGTGCTGGCCTCCGCCGCCGACGGCAAGGTCGCCCTCATCGCCGCGGTGAACCCCGCCGCGCAGCAGCGGGGCCTGTCGGCCAACGACCTGCTCAAGGCCGCGGCCGGGCCGGTCGGTGGCCGTGGTGGTGGCAAGCCGGACGTCGCCCAGGGGGGTGGCACCGACCCCGCGGGCATCCCCGCGGCCCTGGCCGCCGCCCAGCAGGCGATCGGGGCGGCCACCTCGTGAGCGCGGCGTCCGACGGGTCCGGCACCGGGCCGGTGGAGGAGCCGGTCGCCCAGACCGGTCGTCCGCCGGTGCCCGGCCGGGCACCGGCGGACGACGGCCGGGACGGCCGGCAGGACGCCGAGCCGGGCGGGGAGGGGCGGCACTCCACCGAGCGGGTGCCCTTCCCCCTGCCGGAGCTCCACCAGCACCTGCCGGAGCAGGCCCCGGGGACCGGCCGCCTGCAGCTGGGCGGCTACCCGCCCCGGGTGCCGGGCGCGATCCGCCGTCCCGACGCGGCCCCGGGCGACCGCCGCACCGACTGGCCGGACGAGGACGGCGACCCGCGGAGCCGGTCGTGAGCGCGCCGGACCGGTCCGGCCCGGCGTGGACACCCGGGCGGCGGATGGGCATCGACGTCGGGACCGTCCGCGTCGGCGTCGCCCTCTCCGACGCCACCGGCACCCTTGCCAGCCCGCTGGAGACCCTGCGGCGGACCAAGGACCGACGGGATCTGGACCACCTGGCCGGGCTAGTTGTGACACACGAGGTGGTCGAGGTGGTTGTGGGATTGCCCAAACACCTGTCGGGTGCGTCGGGCTCCTCGGCAAGAGATGCCAGCGCCTACGCTCGGGATCTGGCCAGCCGCATCGGGGACGTCCCGGTGCACCTCGTCGACGAAAGGCTCTCCACCGTGACCGCCGCCACCCACCTGCGCACCGGGGGCATCGACAGCCGCCGGCAGCGGTCGGTGATCGACCAGGCTGCCGCGGTCGTGATCCTGCAGAGCCACCTCGACGGTAGACCTCGCTCTGGCCCCGACTCCGGGAGGCCCACCTCGTGACCGACCCGACCCCGCCGCGTCCGCGCGGCAGACACTCCGAGCTCGACGCGGTCGAGGGCGCCGGGCGCCCCGCAGCCGAACTGCTCGCCGCCTGGGGCGCCACCACGACGCAGCTCTCCGAGGACGCCGGCGAGGCCCGGGGTGACGGGGCCCGAGGTGACCTGCCCGGCGCCGGCCGCCCCGGGCGCCGCCACGTGGCCGAGTCCGACACCGGTGCCCTGCCCGGCTCGCGGGTGCTGCGCGGCGGCGCGGCAGCGGCCGCGGCCCCGGCCGGCTGGGCCCGCGGCCCAGGTCCGGTGCCCGCGGCGCGGGTCGCGGCCGACGTCGCCCCCCGCACCACCGAGCTCGCCGTCCCGCCGTCGGCCCCGGGGCAGTTCCTCCCCGGCCGGGGGGTGCCCGCCGGGCGCAGGCCCGCCGACGACCTCCGGCCGCCGACGTCGACGCACGGCCCGGCCGCGCCCGCCGACGACCAGGACGACCGGTTCGACGTGGGCGACACCGACCCGAGCTGGCGCGCCGGGCGCCGCCTGGTGCCGGACGTGCCGCCGCCGGCGGGCGGCCTCGGCGTCCTGGCGGGCAGCCGGACCACCGGTGCGAGCCTGGCGCCGGCCCTGAGCACCGGTGAGATCGCCACCGAGGTGCACCCCGTGGTCTGGGCCGACGACCGCGGCGCGGACGAGGTCGACGCCGACGACGACACCGCATGGACCCGGGACGACGACACCGCATGGACCCGGGACGACGTCGTCTGGGCAGAGCGCTCCTGGGCCGAGGACCGCCACCACGGCGATGAGCCGGACGGCCCGGACGCCCAGCCCGACGGCGAGTTCCACGGAGCCGAGCAGCAGGGTGCCGGTCACCAGCACGTCGACCACCACCGCTTCGACGACCACCTCGGTGCGGACCCCGGCCACCACGACGACGACGTCCCGCACGACCGGACCGGTGGTCTGGACGTCCTCGGTGCCGGCGGCGGGTCCGGTGGCGGCGGTCGCGGTCGGCGCGGCGGGTCCAGTGGCGGCCACGGTGGCGGGGCGTCCCGGAGCAGCCGGCGCCGGCCGGTCACGATCGTGCTGTCCCTGCTGGTGCTGGCCGGCCTCGTCGCGGGCATCGTGTTCGGCGGGCAGGCGCTGTGGCGCACGCTCAACCCGGCGTCGGAGGACTACACCGGTCAGGGCACCGGCTCGGTCGAGGTCCGGGTCAACGAGGGCGACTCGCTGCGGGCCATCGCCCGTTCGCTGGTGTCCGCCGACGTCATCGCCTCCACCGGGCCGTTCCTGGAGGCAGCCGAGGCGAACGACTCGGCCACCGGCATCCAGCCCGGCGTCTACGAGATGCGCCAGCAGATGTCCGGCGCGTCCGCGCTGGACCTGATGCTGCACCCCGAGACCCGGATGGTCACCAAGGTGACCCTGCGGGAGGGCCTGACCGTCAGCCAGACGCTCAGCCGGCTGGCCGAGGCCACCGGCATCCCGCTGGCGGAGTGGGAGGCGGCGGCGGCCGACCCGGCGGCGCTCGGACTGCCCGCCTACGCCGGCGGCATGCTCGAGGGCTTCCTGTTCCCGGCCACCTACGACGTGACCCCCGACGACACCCCGGCTTCGGTGCTGTCGGCGATGATCGCCCGTGCCGACCAGGTGCTCACCCAGCTCGGCGTGCCGGTCGAGCAGCGGCTGCAGGTCGTCACCAAGGCCAGCATCGTGCAGGCCGAGGCGGGCAACGTCACCGACATGGGCATGGTGGCCCAGGTCGTGGAGAACCGGCTGCGCGACGGCATGCCCCTGCAGATGGACTCCACGGTGAACTACGCCAACGGCAAGGGCGGGATCACCACGACGCCGGAGGACCGGGCCAACCCCTCGCCGTACAACACCTACCTGCACACCGGGCTGCCGCCGGGTGCGATCGGCAACCCGGGCGAGGACGCGATCAAGGCCGTGCTCGCCCCGACGCCGGGGGAGTGGCGCTACTTCGTGGTGGTCGACCCGGACACCGGCGAGACCCGCTTCGCGGTGACCGGCCAGGAGCACCAGCGGAACGTCGTCCTGTTCCAGCAGTGGCTGCAGGACAACCCGGGCAACTGAGCGGCGGGCCGGGGGCGGGCGGGCGCGCCGCCGTCCTCGGCCGGCCGGTCAGCCACTCCCTCTCCCCGTTGCTCCACCGGGCGGCCTATGCCGCGCTGGGGCTGCAGGGCTGGACCTACGACGCCCTCGACGTGGGCGCGGAGGACCTGCCGGTGCTGCTGGCCGGGCTGGGCCCCGAGTGGCGCGGCTTCTCGGTGACCATGCCGTGCAAGCAGGCCGCGGTCGAGGTCGCCGACGAGGTCGACCGGCTGCCCCGGTTGCTCAACGCGGCCAACACGCTGGTGCGCACCGACCGCGGCTGGCGAGCGGAGAACACCGACGTCCAGGGCGTCGGGATGGCGCTGCAGCTGGGCGGGGTCGAGCAGGTCGAGCACGCCGCGGTGCTGGGCGCCGGCGGGACCGCGGCGGCCGCGGTCACCGCGCTGGCGTCGCTCGGCGCCCGGCGCATCGACGTCGTCGTCCGCGAGCCGGCCCGCGCCGGCGACCTGCTGCGCGTGATCGACGAGCTGGGGGTCACCTCCGACGTCCAGCGCCTGGACCGCACCGGCACGCTCACCGCACCGGTCGTGGTGAGCACCGTGCCCGCCGCCGGGCAGCCGGCGGTGGCGGACCTGGCCTGGTGGCGCGGGCAGACCGTGCTCGACGTGCTCTACGCCGGCTGGCCCACCCCGCTGGCCCGGCGCGTGCAGGAGGCCGGGGGCGCCACCATCAGCGGCCTGGAGGTGCTGTTCTGGCAGGCGACCGCACAGGTCGAGCTGATGACCGGGCTCCCGGCGCCGATCGCGGCGATGCGCGCCGCGCTGGACGCCTGACCCGGCGCCGGTGACCGTCGCGCTGACCGGTGCCGGCGCCGTGCTCGGTGCGCTGCTGGGGCCGTGGCTGGCGGCGGTGACCGTGCGGCTGGCCCGCCGCGACGCCACCGCCCGGCCGAACCCCCGCCGCGTGCTGGCGACCTGCCTGGTCACCGCGGCCGCGGTGGCGGCGGCGCCCGCGCTGGCCGGGGTGCGGCCGGCCGCCGTCGCGCTGGCGTGGTTCGGTGGCGCCGCCGTCGTCCTGGCCGGGGTCGACGTGGCCAGCCACCGGCTGCCGGACCGGGTCACCTTCCCGGCGGCGCTGGTCGTCACCGCCGCCCTGGCGGTGGACGGTGCGGTCACCGGCACCTGGCCGGCGGTGGGCCGGGCGGTGCTCGCCGCGGCGGTGGCCTGGGCGGTGCTCACCGGGGTCCGGCTGGTCGACCCCCGCTCGTTCGGCGGCGGGGACGTCAAGCTGCTCGGGCTGCTCGGCCTGCTGCTGGGCTGGGCCGGGTGGGGAGTGCTGCTGACCGGGCTGTTCGCCGGGCTGCTGATCGGGGCGCTCGGGTCGCTGCTGCTGATCGCCACCGGCCGTGCGCGCTGGCGCACGGCGGTCCCCTTCGGCCCGCCGCTGCTGCTCGGCGGGTACGTCGCGCTCGCCCTTGCCGGCCCGCTGCCTTGACCTCGGCCCCGTTCCAGGGGCCTGGCCCGAGCTCGCGAGGGGTGGGGAGGAACGGGGTCCTCCTACTGGCATGATCTGCGGCATGTTGCGCTGGCTGACCGCCGGTGAGTCGCACGGCCAGCAGCTCACCGCCATCCTCGAAGGGCTCCCCGCCGGCGTGCGGGTGCAGACCACCGACCTCGACACCCAGCTCGCCCGCCGCCGCCTGGGCCACGGGCGCAGCGCGCGGATGAGCTTCGAGGAGGACGTCGTCACCCTCACCGGTGGCGTCCGGCACGGCGTCACCCAGGGCGGGCCGATCGCCGTCCAGATCGGCAACACCGAGTGGCCCAAGTGGTCCACCGTGATGTCCGCCGACCCGGTCGACCCCGAGGTCCTCGAGGGGCAGGCGCGCAACGCCCCGCTCACCCGGCCCCGCCCCGGCCACGCCGACCTGGCGGGGCTGCAGAAGTACGGCTTCGACGACGTGCGCCCCGTGCTGGAGCGCGCCAGCGCCCGCGAGACCGCGGCCCGGGTCGCGCTCGGCACGGTGGCCCGGCAGTTCCTGCAGCAGGTGCTCGGGGTCCAGGTGGTCAGCCACGTCGTCGGCATCGGGCCGGTCACGGTGCCCGACGGCGTGCTGCCCGGCCCGGGGGACAACCCGCGGATCGACGAGGACCCGGTGCGCTGCGCCGACCCGGACACCAGCGGCCGGATGGTCGCCGAGATCGACGACGCCCGGAAGTCCGGCGACACCCTCGGCGGGGTGATCGAGGTCGTCGTCCACGGTCTCCCGCCGGGCCTGGGCAGCCACGTGCACTGGGACCGCCGGCTGGACTCCCGGCTGGCCGGTGCGCTGATGGGCGTGCAGTCGGTGAAGGCCGTCGAGGTCGGCGACGGGCTGGAGACCGCCCGCCGCCGCGGCTCGGTCGCCCACGACGAGATCGAGCTGGTGGACGGCGCGCTGCAGCGGCGCACCGACCGCGCCGGCGGCATCGAGGGCGGGATGACCAACGGCGAGGTGCTGCGCGTGCGCGCGGCCATGAAGCCGATCAGCACGGTGCCCCGCGCGCTGGACACCGTCGACGTCACCACCCGGGAGGCGGCGGTCGCGATCAACCAGCGCTCCGACGCCTGCGCCGTCCCGCGCGGCAGCGTGGTGATGGAGGCGATGGTCGCCCTGGTGCTGGCCGACGCGGTGCTGGAGAAGTTCGGCGGTGACTCGGTGCCCGAGACCCGCCGCAACGTGCAGGGCTACCTCGACGCGCTGCCGATCCGGTGACCGGCCCGCGGCTGGTGCTCGTCGGCCCGCCGGCGTCGGGCAAGACCACGGTGGGCACGGCGGTGGCCGAGGCGCTCGGCCTGTCCTTCCGGGACACCGACGCCGACGTCGAGGTGCAGACCGGCAGCACCATCGCCGACCTGTTCGTGCAGCAGGGCGAGGCCCACTTCCGGGCGCTGGAGGAGCAGGCGGTCGCCCGGGCGCTGGCCGAACACCCTGGCGTGCTGGCCCTCGGTGGGGGTGCGGTGACCAGCGCCGCCAGCCGCGAGCTGCTCGTCGCCCACGGCCGGGCCGGTGGCGCGGTCGTCTGGCTCGACGTCGACGTCCCCTCCGCGGCCCGCCGGGTGGGGTTGTCCCGGGACCGGCCGCTGCTGGCGGTCAACCCACGCGCCATGCTGCGCACCATGCTCGAGGCCCGCGCCCCGCTCTACGCCGAGGTCGCCACCGCGACCGTGTCCACCAGCGACCGGGAGGTCGACGCCGTCGTGGCCGACGTGCTCGCCTGCACCACCGGAGACCAGTCGTGACCGCGCACCGGATCACCGTGGCCGGCGAGGCGCCCTACGACGTCGTCATCGGGCCCGGCGTGCAGGCCGAGCTCGGGCTGCTGCTGGCCGGCACGCCCCGCGCGGTCGTGGTGCACAGCCGGGCGCTGGCCGCCGCGGCCGGCGCCGCGGTCGAGACGCTGCAGGAGGCCGGGGTCGCCGCCGAGGCGGTCGCGGTCCCCGACGGCGAGGCGGCCAAGACCGCCGAGGTCGCCGCCGGCGCGTGGGAGGAGTTCGGTCAGCTCGGGCTCACCCGGTCCGACGCCGTCGTCGGCGTGGGCGGCGGCGCGGTCACCGACCTGGCCGGGTTCCTCGCCGCCACCTGGCTGCGCGGGGTCCGGGTGGTCCAGGTGCCGACCAGCCTGCTGGGCATGGTCGACGCCGCGGTCGGTGGCAAGACCGGCATCAACACCCGGGCCGGCAAGAACCTGGTCGGCGCGTTCCACCCGCCCGCCGGCGTGCTCGCCGACACCGACGCCCTCGCCGGCCTGCCCGAGGCGGAGTTCCGCGCCGGCCTGGCCGAGGTGGTCAAGTGCGGCTTCATCGCCGACGGGCGGGTGCTGGAGCTGCTCGAGGCCGACCCCACCGGCCGGGCCGACACGGTGGAGCTGATCGCCCGGGCCGTGCAGGTGAAGGCCGATGCAGTGGGGGAGGACCTGTACGACACCGGCCGCCGTGAGTTCCTCAACTACGGGCACACCCTGGCCCACGCCATCGAGCGGGTGGAGGACTTCGGCTGGCGGCACGGCGAGGCGGTCGCCGTCGGCCTGGTGTTCGCCGCGGAGCTCGCCGGCCAGGCCGGGTTGCTGTCGGCCGCCGACGTCGCCCGGCACCGCGACCTGATCGCCGCCATGGGCCTGCCCACCAGCTACCGCGGTGACTGGCAGCAGCTGCAGGCGGTGATGCGGGTGGACAAGAAGGCCCGCGGCGCCTCGCTGCGCTTCGTCGTCCTCGACGGACTCGGCAACCCGCGCATCCTGACCGACCCCGACCAGGCCTGGCTGGACGCCGCCTGGGCAGCCGTATCGGCGTCCGCCCGCCCCACCACCCCGACGGAGACAGCATGACGATCCAGGTGCTCAACGGCGCCAACCTCGGGCGGCTCGGCACCCGGGAGCCCGAGGTCTACGGGACGACGACGTACGCCGAGCTGGTGCAGCTGATCCAGGCCGCGGCCGCCGAGCTGGGTGTCGAGGTCGTCGTGCGGCAGACCGACTCCGAGGCCGAGCTGCTCGGCTGGGTGCACGCGGCCACCGACGCCGGCGACGCGATCGTGGTCAACCCCGGTGGCTGGTCGCACACCTCCGTGGTGCTGCACGACGCCCTGGCCGCGGTGCCGACCCCCGTGGTCGAGGTGCACATCAGCAACATCCACCGGCGCGAGGAGTTCCGGCACCACTCCTACGTCTCCCGCGTCGCCGACGGCGTCATCGCCGGCCTCGGCGTGCAGGGCTACGAGCTGGCGCTGCGCCACCTCGCCGCGAAGGGCGTGCGATGACCCGGGACACCACCCGCGAGGCCGGCCGCCGCGACCGGCTGCGCGCCGTCGCCGCCGAGCAGGGCCTGGACGCCGTCCTGGTCACCAACCTGCTCAACGTGCGTTACCTGACCGGGTTCACCGGCTCCAACGGGGCGCTGCTGCTGCGCACCGATCCGTCGCCCGCCCACCCCGACCTGCTCGGCACCGACGGCCGGTACACCACCCAGGCGCAGGCCCAGGTGCCCGACGTCGAGCTGCTGGTCGACCGGGGCACCGTGGCGGCGCTCGCCGCCCGGGCCGCGGGCCGGATCGGCTACGAGTCGCACGAGGTGACCGTCGACGGGCTGCGTGCCCTGGAGCGGGTGGTCGGCGACGCGGAGCTGGTCAGCATCCGCCGCGCCGTCGAGGCGCTGCGCGCGGTCAAGGACGACGGCGAGATCGAGTCGCTGCGCCGGGCCTGCGCCGTCGCCGACCGGGCACTGGCCGAGCTGGCCGCCGAGGGGGCGCTGCGGCCGGGGCGCACCGAGCGGGAGGTCGGCCGCGAGCTGGATGCGCGGATGCTCGCGCTCGGCGCGGAGTCGCCCAGCTTCGAGACGATCGTGGCCGCCGGCGCCAACTCGGCCATCCCGCACCACCGGCCCGACGCCACCGCGCTGCGTGACGGCGACTTCCTGAAGCTCGACTTCGGCGCCACCGTCGACGGGTACCACTCGGACATGACCCGCACGTTCGTGCTGGGGCACGCCGCCGACTGGCAGCGTGAGGTGTACGAGCTGGTCGCCGCGTCGCAGGCGGCCGGCCGGGCGGCCCTGGCGGTCGGTGCGGAGGTCGTCGCGGTCGACGCCGCGTCCCGCGACGTCATCGTCGCCGCCGGGCACGGCGACCACTTCACCCACGGCCTGGGGCACGGGGTGGGCCTGGAGATCCACGAGGCACCGGGGATCTCGGCGCTGGGCGCAGGTACCCTGGCCGCTGGCATGGCCGTCACCGTGGAGCCGGGCGTGTACCTGCCCGGGCACGGCGGTGTCCGGATCGAGGACACCCTCATCGTCACGGACGACGAGCCCGAGTTGTTGACCCTCACGAGCAAGGAACTGCTGGTTCTCTAGATGGCTACCACCAACGACCTCAAGAACGGCATCGTCCTCAACCTGGACGGCCAGCTCTGGACCGTCACCGACTTCCAGCACGTCAAGCCGGGCAAGGGTGGCGCCTTCGTGCGCACGACCCTGAAGAACGTGCTGTCGGGCAAGGTCGTCGACAAGACCTTCAACGCCGGCACCAAGGTCGAGACGGCGACCGTCGACAAGCGCTCGATGACCTACCTCTACAAGGAGGGCACCGACTTCGTCTTCATGGACGGTGACACCTTCGAGCAGATCTACGTCCCCGAGGCCACGGTCGGCAGCGGCGCGGACTACCTGCTGGACAACACCGAGGTCACCGTGGCCGTGCACGACGACACCCCGCTGTACGTCGAGCTCCCGGTGACCATGGAGCTCGTGGTGCAGCACACCGACCCGGGCCTGCAGGGCGACCGCTCGACCGGTGGCACGAAGCCGGCGACGCTGGAGACCGGTGCCGAGATCCAGGTGCCGCTGTTCATCAGCACCGGCGAGAAGCTGAAGGTCGACACCCGCGACGGCCGCTACCTCGGCCGGGTCTCCTGATGATCCCGACCCGGCCCGCCCGCTAGTGGCCGCCCGTTCCAAGGCGCGCAAGCGCGCGGTCGACGTCCTCTACGAGGCCGACCTGCGCGGCAGCGACCCGCTCGCGGTGCTCCGCGACCGGGTCGGCGACGACTCCCCGCCGGTGCCCGACCACGCCGTCCGACTCGTCGAGGGCGTGGTCGAGCAGCAGGCGCGGATCGACGAACTGATCGAGCGGCACGCCCAGGGCTGGTCGCTGGACCGCCTGCCCGACGTCGACCGCGCCATCCTGCGGATGGCCACCTACGAGCTGCTGTGGGTCGACGACGTCCCCGACGCCGTGGTGATCGACGAGGCGGTGACGCTGGCCAAGGCGCTGTCCACCGACGACTCCCCGGCCTACGTCAACGGCGTCCTCGGCGGTATCGTCCGGGCCGAGATCCCGACCTGACGTCCCAGCGCTGAACACGAACGGCCCACTCTGCGCTGCAGAGTGGGCCGTGGGCGTTCAGCGGTCTGCCACCATCGCGGTCGTGGCCGTCGGACCGACACGGGGGTGGACGCCGGAGCCCGAACCCGAGGGGCCGCCCACCGTCGTCTGGCTCGAGGTCGACTACGCCTACTCGTCGATCCTGGTCGACCGGTCCCCGGGAGTGCTCGGGGTCCGCGTCCTCGACCCTGTTGCGCTCGGCCTGTCGCCGGGCCTGGCCGAACGGCTGGCGACGTGGCTGACCCGCTGGGAGCGGGTGTCCGGCTACTGGATCAACGAGTGGGGGAGGCCCGACTGGCTCCCGGCGGAGGAGGCGGCGCTGAGCCGGGACCTGCTGGACCTCGGGCACGACGTCGCCCACGAGCTGGGCCCGGATGTCGAGGTGCTGATCGAGGGCGTTCCGCTCGACGAGTACCGCCGCAACGGTCCCTGAGATCTGCGGTCTGGTGGCCACCGGGTGCCGGAGGCCACCAGACCGCAGATCTCGCGCGGGACCTCTCCTGCCGGAACCGGTCGCGAGCGGTGGGGGCGCTGTCAGCGGGGGGTGCGCCGCCGGTCGCCGCCCCAGCTGGGCTCGTCGTCGTCCTCGGTGGCGTAGCCGACGCCGTCCGGGCCGGGGGAGAGGACGCCCCACTCGATGAGCCGGGTGGTCAGCTCGTCGGGGCTCATGTCGTAGATGATCGCCAGCGACTTGAGGTCCTCGGCGCGGATGGACAGCACCTTGCCGTTGTAGTCGTGGCGCTGCGCCTGGATGGTCGAGGCGTAGCGGGCCAGCGGCCCGGCCTCGTCGGCCGGCAGCGAGCCGAGCGACTCCAGGTTCAGCACGATCTTGGTGCTCTTGGTGACGGCGCTGCTCGGCCGCGGGTCGGGCAGCAGCTCGGACACCGGGACGCCGTAGAACACGGCGAGCTCGGACAGCCGCTGGACGGTGACCGCCCGGTCGCCCCGCTCGTACGAGCCCACGACGACGGCCTTCCAGCGTCCGTGCGACTTGTCCTCCACGCCCTGCAGCGACAGGCCCTGCTGGTTGCGGATCGCTCGCAGGCGGGCGCCGAGCGCCCGCGAGTAGTCGGTGCTCATCGTCTCTGCTCACTGACTGTCGTCGGATGGGAGCCGTACTGGTGACGCAGAGTACCGAGCCTGCGTCCCGAGCGACAGTCGGGCGGCCCCCGGAGGGGGCAGATCGGGTGATCCGGGCACGGTCGGAGGTCACATCGGCCGGTGCAGTACCGTCGTCGCCGGTCCCACTCCTTTAACGACCCGTCCAGTGAGGCGGGGAAGGAGGCCTGATGGCCGACTCATCCGACCTGCCCGCACCGCCGCTGCTCGGCGCCGACGACCTCGCTCGCGTGGTCGACCGGATCGCCCACCAGCTGATCGAGAAGGCGGGCAACTCCCTGGCCGACCTCGTGCTCGTCGGCATCCCCACCCGCGGCGCCCCGCTGGCCCGCCGGCTCGCCGGCCGGGTCGAGGCGTTCTCCGGTACCGCCGTCGACGTCGGCACCGTCGACATCACCCTCTACCGGGACGACCTGCGGCGGCGCGGCGTGCGCGCGCTGGAGGAGACCCGGCTGCCCGGGACCGGGATCGACGACCGGCTGGTGGTGCTCGTCGACGACGTGCTCTTCTCCGGCCGCTCGGTGCGCGCCGCCCTGGACGCGCTGCGCGACCTCGGCCGCCCCCGCGCCGTCCAGTTGGCGGTGCTGGTCGACCGCGGGCACCGCGAGCTGCCGATCCGAGCGGATTACGTGGGCAAGAACGTGCCCACCTCCCGCAACCAGAAGGTGGAGGTCCACCTGGCCGAGATCGACGGGCTCGACGAGGTCCTGGTCACCGGCGGCCCGGAGCGGGGTGGTGACCAGTGAAGCGGCACCTGCTGGAGGCCGGCGACCTCGACCGGGACGACGCGACCCTGGTGCTGGACACCGCCGCCCAGATCGAGCAGGCGCTGACCGGGCGCGAGGTGAAGAAGCTGCCCACCCTGCGCGGGCGCACCGTGGTCAACCTCTTCTACGAGGACTCCACCCGCACCCGGATCTCCTTCGAGCTGGCCGCCAAGCGGCTCTCCGCCGACGTCATCAACTTCTCCGCCAAGGGCAGCAGCGTCTCCAAGGGCGAGAGCCTCAAGGACACCGCGCTGACCCTGGAGGCGATGGGCGCCGACGGCATCGTCGTCCGGCACGGTGCCTCCGGGGCGCCGCACCGGCTGGCGCACTGGGTCCGCGGCAGCGTGGTGAACGCCGGTGACGGCACGCACGAGCACCCCACCCAGGCGCTGCTGGACGCCTACACCATCCGCCAGCGGGTGGGCCGGCTCGACGGCGTCCGCGTGGTGATCGTCGGCGACGTGCTGCACAGCCGGGTGGCCCGCTCCAACGTCTGGCTGCTGGCCACCCTCGGCGCCGAGGTCACCCTGGTCGCCCCGCCGACGCTGCTGCCGGTCGGGGTCGGCAGCTGGCCGGTGCGGGTCGGCTACGACCTGGACGCCGTGCTGCCGAAGGCCGACGTGGTGATGATGCTGCGGGTGCAGGGCGAGCGGATGAACGCCTCGTTCTTCCCCAGCGCCCGCGAGTACAGCCGCCGGTACGGGCTGGACGCCCACCGGATGGCGGCGCTGCCCGACGACGCGATCGTCATGCACCCCGGGCCGATGAACCGGGGCATGGAGATCGCCGCCGAGGTGGCCGACTCGGCCCGCTCCACGATCGTCGACCAGGTCGGCAACGGCGTCAGCGTGCGCATGGCCGTCCTGTACCTGCTGCTCGGCGGCGCTCCTGAGGGGACCTCGTGAACACCTACCTGATCAAGAACGCGAGGCCGTACGGCGAGGACGCCGTCGACCTGCTGCTCGACGACGGCCGGATCGCCGCCGTCGGCACCGACCTGGCCGCCGACGGCGCCCGGGTGGTCGACGCCGACGGGCTGGTCGCGCTGCCCGGGCTGGTCGACCTGCACACCCACCTGCGCGAGCCGGGCCGGGAGGACGCCGAGACCGTGGAGACCGGCAGCCGGGCCGCGGCGCTGGGCGGCTTCACCGCGGTGCACGCGATGGCCAACACCGACCCGGTCGCCGACAGCGCCGGCGTCGTCGAGCAGGTCTGGCGGCTGGGCCAGCAGGCCGGGCTGGTCGACGTCGTCCCGGTCGGGGCGGTCACCGTCGGGCTGCGCGGGGAGCGGCTGGCCGAGCTCGGCGCGATGGCCGACTCCGCCGCCCGGGTGCGGGTCTTCTCCGACGACGGGCACTGTGTGGCCGACCCGGCGCTGATGCGCCGGGCACTGGAGTACGTGAAGGCCTTCGACGGTGTCGTCGCCCAGCACGCCGAGGAGCCGCGGCTCACCGTCGGCGCGCAGATGAACGAGGGCGACCGCTCCGCCCGGCTGGGCCTGGCCGGGTGGCCGGCCGCCGCCGAGGAGGCGGTGATCGCCCGCGACGTGCTGCTGGCCGGGCACGTCGGTGCGCGGCTGCACGTCTGCCACGTGTCGACGGCGGGCTCGGTGGAGATCCTGCGCTGGGCGAAGTCCCGCGGCGTGCAGGTGACCGCCGAGGTCACCCCGCACCACCTGCTGCTCACCGACGAGTGCGCCGAGGGCTACGACCCGGTGTTCAAGGTGAACCCGCCGCTGCGCACGGCCGAGGACGTCGAGGCGCTCCGGGCCGGGCTCGCCGACGGCACGATCGACGCCGTCGGTACCGACCACGCCCCGCACGCGGTGGAGGACAAGGAGAGCGAGTGGGCCGCCGCCCGCCCGGGGATGCTCGGGTTGGAGCAGGCGCTCGCCGTCGTCGTCCAGACGATGGTCGAACCCGGCCGCCTCGACTGGCGCGGCGTCGCCGACCGGATGTCGGTCCGCCCGGCGGCCATCGGCCGCCTGAGCTCGCACGGGCGGCCGCTGGCCGCGGGCGAGCCCGCCAACCTGCTGCTGCTGGACCCCGCGCACCGGGCCGTCGTCGACCCGGCCGCGCTGGCCAGCCGCAGCCGCAACAGCCCTTATGCCGGCCGGGAGCTCCCCGGCCGGGTGGTCGCCACGTTCCTCCGGGGCGCCGCGACCGTGCTCGACGGGAAGGCACAGAAGTGACAGAGGCACTGCTCGTCCTGGAGGACGGGCGCACGTTCCGTGGCGAGGCCTACGGCAAGGTCGGGACGACGGTCGGGGAGGCGGTCTTCTCCACCGGCATGACCGGCTACCAGGAGACGCTGACCGACCCCAGCTACGCCCGGCAGATCGTGGTGATGACCGCTCCGCACGTCGGCAACACCGGCGTCAACGCCGAGGACGACGAGAGCCGCCGGATGTGGGTGGCCGGCTTCGTCGTCCGCGACCCCGCGCGCCGCCCGGCGAACTGGCGGGCCACCGGCAGCCTGGACGACGAGCTGACCGCGCAGGGCGTCGTCGGCATCAGCGGCATCGACACCCGGGCGCTCACCCGGCACCTGCGCGACCGCGGCGCCATGCGCGCCGGGATCAGCAGCGACGGGCTCGACCGCGACGAGCTGCTGGCGAGGGTCACCGCCAGCGAGGCGATGACCGGAGCCGACCTCGCACCGCTGGTCAGCGCCGTGGACCCCTACGTCGTCCCGGCGGTGGGGGAGAAGCGGTTCACCATCGCCGCGCTGGACCTGGGGATCAAGACCGCCACCCCGCGGGCGCTCGCCGAGCTCGGCGTGGAGACCCACGTGCTCCCGGCCACCGCCACCGCCGAGGACCTGCTCGCGCACGGGGTCGACGGCGTGTTCGTCTCCAACGGCCCCGGCGACCCGGCCGCCGCCGACTACGCCGTCGCGGCGGTGCGCGGGGTCCTGGAGGCCGGCCGGCCGCTGTTCGGCATCTGCTTCGGCAACCAGATCCTCGGCCGCGCGCTCGGCCTGGGCACCTACAAGCTGCGCTTCGGCCACCGCGGCCTCAACCAGCCGGTGCTCGACCGGGTCAGCGGCACGGTGCGGGTCACCAGCCACAACCACGGCTTCGCCGTCGACGCCCCGCTGGACCGGACCACCGACACCCCGTTCGGGCCGGTCGAGGTCAGCCACGTCGGCCTCAACGACGACGTGGTCGAGGGGCTGCGGCTGACCGAGGTGCCGGCGTTCAGCGTGCAGTTCCACCCGGAGGCGGCGGCGGGTCCGCACGACGCCAACCCGCTGTTCGGCCGGTTCGTCGACCTGATGGCCGCTACGAAGGAAGGCAGTGCCGTGACACCCCCGCCCATCGTCGAGTCGAGCACGGGGGAGAAGGCCTGATGCCCAAGCGCACCGACATCCAGCACGTGATGGTGATCGGCTCCGGGCCGATCGTCATCGGCCAGGCCAGCGAGTTCGACTACTCCGGCACCCAGGCCTGCCGGGTGCTCAAGGCCGAGGGGCTGCGCGTCAGCCTGGTCAACAGCAACCCGGCCACGATCATGACCGACCCCGAGGTCGCCGACGCCACCTACGTGGAGCCGCTGACCCCGGAGTTCGTCGAGCGGGTCATCGCCGCCGAGCGCCCGGACGCGCTACTGGCGACCCTGGGCGGGCAGACGGCGCTGAACATCGCCATCGGCCTGTTCGAGAACGGCGTGCTGGAGAAGTACGGCGTCCAGCTCATCGGCGCCGACGTCGACGCGATCAACCGCGGCGAGGACCGGCAGCTGTTCAAGGAGATCGTGCGCTCGGTCGGCGCCGACGCCCCGCGCTCGAAGGTCTGCGCCACCGTCGAGGAGGCGCTGGCCACCGCGGAGGAGGTCGGCTACCCGGTCGTCATCCGGCCCAGCTTCACCATGGGCGGGCTGGGCTCGGGGTTCGCCACCGACGAGGAGATGCTGCGCCGGATGGCCGGTCACGGCCTGGCCGACTCACCCGTGCACACCGTCCTCATCGAGGAGTCGGTGCTCGGCTGGAAGGAGTACGAGCTGGAGCTGATGCGCGACCGCAGCGACAACGTGGTCGTCATCTGCTCGATCGAGAACATCGACGCGATGGGCGTGCACACCGGCGACTCGGTGACCGTCGCCCCGGCGATGACCCTCACCGACCGCGAGTACCAGCGGATGCGGGACGTCGGCATCGACGTGCTGCGCGAGGTCGGCGTGGAGACCGGCGGCTGCAACATCCAGTTCGCCGTCAACCCCGACAACGGCCGGCTCGTCGTCATCGAGATGAACCCCCGCGTCTCCCGGTCCTCGGCGCTGGCGTCGAAGGCCACCGGTTTCCCGATCGCCAAGATCGCCGCCAAGCTCGCGATCGGCTACACCCTCGACGAGATCACCAACGACATCACCGGGGTCACCCCGGCGTCGTTCGAGCCGTCGCTGGACTACGTCGTGGTGAAGATCCCGCGGTTCGCCTTCGAGAAGTTCCCCGGCGCCGACCCGCGGCTGACCACCACGATGAAGAGCGTCGGCGAGGTGATGGCCATGGGCCGCAACTTCACCGAGGCGCTGGGCAAGGCCATGCGGTCCACCGAGACCACGGCCGCCGGGTTCTGGACCGCGCCCGCGACCCGGGCCACCGCCGACGAGCTGCTGGAGCAGCTGCGCACCCCGGTCGACGGCCGGCTGTACGTTGCCGAGCAGGCGCTGGCCGCCGGCGCCACCGTGCAGCAGGTCTCGCAGGCGTCCGGTTTCGACGAGTGGTTCGTCGACCAGATCGCGCTGGTGCACGAGGTGGGCGAGGAGATCCGGCAGGCCCCGGCCCTCACCCCGGAGCTGCTGCGCCGGGCCAAGCGGCACGGCCTGTCCGACCGGCAGGTCGCCGCGCTGCGCCCCGAGCTCGCCGGCGAGGACGGCGTGCGCATCCTGCGCTGGCGGCTGGGCATCCGGCCGGTCTACAAGACCGTGGACACCTGCGCGGCCGAGTTCGCCGCCCGCACCCCGTACCACTACTCCTCCTACGACGAGGAGACCGAGGTCGAGCCGCGGGAGAAGCCGGCGGTGCTGATCCTCGGTTCGGGCCCCAACCGGATCGGGCAGGGCGTCGAGTTCGACTACTCCTGCGTGCACGCGGTGATGGCGCTGCAGGACGCCGGCTACGAGGCGGTGATGGTCAACTGCAACCCGGAGACCGTCTCCACCGACTATGACGTCGCCGACCGGCTGTACTTCGAGCCCCTGACGTTCGAGGATGTGCTGGAGGTCGTGGAGGCCGAGCGCGCCGCCGGCCCGGTCGCCGGGGTCATCTGCACCCTGGGCGGGCAGACACCGCTGGGCCTGGCGCAGCGGCTCAAGGACGCCGGCGTGCCGGTGCTGGGCACCTCGCCCGAGGCGATCGACGCCGCCGAGGACCGCGGGGAGTTCTCCCGGGTGCTGTCCGACACCGGGCTGCTCGCGCCCAAGCACGGCATGGCGACGACGTCGGCGGAGGCGAAGGCGGTCGCGGCGTCGATCGGCTACCCGGTGCTGGTGCGCCCCTCGTACGTGCTGGGCGGGCGCGGCATGGAGATCGTCTACGACGACGCCACGCTGGAGTCCTACATCACCAAGGCCACCGACGTGAGCACCGAGCACCCGGTGCTGGTCGACCGGTTCCTCGAGGACGCGGTCGAGATCGACGTCGACGCGCTCTACGACGGCACCGAGCTGTACCTGGGTGGGGTCATGGAGCACATCGAGGAGGCCGGGGTGCACTCCGGTGACTCCGCGTGCGCGCTGCCCCCGATCACCCTTGGCGGCGGGGAGATCGCCGGTCTCCGGCGGGCCACCGAGGCCCTGGCGGCCAGGATCGGCGTGCGCGGGCTGATGAACGTCCAGTACGCGCTCAAGGACGACATCCTGTACGTGCTGGAGGCCAACCCCCGGGCCAGCCGCACCGTGCCGTTCGTCTCCAAGGCGACGGCGGTGCAGCTGGCGAAGGCCGCGGCGCGGATCGCGGTCGGGGAGTCGATCGCCGACCTGCGGGCGGCCGGGGTGCTGGCGGCCAGCGGAGACGGCGCCGACCTGCCGGCCGACGCCCCGATCGCGGTCAAGGAGGCGGTCCTGCCCTTCCACCGGTTCCGCACGATGGAGGGTCACGGCGTCGACACCGTCCTCGGGCCGGAGATGAAGTCCACCGGCGAGGTGATGGGGCTGGACGCGGAGTTCGGCACCGCCTTCGCCAAGTCCCAGGCCGCGGTCTACGGCGACCTGCCGACCGAGGGCACCGTCTTCGTCTCGCTGGCCAACCGGGACAAGCGCTCGGCGGTCTTCCCGGTCAAGCGGCTGGCCGACCTCGGCTTCCGGGTGCTGGCCACCGCCGGCACCGCCCAGGTGCTGCGCCGCAACGGGGTCCAGTGCGAGGTGGTCGGGAAGTTCAGCGAGGGCCCGGGCAACATCGTCGAGCGGATCCAGGCCGGCGACGTCGACATCGTGGTCAACACCCCGTTCGGCACGCCCGGCAACAGCGGGCCCCGGCTGGACGGGTACGAGATCCGGGCGGCGGCGGTGAGCGCCGGCGTCCCGAGCATCACCACCACCCAGGGCCTGGCGGCCGCGGTGCAGGGCATCGAGGCGCTGCGCCGCGGGCACCTGGGCGTGCGCAGCCTGCAGGACCTGCACCGCGCGCTGGCCGCTGCCCCGCGTCCCGGCGCCCCGGCATGACCGGCGGGCTGCTGACCGAGCCGGCGCCGGCGGCGCCGCGCCCACCCGTGCAGCGGGTGGTCGCGGTGGCCGGCCGGCGGCCCGTCGGCGCGTACGTAGAGCTGAGCCTGGCCGCCCCGGAGGTGGCCGAGCGCGCGGTGCCCGGCCAGTTCGTCGCCTTCGCGGTCGGCGGGCCGACCTCGGCGAACCTACTGCGGCGGTCCATCGCGATCGCCGGGGTGGGCAGCGGCCAGGTGCAGGTGGTCGTCGCCCCGCACGGGCCCGGCTCCAGCTGGCTGGCCGGGCTGCAGGCCGGCGACGTGGTCGACGTCGTCGGGCCGCTGGGCCGCCCGTTCCCGATGCCGCCGCCGGGCACCCCGGCGCTGCTGGTCGGCGGCGGGTACGGCGCCGCCGCGCTGGTCGGGCTGGCCGGGCGGCTGCGCGCCACCGGCTCGGAGGTCGCCGCGGTCACCGGGGCGGCGTCGGCCGGGCGGCTGTGCTCGGTCCCGGAGCTCGGGTCGCTGGCCGCGCCGTTCGTGGTCATGACCGACGACGGCAGCGCCGGGCGCCGCGGCTGGGTCACCGAGGCGGTCGCCGAGCTGGTCACCGGCGCCGGGGTGGTCTACGCCTGCGGACCGATGGGCATGCTGCGCGCGGTCGCCGACGTGGCCACCGCCGCCGGGGTGCCCAGCTACGTCGCCGTCGAGGAGTCGATGGCCTGCGGCGTCGGCGTCTGCATGACCTGCGTGCTGCCGGTGGTCGGCGCCGACGGGCGCACCCGGTTCGCCAGATCCTGCGTCGAGGGCCCGGTCTTCGGCGGTGACCGGGTCCGGTTCGGCGACGTCGGCACCCTGCCGGCGGACGTCGTCGGCGCCGACGCCATGGGCTTCACCCCGCCGGCGGTGCCCACCCCGGCCGGCGCACCCCCCACCCCGGTCGCCCCGCCCGAGGCCGACCCCGGCGCCCCGGGAGCCTCCTCGTGACCGTCGGACAGGCCGCGCCCGCGGTGGACATGCGCACCGCCCTCGGCCCGGTGGGGGTGCCCAGCCCGGTGCTCACCGCGTCGGGCTGCTCCGGCTTCGGCCGGGAGCTGGAGCCGTTCGTCGACCTCACCGCGATCGGCGCGGTGGTCACCAAGTCGGTGCAGCTGCGGCCCCGCTCCGGCCGGCCGACGCCGCGGATGGCCGAAACGCCCAGCGGCATGCTCAACTCCATCGGCCTGCAGGGGCCCGGCATCGACGGGCTGTTGGCCGAGGACTTGCCGTGGCTCGCCCAGCGCGGCGCCCGCGCGTTCGTCTCCATCGCCGGCACCCGGGTGGAGGACTTCGCGGAGCTGGCCGCCCGGCTGCGCGGCGTGCCGGGGGTGCTGGGCATCGAGGTCAACATCTCCTGCCCGAACGTCGAGAGCCGCGGCGAGGTGTTCGCCTGCGACCCGGTCGCCGCCCGCGACGTCGTCGCCGCGGTGCGCGAGGCCGCCGACCCCGGGCAGCCGGTCTACGCCAAGTTGAGCCCGGACGTCACCGACATCGTGACGATCGCCCGCTCGGTGGCCGGCGCCGGCGCCGACGGGCTGTCGATGATCAACACCCTGCTGGGCCTGGTCATCGACCCCGACACCATGCGGCCGGTGCTCGGCGGCGTCACCGGCGGGCTCTCCGGCCCGGCGATCCGCCCGGTGGCGCTGCGCTGCGTCTGGCAGGTGCACCAGGCGCTGCCGCAGGTGCCGATCCTGGGCATGGGCGGCATCCGCAGCGGCCTGGACGCGCTGCAGTTCGTGCTCGCCGGCGCGAGCGCGGTCAGCGTCGGCACGGCGGTGTTCAACGACCCCTCGGCCTCGGCGCGCATCCACGCGGAGCTCGCCGCGGCGCTGGCCGCGCGCGGGTTCGGCTCGCTGACCGACGCCGTCGGGCACGCGCACCGGCCGGTCGACTCGTGAGCCGCCCGACGCACGCCGAGGTCGACCCGTTCGGCGTCCGGCTGGCCGCCGCGGTGGCCGCGCGGGGGCCGCTGTGCGTCGGCGTGGACCCGCACCGGCCGCTGCTGCTGGACTGGGGCGTCGGTGACGACGTCGACGGGCTGCGCCGGTTCACCGACCTGGTCGTCGACGCGCTCGCCGGGCACGTCGCGGTGCTCAAGCCGCAGATGGCCTTCTACGAGCGGCACGGCGCCCGCGGGGTGGCGGTACTGGAGGAGGCGGTCGCCCGAGCGCGGGAGGCCGGCACCCTGGTGCTGCTGGACGCCAAGCGCGGCGACATCGGCTCGACGATGGACGCCTACGCCGACTACCTGCGCAGCGATCACCCGATGCAGGTCGACGCGCTGACCGTGAGCCCCTACCTCGGTCCGGAGTCGCTGCAGCCGGCGGTCGGCACGGCGCGCCGGTTCGGTGGCGGGCTGTTCGTGCTGGCCCGCACCTCCAACCCCGACGCCGCCACGTTCCAGTCCGCGGTGGTGGGGGAGCGGTCGGTCGCGCAGACGGTCGTGGACACCGTCGGACGCTGGAACGCCCCCGACTGGCTGGTGGGCGACCCGGCGCCCGATCCCGCGGCCCTCGCGGACCAGCAGCGGCGCTTCGGGGCGTTCACCGGGTCCTTCGGTGTCGTCGTCGGCGCCACCCTGTCCGAGCTCGACGTCGACCTCACCGGGCTGCGCGGCCCGGTGCTGGCCCCGGGCCTGGGGGCGCAGGGCGGCACGGTGGCCGACCTGCGCCGGCTGTTCGGCGCCGACCAGGCCGTCGTCCCCACCGTCTCCCGGGACGTGCTCTCCGCCGGCCCGGACGCCGCGGCGCTCCGGGCGGCGGCCGACCGGTGGACGGCGGAGCTGACGGCATGAGTCCCGCGGCATGAGACGGGCGCTGCCCTGGCTGGTGCTGGCGCTGGGCGCGGGCCTGGCGGCGGCCGGGGTCGCCGTCTTCTGGCTGGCGAACACCCGGCCGTCGACCTGGACCGCCTACTCGGGGTCCTACGAGCCGTACCTCCCCGGGACGTCCGAGCCGTACCGGAGCGATCTGAGCCTGACCTTCGACGCCGGCCTGACCGTGATGTGGACCCAGCAGCACGTCACCGGCGTGGGGCTGCTGCTCGCCGGGCTCGTCGTGCTGGTCGGACTGGGGGGCTGGGTGCTCGGCCGGCGGTCCGGCCGGGGTGCGCGGGCGGTCTGAGCCGCGACACGCGCGCTGACCAGCAGTGACGGGAAGGGTGCGCGGCGTGTCCGCCGGGGCGCCCCGCCGGACAGCACACCGGCCTGGCGGTGCCGGCACCGGGGCACGCGTGACCAGTCGGTCTCGGATGACTAGGTTGACGGCCGAGGCTCACACCGCGGGCCGTCGCGAACGAGCTGGATCACCGAAGAACTGCGCCGGCACGCGCCGGACTGAACACGATTGGGTTGCTCCGTGCCCCTTCCCGAGTTGTCCCCCGAACAGCGCGCCGCCGCCCTGGAGAAGGCCGCCGCGGCCCGCAAGGCCCGTGCCGAGCTGCGTGAGCGGCTGAAGAGCAAGGGCGCCACGGTCGGCGACGTCCTCAAGCAGGGCGAGACCGACGAGGTGATCGGCAAGATGCGGGTCTCCGCGGTGCTCGAGTCGCTGCCCGGCGTCGGCAAGGCGCGTGCGGCGAAGATCATGGAGCGACTGGAGATCTCGCCGACCCGTCGGGTGCGCGGGCTGGGCGCCAACCAGCGCCGGGCACTGGAGGCGGAGTTCGGTGGCGAGCACGTCGAGGCCGACCAGGTCCCCACCGAGGGTGCCCTCTGACCGACTCCGCGGTGGTCCCCGACCACCCCGGTGCGAAGATCAACGAGTGGGACGACGAAACCGCGCGCGGCTGACCGTGCTCTCCGGGCCCTCGGGCGTCGGCAAGGGAACGGTCGTCGCCGAGGTCCGGCGCCGGCACCCCGAGGTCTGGGTGTCGGTGTCGGTCACCACCCGCAAGCCGCGTCCCGGTGAGGTCGACGGCGAGCACTACTGGTTCATCGACGACGAGACCTTCGACTGGCTGGCCGCCAACGACGGGCTGCTGGAGTGGGCCTCCTACGCGGGCAACCGATACGGCACCCCGAAGGCGCCGGTCGACGAGCAGCTCGCCGCCGGGTCACCAGCCCTGCTGGAGATCGAGCTGCAGGGTGCTCGGCAGGTGCGGGAGCGCGCGCCCGAGGCCCAGCTGGTCTTCCTGGCCCCGCCGTCCTGGGCCGAACTGGTCAGCCGGCTGGCCGGCCGGGGCACCGAGGCGCCGGAGGTCCAGTCCCGCCGGCTGGCGCTGGCGCAGGCCGAACTGGACGCCGCCGGCGAGTTCGACGTCGTGGTCGTCAACGACGACGTGGCCAGAGCAGCCGACGAGTTGGTAAGCTTGCTGACTGCGCCTCCGCCCGCTGGTCCCTGACCGCAGCCGAGGGCGCCCCCGAGGCGACCGCGCGGACCCGTCCGCCGCCCGCCCGCACACCGAGTTGAGGAGCACGCCCGCCCGTGTCCGGAGTCGCACCCGCCCCTGAGGGCATCACCAACCCGCCGATCGACGAGCTGCTGGAGCGCACCACCAGCAAGTACGGGCTGGTCATCTACGCCGCCAAGCGCGCGCGGCAGATCAACGCCTACTACAGCCAGCTCTCCGAGGGCCTCCTGGAGTACGTCGGCCCGCTGGTCGACACCGCGCCGCAGGAGAAGCCCCTGTCGATCGCGCTGCGTGAGATCAACGAGGGCCTGCTGACCCACACCGCCGGCGAGAATTAAGAGAAGGACCACCCTTCCCCCCACGCCTCGCAGGCTCGGCGCGGGCCCCTGAAGGGCGGCGGTTCCAGCACCTCACGGCCCGAAGTGATGACGAAGCCCCCGGCTGGTGCCGGGGGCTTCGTCGTGCCTGGGGGAGGATGGACGGCATGAGCCGGATCGTGCTGGGGGTGGCCGGCGGCGTCGCCGCCTACAAGTCCGCGCTGCTGCTGCGCGCGCTCACCGAGGCCGGGCACGACGTCCGGGTGGTCCCGACCGCCTCGGCGCTGCGGTTCGTGGGCGCGGCGACCTTCGAGGCGCTGTCGGGCAACCCGGTCAGCACCGACGTCTGGGACGACGTCCCCGAGGTGGCGCACGTCCGGATCGGGCAGACCGCCGACCTGGTGCTGGCGAACCCGGCCACCGCCGACCTGCTCGCCCGCGCCGCTGCCGGCCGCGCCGACGACCTGCTCACCGCCACACTGCTCACTGCGCACGCACCCGTCGTCTTCGTACCGGCCATGCACACCGAGATGTGGCTGCACCCGGCCACCCAGGACAACGTGGCCACCCTGCGCCGCCGCGGCGCGGTCGTGCTGCCCCCCGCCGTGGGCCGGCTCACCGGGCCCGACTCCGGCCCCGGCCGGCTCCCCGACCCGGCCGACGTCGCCGCGCTGGCCGCCGTCGTCCTGGAGCGCGGCGCCGCCGCGCTCCGTCAGGACCTCACCGGCCGCCGCGTGGTGATCAGCGCCGGCGGCACCCGCGAGCCGCTGGACCCGGTGCGGTACCTGGGCAACCGCTCGTCCGGGCGGCAGGGACAGGCGCTGGCCCGGGTCGCCGCCGCGCGGGGCGCCGAGGTCGTGCTGGTCGCGGCCAACGTCGCCGAGCCCGCCCCGTTCGGCGTCCGCACCGTCGCCGTCGAGACCGCCGAGGAGCTGCGCGTGGCGATGGCAGCCGAGGCGGCCGGCGCCGACGTCGTCGTCATGGCCGCGGCCGTGGCCGACTTCCGGCCGGTCTCGGTCGCCGACACCAAGCTCAAGAAGGGCGGCGCCGCCGAGCCGGACGCCGTGCCGCTGACCCGGACCACCGACGTGCTCGCCGAGCTGGTGACCGCCCGGGCACCCGGGCAGGTCGTCGTCGGCTTCGCCGCGGAGACCGGGGACGCCGAGGGCGACGTGCTCACCCACGCCCGGGCCAAGCTGGCCCGCAAGGGGGTCGACCTGCTGGTGGTGAACGACGTCTCCTCCGGCCGGGTGTTCGGCCGGGAGGAGAACGAGGTCACCGTGCTGGCCGACGACGGGACGGCCACGCCGCTGCCGACCGCCCGCAAGGACGCCGTGGCCGCCGGCATCTGGGACGCGGTGGCACGCCGGCTCCCCGGCGCGTGATTCCCGCCGCCTGATCCCCTCGGGCGCGCGCCGACGCCACCCGACGGGCATCCGGCCCCGCCGGTAGGCTCGGCGGTCGAGCTCATCACCGGACGCGGGTCCCGCGCTCGGCCGTCGATCGCAGGGAGAACCGAGTGGCACGCCGCCTCTTCACGTCCGAGTCGGTCACCGAGGGGCACCCCGACAAGATCGCCGACCAGATCAGCGACTCGATCCTGGACGCGATGCTGGAGCAGGACCCCCGCAGCCGGGTCGCCGTCGAGACGATGATCACCACCGGCCAGGTGCACATCGCCGGTGAGGTGACCACCTCCGGCTACGTGGACATCGCCGACATCGTGCGGCGCACCATCCTCGGGATCGGCTACGACTCCTCGCGCAAGGGCTTCGACGGCGCCTCCTGCGGGGTCAGCGTCTCCATCGGCGCGCAGTCCCCGGACATCGCCCAGGGCGTCGACACCGCCTACGAGTCCCGCCTCGCCGGCCTCAGCGACGCCGAGCACCGCGCGGCCATCGCCGACGACCTCATCGAGCGCCAGGGCGCCGGCGACCAGGGCCTGATGTTCGGCTACGCCACCGACGAGACCCCCGAGCTCATGCCGCTCCCGATCGCGCTGGCGCACCGGCTGTCCCGCCGGCTCTCCGCGGTGCGCAAGGACGGCTCGGTGCCCTACCTGCGGCCCGACGGCAAGACCCAGGTCACCGTGGTCTACGAGGACGACCGGCCGGTCGCCGTCGACACGGTGGTCGTCTCCAGCCAGCACGCCGAGGACATCTCGATCGAGACGCTGCTCGCCCCGGACGTCCAGGAGCTCGTCGTCGAGCCCGAGCTCGCCGCCCTCGGCCTGCCCACCAGCGGCTACCGGCTGCTGGTCAACCCCACCGGCAAGTTCGTGATCGGCGGCCCGATGGGCGACGCCGGGCTCACCGGCCGGAAGATCATCGTCGACACCTACGGCGGCATGGCCCGCCACGGCGGTGGGGCCTTCTCCGGCAAGGACCCGTCGAAGGTCGACCGGTCGGGGGCCTACGCGATGCGCTGGGTGGCGAAGAACGTCGTCGCCGCGGGCCTGGCCCGCCGCTGCGAGGTGCAGGTCGCCTACGCCATCGGCGCCGCGCACCCGGTCGGGCTGTTCGTGGAGACCTTCGGCACCAACACCGTGCCGGAGGAGACGCTGGAGAAGGCGATCACCTCGGTGTTCGACCTGCGCCCGGGCGCGATCGTCCGCGACCTGGACCTGCTCCGCCCCATCTACGCCCCGACCGCCGCCTACGGCCACTTCGGCCGCACCGACGTCCAGCTCCCGTGGGAGCGGCTGGACCGGGTCGACGCGCTCCGCGCCGCCGTGGGCTGAAGGATCCCGCTGCCCCCCGAGAGGGACCCCGTCCTCCTCACCCCTCGCAGGCTCGGGGCGAGCCCCGGGACGGGGCCGACCGAGCTCGACGCGGACCCTTGCAGCGGGGCCGCGCTGTCGGTGCCGTCCCGGAGACTGGCGCGGTGAGAGTCGCCCGGGTCGTCGTCGACGTGCCGCTGGCGCACCTGGACCGGCCCTTCGACTACGCCGTCCCCGACGAGCTGGCCGAGCAGGTGGTGGCCGGCTGCCGGGTGCGGGTGCGCTTCGCCGGCAAGCTGGTCGACGGGGTCGTGCTCGAGGTCGCCGGCTCCACCGACCACACCGGCAAGCTGGCGCCGCTGGCCAAGGTCGTCTCGCCCGAGCCGGTGCTCACCCCGGAGGTCGCCGAGCTGGCCCGCTCGGTCGCCGACCGCTACGCCGGCACGCTGACCGACGTGTTGCGGCTGGCCCTGCCACCGCGGCGGGCCGCGCCCGAGAAGCGCCCGGTGGCCGACCCGCCACCCCCGCCGCCGGCTCCCGACCCGGCCGGGTTCGCCCGGTACCCGACCGGCCCGCAGCTGCTGTCCGCGGTCGCCGACGGGGCCCCGGCCCGGGCGGTGTGGACCGCGCTGCCCGGCGAGGACTGGCCCACCCGGCTGGCCGAGCTGGCGCAGGCGGCGCTGTCCGGGGGGCGGGGCGCCCTGGTCGTCGTCCCCGACGGCAAGGACCTCGACCGGCTGGCCGCCGCCGCCGACGCGCTGCTGCCCACCGGCTCGGTGGCGGTGCTGCGCGCCGACGCCTCACCCGACGTCCGGTACGGCAGGTTCCTGACCGCCGCCCGGGGCAGCGCGCAGGTCGTCCTCGGCACCCGCGGCGCGGTCCTCGCCCCGGTGCGCGACCTCGGGCTGGTCGTCGTCTGGGACGACGGCGACGACCTGCACGCCGAACCGCGCGCCCCCTACCCGCACGCCCGCGACGTGCTGGTGCACCGCGCCCACCTGGCCGGCTGCGCCGCGGTGGTCGCCGGCACCGCCCGCACCGCCGAGGGGCAGCTGCTGGTGGAGTCCGGCTGGGCGCACGAGCTGGTCGCCGACCGGGCGACCCTGCGCGCCGCCGCCCCCCGCGTGCAGGCGGTGGGCAGCGACTTCGAGCTGGCCCGGGACGCCGCGGCCCGCACCGCCCGGCTGCCCACCCTCGCCTTCGACGTCGCCCGGAAGGCGCTGCAGGCCGGCACCCCGGTGCTGGTGCAGGTGCCCCGCTCGGGCTACGTGCCGTCGCTGGTCTGCGACCGGTGCCGGGCACCGGCCCGCTGCGCGCACTGCGGTGGGCCGCTCGGCGTCTCGCCGCGCCCGGGGAAGGGCGGCACCCGGATCGCGGCCTGCCGGTGGTGCGCCCGGCCGGCGGCGACCTTCGACTGCCCGCACTGCCACGGGACGAAGCTCCGCGCCGCGGTGATCGGGGAGGCCCGCACCGCCGAGGAGCTGGGGCGGGCCTTCCCCGGCGCCGCCGTGCGGGTCTCCGGTCGCGGCTCGGGTGTGCTGGCCACCGTGCCGGGTGGGGCGGCGCTGGTGGTCGCCACCCCGGGCGCCGAGCCGGTGGCCGAGGGCGGCTACGGCGCGGCGCTGCTGCTGGACGCCTGGGCGCTGCTCGGCCGGGCCGACCTGCGGGCGGGGGAGGAGACCCTGCGCCGCTGGATGAACGCCGCGGCGCTGGTGCGGGCGGGGCAGCCGGTGGTGGTGGCCGCCGACGCGGGCCACCCCGTGGTGCAGGCGCTGGTCCGCTGGGACCCCGCCGGCCTGGCCGCCCGCGAGCTCGCCGACCGCCGGGAGCTCGGCTTCCCCCCGGCCACCCGGATGGCGTCGCTGTCGGCGTCGCCGGCGGCGCTGGCGGAGTTCCTGGACGCGCTGCGGTTGCCCGAGCACGCCGACGTGCTCGGCCCGGTGCCCGAGCCGCCCCGCCCGGGGCAGGAGGGCGAGCGGGAGCGCTACCTGGTGCGGGTGCCGCGGGCCGAGGGCACCGGGCTGGCCCGGGCGCTGCGCGAGGTGCAGGGCGTGCGCAGCGCGAAGAAGGCGCCCGAGCACGTGCGGGTGCAGCTCGACCCGCTCGAGCTGGCCTGACGGCGGGGCGTCAGTCGATCGGCTGGTCCAGCAGCTGCGCCAGCTCGGCGTCCATCCGGGCAGCCACGGCGTCCTCCGCGGCCCGCTCGGTGGCCCGGCGCCAGCGGACCGGCAGCGTGCAGGCGGCGGTGCCCACGCCGGCCAGGGCGCCCAGCAGCAGGTGCGGACGCCGGTGCCCGCGGCGGCGCAGCGCCCGGGCGAGCGGGCGGTGCACGGCGGTGATCCCCAGCCCCCACCCGGTGCTGACCAGCCCCTGGTGGCGCAGCACCGCGTGGTCGGCGGGGTCCGCCGGCTCGATCGGCATGCCCTGGAAGGTGCGCCGCAGCGCGGGCAGGTCGTGGGCCACCGTCTCCGCCGCGACCACGGCCATGACGGCGAGGTACACCCGGCGGCGGGCGGCCGACCGGGCGGGGTGGTCGAGTGCTGCCTCGGCGCCGCCGACGGCCACCCCGTCGACGACGGTGCTGAGGACGGCGTGCAGGCGGTGGGTGGCGAGGGAGGCCATTCCTGCACCGTAGCCAGGTCACCCTGCGGGCGCCGATGGACCCGCCACCTACCATCGTCCGGTGAGCGTCACCCCGATCCGGATCATGGGCGACCCGGTGCTGCGCACCCCGGCCGCCCCCGTCGTCGACTTCGACAAGGAGCTCCAGCAGCTCGTCGCCGACCTGACGGACACGATGCACGCCGCCGGCGGGGCCGGCATCGCCGCGCCGCAGATCGGCGTGGGCCTGCGGGTGTTCACCTGGTACGTCGACGGCGAGGTGGGCCACCTGGTCAACCCCGACGTGACGCCGGTGGGCGAGGAGACCGAGTCCGACGCCGAGGGGTGCCTGTCCATCCCGGGCTTCCGCTTCGACTGCCGCCGCCACCTCTACGTCGCCGCCACCGGCTGGAACATGCACGGCGACCCGATCCGGGTGGAGGGCTCGCACAAGCTGGCCCGCGCCATCCAGCACGAGACCGACCACCTCGACGGGGTGCTCTTCGTCGACCGGCTCGACGCCGAGGCCCGCGAGGCGGCGCTGTCGGTGCTCGCCGACGCCGCCTGGCAGGGCGAGCAGGCCTACCTCCCCAGTGGTGAGCCGGTCCCGGCTCCGGTCGTGAAGGTGAGCCCCCACTGAAGCTCCTGTTCGCCGGTACCCCGGCGCCCGCGGTCGTCTCGCTGGACGCGCTGCTGGGTTCGCGGCACGAGGTCGTCGCCGTGCTGACCCGGCCCGACGCCCCCGCCGGCCGGGGACGGCGGACCAGCCGGTCCCCGGTCGCCGAGCGCGCCGACGCCGCCGGCATCCCGGTGCTGCAGCCCCGGTCGCCGCGCGAGCCGGAGTTCCTCGACCAGCTGCGCGCGCTGGACGTCGACTGCGCGCCGGTGGTCGCCTACGGCGCGCTGGTGCCGCCGGCCGCGCTGGAGATCCCGCGGCACGGCTGGGTCAACCTGCACTTCTCGCTGCTGCCGGCCTGGCGCGGCGCGGCCCCCGTGCAGCACGCGGTCATGGCCGGCGACGAGGTCACCGGCGCGGCGACCTTCCAGCTGGAGGCCGGGCTGGACACCGGCCCGGTGTTCGGCGTCGTCACCGAGCCGATCGGCCCGGCCGACACCGCCGGCGACCTGCTCGACCGGCTCGCGGTCAGCGGCGCCGGCCTGCTGGTCGCCACCCTCGACGGCATCGCCGACGGGTCGCTGCGCCCGGAGCCCCAGCCCGCCGAGGGAGTCAGCCTCGCCCCGCGGATCGAGACCGCCGACGCCCGGGTCGACTGGACCCTTCCGGCCCACGTCGTCGACCGCCGGGTCCGCGGCGTCACCCCGACGCCGGGCGCGTGGACCACCTGGCGCGGCAACCGGCTGCGGCTCGCCCCGGTCGAGCCGTTGCCCACCTCGCTGGGCCTGGAGCCCGGTGAGGTCTCGGTCGGCCCGACCGGCGTGCTGGTGGGCACCGGCCGCGGCGCCGTGCGACTGCGCGAGGTGCAGCCCGCGGGCAAGAAGATGCTCCCCGCCGCCGACTGGGCGCGGGGTGCCCGGCCGGAGCCGGGTGAGCGGCTCGGCGAGCAGGTGGGCGCATGACCGGCCCGGCGAAGCGGGCCGGCTCCAAGCGACGGAACGACCCCGGCACCGGCAACCAGCGCCCCCAGCCCCGGCGGCACCGTCCCACCCTGGACGGCGCCCGGCTGACCGCCTACGACGTCCTCGAGGGCGTCTCCAGCCGGGACGCCTACGCCAACCTGCTGCTGCCCCAGCTGCTGCGCGAACGGCAGCTCGAGCCCCGCGACGCCGCCTTCGCCACCCAGCTGGCCTACGGCACGCTGCGCGCGGCCGGCACCCTGGACGCCGTCCTGACCACGCTGGTGTCCCGGCCGCTGGCCGAGCTGGACCCCAAGGTCCTGGACCTGCTGCGGCTGGGCGCCTACCAGCTGATCGACCTGCGGGTGCCGGCGCACGCCGCCGTCGACACCAGCGTCGCCCTGACCCGGGCGATCGTCGGCACCGGCGCCTCCGGGCTGGTCAACGCTGTGCTGCGCAAGGTGGCCGCCGGCGGTGACCGGGCCGCCTGGGTGCAGGCACTCCAGCCCGCCGACGACGACGCCCGGCTCGCGCTGACCACCGACCACCCGCGCTGGATCGTCGAGGCCTGGCGCGATGCGCTCGGTGCCGCCGGGGAGGTCGAGCCGGCGCTGCTGGCCGACGACGCAGCCCCCGAGGTGCACCTGGTGGCGCGGCGGATCGACCGCGACCAGCTGGCCACCGAGGCCGGCGGCGAACCAGGGCCCTGGTCGCCGTACGCCGTCCGGCTCGGCTCCGGCGACCCCGGGCGGATCGCCGCCGTGCGCTCCGGCGCCGCCGCGGTGCAGGACGAGGGGAGCCAGCTGGCTGCCCTCGCGCTGGTCCGCGCGCCGCTGGAGGGCCCCGACGAGCGCTGGCTGGACATGTGCGCCGGCCCGGGCGGCAAGGCTGGTCTGCTGGCCGCCGCCCGGCCCGCCGGGGTGCACCTGACCGCCGCCGACCGCGCGCCGCACCGCGCCGAGCTGGTGCGCGGCGCGCTGGCCGGGGCCGACGACGTCGACGTGCAGGTCGCCGACGGCACCGCCCCGCCGTGGCCGGCCGGCTCGTTCGACCGGGTGCTGCTCGACGCGCCGTGCACCGGTCTCGGCGCGCTGCGCCGCCGGCCGGAGGTGCGCTGGCGGCGGACCGCCGGCGACGTCGCCCCGCTGGCCGAGCTGCAGCGGCAGCTGCTGGACGGTGCGCTGGCCTCGGTGCGGCCCGGGGGAGTGGTCGCCTACGTGACCTGCTCCCCGCACGCGGCCGAGACGGTCGACGTCGTCGATGCCGCGGCGGCGCGCGACGACGTCGAGGTGCTGCCGGTGGCCCCGCTGTTCAGCGAGGTGCCCGGCATCGAGCGGGGCCGCTACGGCCAGCTGTGGCCGCACCGGCACGGCACCGACGCGATGTTCCTGGCGCTGCTCCGCCGCACCCGCTGACCGTCAGGCCGGCGGGTCGGCGAGCCAGCGCCGGGCCTCGGCCAGGTTGCGCTCGCCGAGCCACAGCTGGACGACCGCGCCCGCCGCCAGGGCGGCCCCGAACACCGCCAGGCCCACGGCCGGTGGGTCGGCGAGCAGCGCCACCGCACTGGCCGTGGTGCCCACGGCGACGACCAGCCCCCAGCCGACCCGCCGCAGGCGTGCCCTGCGCAGCCGCTGCTGGGCGCGGGCCCGGACCATCCCTGGCTGCGCCCACCCGGCGAGCCGCCGGTGGCGCAGCGCGAAGTCGGTGCGGGCGCCGTCGATGCGGGCTCCCCGGTCACCCCACCGCCAGGCGGCCGCGCGCACCAGCGCGAAGAGCAGGAGCAGCAGCCAGGCGAGGGCCGCGGAGGCGTCGCCGCCACCGAGGACCAGGAAGGCGTAGCCGGCCGCGTAGCCGACCAGCACGGCCTCCACGACCAGCCGCCGGCGGCGGTCCCACGCGCGCAACTCCGCCTCGCCCGCCCGGATCGCGGCGTCGTCCTCTGCGGTGCGGTTCCTGGCCACCGGCGCACGGTATCGGCCGCTCGGCAAACCCCTCGCCCGGACCGTCCCGTCGCACTAGCGTCCGTCCTCGTGCCGTGGCTGCCCGAGGACTTCGCCCACCCGACCCGCGCCGAGCTGCCGACCGGGGAGCACCTGCGGCCGATGAGCGACGCCGACACCGAGATCGACTTCCCGGCGGTGATGGGCTCACGGGAGCGGCTGTGGACGATCTACGGCCCAGCCTGGGGCTGGCCGCCGGCGACGATGACCGTCGAGCAGGACCGCGAGGACCTGGCGCACCACGCGCGGGAGATCGCCGCGCACGAGAGCTTCCTCTACGGGGTGTTCCCGCCCGACGAGTCCGAGCTGCTGGGCTGCGTCTACGTGGACCCGCCGGAGAAGGCCGGCGACGCCGACGCCGAGGTCTCCTGGTGGGTCGTCGACCGGTTGGTGGGCAGTGACACCGAGCGGGCCCTGGACGAGTTCGTGCCCGCCTGGCTGGCGGCGCACTGGCCCCTGCGCCGGCCGCGGTTCGTGGGCCGCGACCTCACCTGGGCCGCGTGGATCGCGCTGCCCGACCGGGACGCTCGGGAGCCGGGGCCCGACGCTGGGTGATCCCGCCCCGGTCCGCCGACGTCGCCCGGTTTCCCCGCGCGCCCGGACGGTCATGACCTGCAGCCACCGCCCCGCGGCCAGGGGCGGCGAGCGCACTGGGGGACGGGTGGCCGACGGGATCGACGTGCGGGTGCACCAGCACGACGACGTCGTCGTGCTGGTGGCGCGCGGCGACGTCCGCGGCGACCCGGAGTCGCTGCGCCGGCTGGTCGGGGTGGCGCTGCTCGCTCTGGACGACCAGCCGGCCGTGCTCGACGTCTGCGACCTGTACGTGCACCGGAGGGAGGGGCTGGCGGCCCTGCGGTGGCTGATCCGGGAGCGGCCGCCGGGTGCGCGCACCGTCGTCCTGGCGCGGACGGCGATGCGGCGGCACATGCACGGCGTCTTCGGCCGCGGCGTCGCCTGGTACCCGGCGGAGGTGCAGACGCCGTGGGTCGGCGTCGCCGCCGCGCTGTCGCACCACCGCCGCCACCTGCCGGCCGACCAGCGGAGCGACCTGGACCTGGACCAGCTGGTGCCGCTGCTCTGGGCGGCCGCCGAGCAGCGGGCGGCCGCCCGGGCGCGGCCGGCCCGCGGGGAGCGGTGAGCCCCCCCCCCGCGGGCCGGTCGGTGCAGGTCGGCCGACGACCCGGGAGCCGCCGGTCAGCACGTTCCCGTCCGGGTGCCCCTGCGGTGCCGGCTGCACCCGTCCGCTGGCCGGGCAGCCCCGGCCGGCCCGGTCCGGCTCGCCGGCACCTCGCCGACGGGGGCGCGGGGTCACCGGTGTGGGGGGGGGGGGGGGGGGGGGGGGGGGGGGGGGGGGGGGGGGGCGGGGGGGGGGGGGGGGGGGGGGGGGGGGGGGGGGGGGGGTGGTTGTGGGGCATCCAGCGGAAGGGCGG
>NZ_JBJHAG010000022.1:0-64729 GCF_054050925.1 Modestobacter sp. SYSU DS0657 | reverse complement strand
CGGTCGCTGGCGCTCCCTGCGATGCTCGCGGTGGCGTCAGCCTCCGGGACACGGGTCGGCATCCGCCGCCGCTCCGCTCCTCGGTCGCTGGCGCTCCCTGCGATGCTCGCGGTGGCGTCAGCCTCCGACGATCTCGCGCATCAGCCGCGCGGTCTCCGACGGGGTCTTGCCCACCCGGACGCCGGCGGCCTCGAGGGCCTCCTGCTTGGCCTGGGCGGTGCCGGCCGAACCGGAGACGATCGCACCGGCGTGGCCCATCGTCTTGCCCTCCGGCGCGGTGAAGCCGGCGACGTAGCCGACGACCGGCTTGGTCACGTTGGCCTTGATGAAGTCCGCGGCCCGCTCCTCGGCGTCGCCACCGATCTCGCCGATCATCACGATCGCCTCGGTCTCCGGGTCGTCCTGGAAGGCCTGGAGGCAGTCGATGTGCGTGGTGCCGATGACCGGGTCGCCGCCGATGCCGACGGCGGTGGAGAAGCCGATGTCCCGCAGCTCGTACATCATCTGGTAGGTCAGCGTGCCGCTCTTGCTGACCAGGCCGATCTTGCCGGCCTTGGTGATGTTCGCGGGGATGATCCCGGCGTTGGACCGCCCGGGGCTGATCAGGCCCGGGCAGTTCGGGCCGATGATCCGGGTGGTGCCACCCTGGGCGTGGGCCCAGAAGTAGGTCGAGTCGTGCACCGGGATGCCCTCGGTGATCACGACGGCGAGCCCGATCTGGGCGTCGACGGCCTCGATGACGGCGTTCTTCGCGCCGGCCGGCGGCACGAAGATGACGCTGACGTCGGCGCCGGTCTCCTTCATGGCGTCGGAGACGCTGCCGAAGACGGGGACGCTGGCGCCGTCGAAGTCGACGGTCTCGCCGGCCTTCTTCGGGTTGACGCCACCGACGATGGCGGTGCCGGAGGCGAGCATGCGCTGCGTGTGCTTGCGCCCCTCGGAGCCGGTCATGCCCTGGACGATGACCTTGCTGTTCTCGGTGAGGAAGATCGACATCTCTGGTGAGTCCTGTTCAGGCCGGGGGCGGTTAGAGGGCGGCGAGCTCGGCGGCCCGGCGGGCGGCGCCGTCCATCGTGTCCACCACGGTCACCAGCGGGTGGTTGGCGTCGGCGAGGATCCGCCGGCCCTCCTCCACGTTGTTGCCGTCGAGCCGGACGACCAGCGGCTTGCTGGCCTCGTCGCCGAGCTGGCCCAGCGCCGCGACGATGCCGTTGGCGACGGCGTCGCAGGCGGTGATCCCGCCGAAGACGTTGACGAAGACGCTCTTCACGGCCGGGTCGGAGAGGATGATGCCCAGCCCGTTGGCCATGACCTCGGCGGAGGCGCCGCCACCGATGTCCAGGAAGTTCGCCGGGCGGACGCCGCCGAAGTCCTCGCCGGCGTAGGCCACGACGTCCAGCGTGCTCATGACCAGGCCGGCGCCGTTGCCGATGATGCCGACCTCGCCCTCGAGCTTGACGTAGTTGAGGTCCTTGGCCTTGGCCGCGGCCTCCAGCGGGTCGGCGGAGGCGGCGTCCTCGAGTGCCTCGTGCTCGGGGTGCCGGAAGCCGGCGTTCTCGTCGAGGGTCACCTTCGCGTCCAGCGCGAGGACGGTGCCGTCGGGCGCCTTGGCCAGCGGGTTGATCTCGACCAGGGTGGCGTCCTCCTTGCTGAAGACGTCCCACAGCTGCACCGCGATGGCGATGACCTGGTCGCGAACCTCGGCGGGGAAGCCGGCGGCATCGACGATCTCGGCGGCCTTCTGGGTGTCGACACCGACGGAGGCGTCGACGGGGACCCGGGCCAGCGCCTCGGGGCGCTCGACGGCGAGCTGCTCGATCTCCATGCCGCCCTCCTTCGAGGCCATCGCCAGGAAGGTGCGGTTGGACCGGTCGAGCAGGTAGGAGAAGTAGTACTCCTCGGCGATGTCGCTGGCCTGGGCGACCATCACGCGGTGGGTGATGTGACCCTTGATGTCCAGCCCGAGGATGTCCTGGGCGCGCGCCCTGGCGGTCTCGGGGTCGTCGGCGAGCTTCACGCCCCCCGCCTTGCCCCGGCCGCCGACCTTCACCTGGGCCTTGACCACGACGGGCGCCGCGATCTCGCGGGCGATCGCCTCGGCCTGCTCGGGTGTCTCGGCTACGCCGCCGGGGAGCACGGGGACGCCGTGCGCGGCCAACAGGTCACGGGCCTGGTACTCGAAGAGATCCACGAACAGGCACCGTAGACCGCCGCTGCGGCCGCCGCTCACGCGCCCGGCCGCGAGTGCGGCGCGTCACCCCGATCGGGGTGGGCGTGTCACGCCCCGGCGGGGGCGCCGACGTGCGCGCGCACCCAGCCGACGATCTCCTCGGTGCTGGCACCGGGGGTGAACACGCGCGCCACGCCCAGGCGGGCCAGCTCGGGCAGGTCGGCCTCGGGGATGATCCCGCCCCCGAAGACGACCACGTCGTCGACGCCGCGCTCGCGCAGGAGCTCGGCGAGCCGGGCGAAGAGCGTGAGGTGCGCACCGGAGAGCACGGAGAGGCCGACGGCGTCGGCGTCCTCCTGCACGACGGTCTCCACGATCTGCTCCGGGGTCTGGTGCAGGCCGGTGTAGACGACCTCCATGCCGGCGTCGCGCAGGGCGCGCGCGACCACCTTGGCGCCGCGGTCGTGCCCGTCCAGGCCGGGCTTGGCGATCACCACCCGGATGCGCTCGCTGGTCACGCCGTGGACTCTAGGCCCCCTGGCGTGTCCTGCGTCACTCCCGCGTGGCCGTCACGCCGGTCCGCCAGCGCCAGGCGACGACGGTCAGCCCGGCGAAGCCCAGGCCGACCAGCAGCAGGCCCATCCCGGGCACGGTCCACTCGACCTCCGGGCTCCGGGCGGCGTCCCGCATCCCGGCCAGCGCGGTGGCCAGCACGAACACGGACAGGGCCAGCAGGCCGCCGACCGCGCCCAGCCGGGGGCGCAGCGACGGCGCGGTCACCGAGCACAGCAGGAGCGCGCCGGCGAGCAGCAGCCCGCCGAGCAGCGCGAGCCCGGGCCGCTCCAGCAGGGCCTGCGGCCCCTCGACGGTCACCACGGTCTCCAGCCCGGTCACCGGGTCGGCCACCACCCGGTCGGGGACGTCGGCGGCGGGCAGCGCCAGGCAGAGCACCCCGACGACGCCGAGCACCACCGCCGACCCGGCCAGCACCGGCCGCACCGGGTCCAGCGTTCCGGCGTCCTCCATCACGGTGCGCCCCCACGCCACCAGGGCGACCCCACCCGCGAGCACGGTCAGGCCGAGGGCGACCAGACCGAGGACCCATCCTGCGCCGGTCTCCACCGAGCTGGTGAGCACGCGCTCACCGGCCAGCACCTCGATCGCCGGACGGGCGGTGGAGCCGTGCCCCTGGTGCAGCTCGATCAGCAGCCGGCCGACCGCCAGCGCACCGCTCACCGCCGCGTAGGCCAACCCCAGCCGCGGCACCCGCCCCAGAGCCAGCACCACCCCGATCAGCAGTGACACGAGCGGGCCGATCAGCGCCACCAGGGCATCGAGCGGGCCGGTGACGAGGTCGATCGTGGTCCCGCCGACCGTCAGGTAGGTGGGGAAGACGCCGACGGCGCCGACCAGGCCGGCGAGGGCGAGCAGCACCCCGGCGACCCGGGCGAGCGGAGGGACCGTCCCGACGACCAGCGGGTCACCGGCAGGTCGGTCCGCCGGCCGACGCGCCGGCCGAGCAGCACTGCTGGACGCCCGGCGGGCGCTCGGCCGGCCGGCCGTGGAACGGGCAGGCGCGCGGTCGCGGGCGGGCACGGTTCCCCCTCGGAGGTCACTGGGTCGGTCGTGTCGCAGGGCAGTTGTGTGATGTCCGGCACACGGGGGCATTACGGTCCCCGAACCGAGCACACCACGAGTGCACGCGGCGCCCCCGGCGCCGGGCCGGACGGGCGGAGGGAGACCAGGTGCACACCACCGACCCACCCTCTCCCCCAGCGTGGCACGCCCGCGCGACCGCAGCCGCCACCGACGTACCGGACCGGACGGCGTCGGCCCGCTCCGGCCTGCGGTCACTGGTCAGCCCGATCGCGCTCACCGGCGGCCTCACCGAGCTGGCCTGGGTCGGCGCCCACGCGTTGCTCTACCCGCTCGGAGCCCGCACCGAACGCGTGCGCGCCGACGGCCGGTACCGCCCGGGCACCCAGCCCCCCGGGGTGCGGGCCCTGTTCGCCGACGACCCGCTGGCCGCCCGGATCCCGGTCGTCCTGGTGCACGGCCTGGTCGACAACCGGTCGGTCTTCGCGATCATGCGGCGCGGCCTGCGGCGGCGCGGCTTCGCCCAGGTCTGCTCCTGGAACTACGGCCCGCTGGTGCGGGACGTGGCCGGCGCGGCGGAGGCGCTCGGCCGGCACGTCGAGCGGGTGTGCAGCGAGACCGGGCACGAGCGGGTGCACGTGGTCGGGCACAGCCTGGGCGGGCTGATCGCCCGGTACCTGGTGCAGCGGCTCGGCGGTGACGCCCGGGTGGAGTCGCTGGTCACCCTGGGCACCCCGCACGGCGGCTCGCGGTGGGCGCACGTGCTGCCGACCCCGCTGATCCGCCAGCTCCGGCCCGGGTCCCCCCTGCTGCGGGAGCTGGCCCGGCCCGCGCCGGGCTGCCGCACCCCCGTCACAGCCGTCTACAGCGACCTGGACCAGGTCGTCGTCCCCTCGACCGCCGGCCGGTGCGAGCACCCCGACCTGCGGGTCCGCAACGTGCTGGTCCGCGGGGTGGGGCACATGTCCCTGCCGATCCACCGAGCCGTCGTCGACGAGGTCGCCGCGACGCTGGCCGGGCAGCGGAGCGCCACCCCCGCCGACCCTCCCGTCGCCGCCTGAGGCGGCATTCCTGCGCCCCATGTGGCGTGTGTCGTCACGCAGCGCACACTGCCGCGACACGTGTCGTCAGGTCGTTGTCCGGTCCCTCGACCGTGGTTAGCGTCCGGAATGACATCGATGGCATTCGCCCGGAGACGTCGACGCACAGCCTGTGCGCAGCCCGGTCGCCCTCCCCGGTGACCGGCGCCCCCCAGGCACCCCGGCTCCCCCCGGGGTGCCACCCCCGGAAGGTGCCCGTTGACCCGACTGCGCGAGCTCGTGGGCCGGACCACATCGGTGTCCGACGCCGACCTGGGCACCGAGGACGCCTGGGACGGCGACTGGACACCGGGCCCGGACTGGGACGAGTCGGACTGGGACGGGAGCTGGGCCGAGCTCGACGCCGACCCGGACAGCACCCGGGAGGACGACGAGGGCCCTCAGGACGACGCTGCCGAGGACCGGACCCGCGTGCCGCGCCGCCGGGTCGGTGTCCCCCACCTCCGCCGTCCCCAGCTCCGCCGCCCCCGGCTCCCCCGCCCGACCGCCGCCCGCCGCCCCCCGGGCCGTCGCGGACCGGTGCTGCTCGCCGTGGCCGTCGCCGGCGCACTGGGGGCCGCACTGCTGGGCGGCACCACCGACACCGCACCGGTGGCCTCCGGGCAGGACTACGGCCTGGGCGTCGAGGACGTCAGCTTCGCCGGCGGGGTGGACGTCGCGGCCGCGCGGGGGGAGATCAGCCAGGCCGAGGCCGCGGCGCGGCTGGGCGAGATCGCGGCGTCCCGAGCGGCGCGCGAGCCCGACTTCGTCGTCCCGACCACCGGCCGGCTGACCACCTGCTTCTGCATGCGCTGGGGCACCATGCACTGGGGCCTGGACCTGGCCGCACCGCTGGGCACCCCGATCTACTCGGCCGCCGACGGCGTGGTGCTGCGCGCCGGCCCGGCCTCGGGCTACGGCAACGCGGTCTACATCCAGGACGCCGACGGCAACGTGCACATCTACGGTCACATGCGCTACTACAGCGTCGAGGCCGGCGACGTCGTCTCCGCCGGCGAGCAGATCGCCAAGGTCGGCAACCAGGGGCAGTCGACCGGCCCCCACCTGCACTACGAGATCCACGTCGGCGGGATGAACGGCAAGCCCACCGACCCCGAGGAGTGGCTGGCCGAGCGCGGGCTCTCCGTCCGCTGACCGCCGGGCTCAGGTGCCCGGCAGGCGCAGCAGGACCGACTGGTAGCGATCGTTCCGCTCGCCACCGGCGGCCCACACCTCCGACCGCGCCACCTCGCCGTGCCGGCTCAGCACTCGACCAGCCGCCCGGGCGACCGGGAGCTGACGAAGCGCGGCGGGTCGAACGCGTCGGAGGCCAGCGGCCCTTCCACGTCGGCACCGCACCGCACGCCGACGGCGAGCGGGGCGCCCGGGCGCAGCACCCGGCGGATCTCGGTGAGCGCCTGGTCGAGCTCGGCGTCGGGGACGTGCAGCAGCGTGCTCATCGTCCAGCCCGCGTCGAGGCTCGCGTCCCCGAAGGGCAGGGCACGCACCGGGGCCACGTGCGCATCGACCCCGGCCGCCCGGCACAGCGCGACGTGCTGGGGCGAGAGGTCGACGCCGGACAGCTGCAGCCCGCGGCCTGGAAGGCGGCCGCGTCGCGGTCGTACCAGGCGGCGAGATCGGCCTCCCGCTCACCGCCCGGCACGTCGTCGCCTACAGCTTGACCAGCGGGGCGTAGCGCAGCACGAGGCGCTTGGTGCCGCCGGAGCCGAAGTCGACCGTCGCCTGGGCCTTGTCCCCGGCGCCGTTGACCTCGACCACGGTGCCCAGCCCGAAGGCGTCGTGGCTGACCCGGTCGCCGACGTCGACGCTGATGACGGCGCGCTTGCCCGCCCCGCCGCGCAGCCCGCCGGTGGACAGCCCGGTCGCGGCGACCCGCTGCTGGGCCGACGACAGCGGGGTGGACGGCGCCGGCTGCAGATTGGCCCACTGCACGGTGTCGGCGGGGAGCTCGTCGAGGAACCTGGACGGCGGGTTGTAGGCCGGCTGACCCCAGTTGGTGCGCACCGTGGCCCGGGAGAGGAACAGCCGCTGCTGGGCCCGGGTGATGCCCACGTAGGCCAGGCGGCGCTCCTCCTCCAGCTCCTTGGGGTCGCCGAGGGCGCGCAGGTGCGGGAAGACGCCGTCCTCCAGGCCGGTGAGGAAGACCACCGGGAACTCCAGGCCCTTCGCGGTGTGCAGGGTCATCAGCGTGACCACGCCCGCGTCGGCTCCGTCCTCCCCTCCGGGGCCCCCGGGGATCTGGTCGGCGTCGGCGACGAGGGACACCTGTTCCAGGAAGTCGGTGACCGTGCCGCCGGGTGAGGCCGCCTCGAACTCGGCGGCCACCGAGATGAGCTCGTTGAGGTTGTCGACCCGCCCCTCGTCCTGCGGGTCGGTGCTGGCCGACAGCTCGGCCAGGTACCCGGTGCGGTCGAGGATGCTCTCCAGCAGCGCGGCGGGACCCGAGCCGGTCTCGACCAGCTGCTCGAACTCCTCCAGCAGCGCGACGAACTCCTGCAGCGCCTTGAGCGAGCGCGGGGCGAGCGTGGTGATCTCCGAGCAGCGGCGCAGCGCGGTGCCGAAGGCGATCCGCTCGCGGTCGGCGAACTGCTCGATGCAGGACTCGGCCTTGTCGCCGATGCCCCGCTTGGGCACGTTGATGATCCGGCGCAGGCTGACCACGTCGGCCGGGTTGGCGACGAGCTTGAGGTAGGCCAGCGCGTCGCGGACCTCCTTGCGCTCGTAGAAGCGCACCCCGCCGACCACCTTGTAGGGCATGCCGACCCGGATGAACACCTCCTCGAACACCCGGGAGGCGTTGTTGGTGCGGTAGAAGACCGCGATGTCGGCCGGGCGGGCCTTGCCCTCGTCGGTGAGCGCGTCGATCTGCTCGGCGACCCAGGCCGCCTCGTCGTGCTCGTTCTCGGCGACGTAGCCGGAGATCAGCTCGCCGTCGCCGGCGTCGGACCACAGGTTCTTCGGCCGGCGGGAGGTGTTCTTCGCGATGACGGTGTTGGCGGCCCGGAGGATCCGCTGCGTGGAGCGGTAGTTCTGCTCCAGCACGATCGTCGTGGCGTCGGGGTAGTCGCGCTCGAACTCGTCGATGTTGCGGATCGTGGCGCCGCGGAAGGCGTAGATCGACTGGTCGGCGTCACCGACGACGCACAGCTCGGCCTGCGGCACCGGCCCGCCGGGGCCACCGGCCAGCTCCCGCACCAGCATGTACTGGGCGTGGTTGGTGTCCTGGTACTCATCGACCAGCACGTGCCGGAACCGGCGGCGGTAGTGCTCGGCGACGTCCGGGAACGCCTGCAGCAGGTTGACGGTGGTCATGATCAGGTCGTCGAAGTCCATCGCGTGCGCCTCGCGCAGCCGCCGCTGGTAGAGCGTGTACGCCTCCTTGAGCACCTTCTCCGGCGCCGTCTGGGGGCTGAAGGATTCCTCGTCGACCAGCTCGTTCTTCAGGTTCGACACCTGGTTGGCCAGGCTCCGCCCGGGGTAGCGCTTGGCGTCGAGGTCGAGGTCACGGGCGACCATCGTCATCAGGCGCACCGAGTCGCCCTGGTCGTAGATGGTGAACGAGCTCTTCATGCCGAGCTTGGCGGCCTCGGCACGCAGGATGCGCACGCACATCGAGTGGAACGTCGACACCCACATCGCCCGCGCGCGGGGCCCCACGAGGGCCGCGACGCGCTCCTTCATCTCCCCGGCGGCCTTGTTGGTGAAGGTGATCGCCATGATCTCCCCCGGCTGCACCCCCCGGGCGCCCAGCAGGTAGGCGATCCGGTGGGTGAGCACCCGTGTCTTGCCCGAACCGGCTCCGGCCACGATGAGCAGCGGGCTGCCCTCGTGGACGACGGCGTCGCGCTGGGGGCCGTTCAGGCCGGCGAGCATCCGGTCGAGCTCCCGCCCGGTCTGGCCGGGGGTGGAGCGCGCGAGCGCGGCGGTGCCGGGGAGGGAGATCTGCGGGCTGCTCATGTCCCCGCCACTGTAAGCCGGACGGGTGACGGCCCCGGGCGCCGTGCACCGGGTGTGACGCGCGGGGCGGGTGGCGCCGCGGGCGTCGTCCGTGTCACACTCGACCCGTGCTGCGCCACCGCGAGTTTTACTACGGCCACCGGGTTCCGGTGTCCGTCACCGCTGGCTGAGCAGCCACCGCACACGACGCCCCGGGCCCGATGGCCCCGGGGCGTTTCTCGTCTTGCGGGGTCCGACGGCCCTCCCCACCCCGGAGGTCCCGATGAGCACCACCCTCTCCCCCGTCACCGCCCAGCCGGCCGCTCGGGCCGACGACCGGATCGGCGTGCTGCGCAGCGAGATCGACGCCTGCGACGCCCAGATCATCGAGCTGGTGCAGCGCCGGCTGGCGATCTCCCAGGAGATCGGGTCCCTGCGCACCGCCTCGGGCGGGATGCGGCTCAACCTCTCGCGTGAACGCCAGGTGCTCGCCCGGTTCCGCAGCGCGCTCGGCCCCGACGGCGCCGCGCTCGGGATGATGCTGCTCCGCCAGGGCCGCGGCCGGCTCTGAGGGAGACCCTCCTCGCGGGCTCGGGGCAGGCCTCGGGACGGGGCCTTAGGCTGCGGCGCGTGATGCCGCTGCCGACCGCCCCTGCCGAGCACGTCGAGCGCGCCCTGTGCGTGCTGGCCCACCCCGACGACGTCGACTTCGGCAGCGCCGGGACCATCGCCACCTGGACCGCGGCGGGCACCGAGGTGACCTACTGCATGGTCACCGACGGCGACGCGGGCGGCTTCGACGACACCCCCCGGGACCGGATGGGCCCGCTGCGCCGGGAGGAGCAGACCGCTGCCGCGGCCGCGGTCGGGGTCAGCGACGTGCGTTTCCTCGGGTACCCCGACGGGCGGCTGGAGCTCTCCCTCGAGCTGCGCCGGGACATCGCCCGGGTGATCCGCCAGGTGCGCCCGCAGCGGGTGCTCACCAGCTCTCCCGAGCGGTTCTGGGAGCGGATCGGCGCGAGCCACCCCGACCACATGACCGTCGGGGAGTCGACGCTGCGCGCGGTCTACCCCGACGCCCGCAACCCGTTCGCCTTCCCCGAGCTGCTGGCCGACGGGGGCCTGGAGGCCTGGACGGTGTCGGAGGTGTGGCTCGGCGGCGGCCCGCGCTCGGACCACGCCGTCGACGTGACCGACGTGCTGGACCGCAAGCTCGCTGCGCTGCGCTCGCACGCCAGCCAGGTCTCCCACTGGCCCGAGGGTCAGCTGGAGGAGTTCCTGACCGGCTGGATGCGGGAGAACGCGCGCGCCCACGGCCTGCCCGAGGGCCGGCTCGCCGAGTCCTTCCAGGTGGTCCACACCGCCTAGAGCAGGCGGTTGGTCGCCGCCCAGCGGGTGAGCTCGTTGCGGTTGGACAGCTGCAGCTTGCGCAGCACGTTCGAGGCGTGCGACTCGACGGTCTTGACCGAGATGAACAGCCGCTGGCCGATCTCCCGGTAGGTGTAGCCGCGGGCCAGCAGCTGCATCACCTCCCGCTCCCGGGCCGAGAGCAGGTCCAGGCCGGGGTCGACGGCCGGGTCCGCGCTGGTGGGCGCCGCGACGGCGCCGGCGGCGGCGAAGGCGTCGAGCACGAAACCCGCCAGCCGGGGGCTGAACACCACGTCGTCCTCGGCGACCCGGCGCACCGCGTCGCGCAGCTCCGCGCCGGAGATGGTCTTGGTGACGTAGCCGCGGGCGCCGGCGCGGATGACCGCGATGACGTCCTCCGCGGCGTCGGAGACCGACAGCGCCAGCCAGCGGGTCCGCGGCAGCTCCACGCGCAGCGCCTCGAGCACCGCCTGCCCGTTGCCGCCGGGCAGGTGCACGTCGAGCAGGACGACGTCGGGCGCCGCGGCGCGGATCCCGGAGATCGCGGTCGCCACGTCGGCGGCCTCCCCGACGACCTCGACGTCGTCGCCGAGCTCGGTGCGGACCCCGGCCCGGACCATCGCGTGGTCGTCGACCAGGAAGACGCGGATCGGCGCGCTCACGCGGACACCCCCGCCTCGCGCGGGAGACACAGCTCCACCTCGGTCCCCTCTCCTGGTGCTGAACGCACCGTCGCCGTTCCGTCGAGCCGGGTGAGCCGGCCCACCACCGAGTCGCGCAGGCCCCGGCGGTCCCCGGGCACCGCAGCCGGGTCGAAGCCGGTGCCACGGTCCCGCACGAAGACCGTCACCGTCGCCGGCGTCACCTCGGAGTAGAGCGACACCCGGGGAGCCCCCGAGTGCTTGGCGGCGTTCACCACCGCCTCCTTCGCAGCCTGTCCCAGCGCGGCGACCGCGTCGTCGACCGGCAGGTCGCCGACGACCACCGGGTCGACCGCGACGGCGTGGTCGGCCTCGACCTCGGCGACCAGCCGGGCGACGAGCCCGGCCCAGGTGCCGCCGGTGGCCACCGTCGGCTCGTACAACCACGCGCGCAGCTCGCGCTCCTGGCTGCGGGCCAGCCGCCCGACCACGGTCGGGTCCTCCGCGTGCCGCTGGATGAGCGCCAGGGTCTGCAGCACCGAGTCGTGCAGGTGCGCGGCGACCGCGGCGCGCTCCTCGGAGCGGATGCGGGCGGCACGCTCGGTCGCCCGCTGGTCGAGCAGCCGGCGCCACAACGGGGCGGTCGCCAGCACCAGGCCGACCAGGATCACCACGGTGGCGGTGAAGCCGTTGCGGGCGTTGGCCAGCTGCCCGGTGGTGGCCAGCAGCAGCACCACCCCGACCACGCCGACGGCGACGCCGGCGGCCAGCGCCCAGCGGCTGGTGCGGCGGGACCGCGACGTGTCGGTGTCGGTCTGCCGCCAGATGACCGCCAGGCCGGTCCCGGCCAGGGCCAGCGGTACGACGACGTCGTAGCCGCCGAAGGTGAGCAGCTGGGAGACCAGCCCGAAGGCGGCGAAGGAGAGCAGCGCCAGCAGGATCAGCTGCCGCCGGCTGGGGCGCTCGCCGATCACGGCGGCCGGGGCACCGTCGTCGGACTCCTCGACGACGGGCATCGTCAGCCAGAGGAGCGCGTACGCGACGACCCCGACCCCGGCGAAGGCCAGCCCGGTGATGACGACGCGGACCACCAGCGGGTCCAGGCGCAGGTGCGCGGCCGTGCCCGCGGCGACCCCGGCGAGCAGCCGGCCGGAGGCCGGGCGCGCGAGCGGGGGCCGGGCGCCGAGGCCCACGGGGGGCCGGGCGGTCGGCGCGGTGCTGGTGGTCACGGATCGATGGTGTCACCGCCTGCCGTGCCCGCACACCGGTGATCACCCGGAGTGCGGGCACGGGACGGTCCGGGTCGACCGGGCGGGTGGGATCAGGGTCGGTCCAGGGGGTTCCCCGATACCGCTGCGCCGTCGGGGTGAGCAGGCTGGGGCCATGTCCTCAGCACTTCCTCCCTCCGCGCCACCCCCGACGGCCGAGCAGCCGCCGGGCTCCTGGCCTCCTCCGCCGCCGCCCGACCCGGCGCCCCGCCCGCAGCTGCGCCGCAGCCGCACCGACAAGGTGATCGGCGGCGTCGCCGGCGGCCTCGCCGACTACACCGGCGTCGACGCCCTGCTCTGGCGGGTCGGCGCGATCGCGCTCACCCTCGCCGGCGGCAGCGGGATCGTGATCTACGTCCTGCTGTGGCTGCTGATGCCGGCGGCGCCGGCCGTGCAACCGGGAGACCGGGCCCCGCGCCCGCCGTCCGGCCCGCGCTCGCCGGTTCCGGGGGTGACCGTCGCGGCGTTGCTGATCGTCCTCGGCGTCGGGGTGCTGGTCACGCAGTTCACCGACCTCGACCTCGGGGCCCGCGGTTTCCTCGGCAGCGCGCTGCTCGTCATCGGCGTCGGCCTGGTGGTCGGCGCCCTGACGGGCGTGGGGCGTGGCGCCAAGGGCGGCCTGATCACCCTCGGGTTGCTGCTCTCCGCGGCCCTGCTGATCGCCTCGACGGTGCAGCTGCCCAACGGCGAGATGGGCGACCGCACCTACCGGCCGATGACCGCCGCCGCCGTGCAGTCGGAGTACGAGCACGGGGCCGGGGACTTCACCCTCGACCTCAGCGAGCTCGACCTGGCCGACAGCGACCGGACCATCCGCACCAGCGTGGACTCCGGCCTGGGCGACGTCCGGGTCCTGGTGCCCTTCTCGGCCGACGTCCAAGTGAGCGTGGACAACGCCATCGGCGATGTGGAGCTGTTCGGGGACGCCCTGGAGTCCGGGTTCTTCCCGGGGTACGGCGCGGACTGGAGCGACGACGACGACCCGGAGATCGTGCTCACGATCTCCCTCGGTGCCGGGAGCGTGGAGGTGTCCCGTGGCTGAGCACGACCCCTACGGCCGGGAGCAGACCGAGGTGTTCCCCAGCGGCGCCTCCCCGACCGACCCGCCGGCCCGCCGGCGTGACCTGGACACCACCGCCTTGGTCGCCGGCGTGTTCTTCATCGGCCTCGCCGTCCTGTTCATGACCGGCGTGACCCTGCCGCTGAGCTGGTTCGAGCACGGCTTCAGCTGGGTGCTGCTGATCGGCGCCGGGCTGGCCCTCCTGGTCAACGAGCTGCGCCGGGCCCGCCGACGCAGATGAGCGCGGTCGAGGTGCACGTGGGCCCGGGGAGCGGTCGCTCCCCGGGCCCACGTCAGATGCTGACCGTGGCCAGGGCGACCGTGCCGACGTAGATCAGCGGGAGCAGCAGGCCCTCGAACCCGATGCCCTTCCGGTCCCGCATCACCAGCCCGGCGGTGAGCACCGCGATCAGCAGCATGGTGCCGCCCAGCAGCACCAGGCTGGTCGAGCCGGCGTCCCGGTACAGGGAGCCGTTGATGTAGCCCAGGTCCGCGACGGCGACCATCAGCATGTCGAAGACGTTGCCCCCGACGATGTTGCCGACCCCGAGGGTCAGCTGCCCCATCCGCACCGCCGTGACCAGCACGACCAGCTCGGGCAGCGAGCTCACGGCCGTGGTCAGCGTGAACCCGATGATGCCGCCCTCCAGACCGGTTCCGGCAGCGACGCCGAGACCGGCCTGCCCGACGACCCAGCCGGCGACGCCCACGATCAGCCCCAGCCCGGCCAGCGTGGCCCACAGCCGCCGGGTCGAGCGACCGGAGCCCTCCTCCTCGTCGTGCGAGCCCTCCGTCGCCGAGGTGTGGGTGGGCACCCACATCGGGTGGTCGTGCATCCGGCGCAGCAGCCGCAACCCGTAGGCGTAGAGGAGCGGGATGAGCAGCGTGACCGGGTGGATCCAGCCGAGGGTCAGCTGGGGCGTCGAGTAGGCGATCACCGGCAGCGACAGCATCGCCATGAGGATCACCGACTGCATGACGTTCTCCAGCGACGCGGCGGCGTGCTCGAGGTTGGCCCGGCGGTACACCAGGTCGGCGACCGCCAGCCAGACGGTCTGCAGTGCGATGCCGCCGACCGGGTTCGCCAGCGCGAATCCGGCGTCCCCCTCCAGCGCCCCGGTCAGGACGGCGACGTTGCCCGGGAGGGAGGTCACCGCTCCCAGGAGCAGCGCACCCCCGATCGCGTCGCCGAGGCCGGTGCGGTCGGCGAGCTCGTCCGCCGCCCGGGTCAGCCGGACCCCGACGACCACGATGACCACGCCCATCAGGACCAGGGCGATGAGGCTCGGCACGAGCGGCCACGCTCCGGTGGTCACTCGGAACCTCCAGGTGTCGACGGTCAGACCGCCGGCAACCAGATCACGGCCCGCCGGTCACCGCCACCCGAGCGCGGGCAGGGGTAAGGCCCCGCCGCGGGGGGGTGGGGTCCTCCGACTCACTCCCACTCGATGGTGCCCGGGGGCTTGCTCGTCACGTCGAGCACGACCCGGTTCACCTCGGCGACCTCGTTGGTGATCCGGGTGGAGATCCTCGCCAGCACGTCGTAGGGCAGCCGGGTCCAGTCGGCGGTCATCGCGTCCTCGCTGGACACCGGGCGCAGCACCACCGGGTGCCCGTAGGTGCGCCCGTCGCCCTGCACCCCCACCGAGCGGACGTCGGCGAGCAGCACCACCGGGCACTGCCAGATCTCGGTGTCCAGCTTCGCCGCGGTGAGCTCCTCGCGGGCGATCGCGTCGGCCCGGCGGAGCACGTCCAGCCGGTCGCGGGTGACCTCACCGATGATCCGGATGCCCAGGCCCGGGCCGGGGAAGGGCTGCCGCTGCACCAGGGTGTCGGGCAGGCCGAGCTGCCGGCCGACCTCGCGCACCTCGTCCTTGAACAGCGTGCGCAGCGGCTCGACCAGGGTGAAGGTGAGGTCCTCGGGCAGCCCGCCGACGTTGTGGTGGCTCTTGATGTTCGCCGTCCCGGTGCCGCCACCGGACTCGACGACGTCGGGGTAGAGCGTGCCCTGCACCAGGAAGTCCACGGTCTCCCCGTGCTCCTTGGCATCGGCGATCACGTCGAGCGCGGCCTGCTCGAAGACCCGGATGAACTCCCGGCCGATGATCTTCCGCTTGGTCTCCGGGTCGCTGACCCCGGCCAGTGCGGCGAGGAACTGATCGCTGGCGTCCACGACCCGCAGGTCGGCGCCGGTGACCGCGACGAAGTCCCGCTCGATCTGCTCGGTCTCGCCCTCGCGCATCAGGCCGTGGTCGACGTAGACGCAGGTGAGCCGGTCGCCGATGGCCCGCTGGACCAGCGCGGCCGCCACCGCGGAGTCGACCCCGCCCGACAGCCCGCAGATGGCCCGCCGGTCGCCGATCTGCTCCCGGATCGCGGCGACCTGCTCGTCGACGACGTTGGCCATCGTCCAGCTGCGCTCCAGGCCCGCGATGTCGAACAGGAAGTGCTCGAGCACCGTCTGACCGTGCGCGGTGTGCTTCACCTCGGGGTGGAACTGCACGCCGGCCAGCCGCCGGTCGACGTCCTCGAACGCCGCGACCGGGGCACCGGTCGAGGTCGCGGTCACGGTGAACCCGGGCGGGGCCGCGCTCACCGCGTCGCCGTGGCTCATCCACACCGACTGCTCGTTCGGCATCGCACCGAACAGCCGTCCGGGGGTGGTGACGGTCAGCGGGGTGCCCCCGTACTCGCGGTCACCGGTGCGGGCGACCGTGCCGCCGAGGCTGGCGGCCATCGCCTGGAAGCCGTAGCAGATGCCGAAGGCGGGCACGCCGGCCTCGAACAACGTGCGGTCGATCTGCGGCGCCCCCTCGGCGTAGACGCTGGAGGGGCCACCGGACAGGACGATCGCCGCCGGCTTGCGGGCCAGCAGCTCCTCGACCGGGACGTCGGAGCCGACGAGCTCGGAGTAGACCCCGGCCTCCCGGATCCGGCGGGCGATCAGCTGCGCGTACTGGGCGCCGAAGTCGACGACCAGGACGGTCGGGAAGTCCATCGTCAGCCGACCAGGTGGCCGGGGCCGACGGCGCTCTCGCCGCTGCCGCCACCGAGGACCAGGTCGACCCGCTGGAACTCCTTGAGGTCGCGGTAGCCGGTCTTGGCCATCGTGCGCCGCAGCGCGCCGAAGAGGTTGGTGCGCCCGTCGGCGGTGGCCGCCGGCCCGAGCAGCAGCTGCTCCATCGTGCCGCGCGGCTCGGCGGCACCCGAGGTGCCGCCGCGGGGCAGCCTCGGGTGGGCGGCGACCGAGTCCCACCACACACCGCCGGCCGGGGCCTCGCTCGCGGCCCGCAGCGGCTCCCCCAGCTGGACGGCGTCGGCACCGCAGGCCAGGGCACGCGCGATCGCACCGCTGGTCTCGATCCGGCCGTTGGCGATGACGTGCACGTACCGGCCGCCGGTCTCGTCGAGGTAGTCACGGCGGGCCGCGGCGGCGTCGGCGATCGCGCTGGCCAGCGGCACCCGGACGCCCATGACGGCGTCGGCGGTGGACCAGCTGTCGGCCCCGACGCCGACGATCACGCCGGCAGCGCCGGTGCGCATCAGGTGCAGCGCGGTCTGGTAGTCGGCCGCGCCGCCGACGATCACCGGGACGTCGAGGTCGGCGATGAACTCCTTGAGGTTCAGCGCCTCCCCCGCCGTCGTCACGTGCTCGGCGGAGACGATCGTGCCCTGGATGACGAGCAGGTCGACCCCCGCCGCGAGGATCGTCGGGGCCAGCTGCAGCGTGTGCTGCGGGGAGACCCGGATCGCCGTCGTCACGCCCGAGTCGCGCAGCTCCTTGACCCGGGCGGTGATCAGGTCGGGCTTCACCGGCTCGGCGTAGACCTCCTGCAGCAGCGCGGTCGGCGGGCCGCTGTCCGGGCCGGCGGCGTCGCGCAAGCGGCGGTAGACGTCGGTCGGGTCGTCGTAGCGGGTCCACAGACCCTCGGCGTTGAGCACGCCGAGCCCACCGACCTGGCCGATCGCGATCGCGGTGGCCGGGCTGACCACGGCGTCGCTGGGGCTGGTGATCAGCGGCATCTCGAAGCGGAAGGCGTCGATCTGCCAGGCGGTGGAGACGTCGTCGTGGTCACGGGTTCGCCGGGAGGGGACGATCGACACCTCGTCCAGGTCGTAGCCCCGGCGGGCGAAGCGGTTCAGACCGATCTCGACGTTGTCGCGTACGGGCATCGGTCAGCGTCCCCGGTAGTTCGGTGCTTCGACGGTCATCTGGATGTCGTGCGGGTGGCTCTCGGTCAGCCCGGCGGACGTGATCCGGGTGAGCTGGCCGCGCTCCTGCAGGTCGGCGACGGTGGCCGCGCCCGCGTAGCCCATCCCGGCGCGCAGGCCGCCGACCAGCTGGTGGGCGACCCCGGACAGCGGGCCCCGGTAGGGCACCTGCCCCTCGATGCCCTCGGGCACGAGCTTGTCGTCGGAGAGGACGTCGTCGGCGAAGTACCGGTCCCGGCTGAAGGACTGGTTGCCACGCTTCTGCATCGCGCCCAGCGACCCCATGCCGCGGTAGGTCTTGTACTGCTTGCCGTTCATGAAGACCAGCTCGCCCGGCGCCTCCTCGACGCCCGCGAACAGCCCGCCGATCATCACCGTGTCGGCGCCGGCGACCAGGGCCTTGACGATGTCGCCGGAGTACTGCAGCCCGCCGTCGGCGATGACCGGGACGCCGGCCGGGCGCGCGGCGAGGCTCGCCTCGTAGATCGCGCTGATCTGCGGGACGCCGACCCCGGCCACCACCCGCGTGGTGCAGATGGAGCCGGGGCCGACCCCGACCTTGACCGCGTCCACCCCGGCGTCGATGAGCGCCTGCGCGCCGGCGCGGGTGGCGATGTTGCCGCCGACGACCTGCACGCCGTGGCCCACGTCGGCGAAGTCCCGCTTCACCCGGGCGACCATCTCCAGCACCGCGCGCTGGTGCCCGTGGGCGGTGTCGACGACGAGCACGTCGACCCCGGCGTCCACGAGCAGCCCGGCGCGCTTGTAGGCGTCCTCGCCCACGCCCAGCGCCGCACCGACCGACAGCCGGCCGTCGACGTCCTTGGTGGCGTCGGGGAACTGGTCGCGCTTGACGAAGTCCTTGACGGTGATCAGCCCGCGCAGCCGGCCGGCGTCGTCGACGAGCGGGAGCTTCTCGATCTTGTGCTGCTTGAGCAGCGCCAGGGCCCGCTCCGGGTCGACGCCCACCGGGGCGGTGACCAGCGGCATCGGCGTCATCACGTCCCGGACGAGCCGGTTCTGGTCGGTCTCGAAGCGCATGTCCCGGTTGGTCACCATGCCGACGAGCACGCCGTCGGCGTCGACCACCGGGGCCCCGGAGATCCGGTACCGACCCGACAGCGCGTCCACCTCGGCCAGGGTGTTGTCCGGGGAACAGGTGACCGGGTTGGTCACCATGCCCGCCTCGGAGCGCTTCACCAGGTCGACCTGGCCGGCCTGGTCCTCGGCGGCGAGGTTGCGGTGCAGGACGCCGATGCCCCCGGCGCGGGCCATGGCGATCGCCATCCGCGACTCGGTGACGGTGTCCATCGCCGAGGAGAGCAGCGGGATGGCCAGCCGGATGCCGCGGGTCAGCCGGGAACTCGTGTCGACGTCGGTGGGCACGATGTCCGAGGGCCCGGGGACCAGGAGCACGTCGTCGTAGGTCAGCCCCAGCGGGGCGAACTTGGCCGGCAGTTCGGGACGGTGCTCGTCGAGACCATGCGCATCAAGCTGCACGTGTCGCCACCCTCTCGGAGTTGGTGGTGGAGCGCCGCCGACGGCGCAAGGGGACCACGTCGATGGTAGGCGGAGCCCCCAGCGGCGCTGTTCCCCCGTTACCGTGGTCCGTCGGACACCGCCCCCGCTGGTCACCAGCGGTGCCGGTGCGACCACAGGAGCAGGACCGGGCGAGGAGGACACGTGGACGCGTGGGACGCAGCTGACGGGTTCCCCGACCGCGACTTCGGCGGGGAGTTCGGGCCCGACCCCGACGGCGGACCGGGCCACCCGCCGCTGACCATGGAGGAGCGGGCGGGGGTGCTCGACGACCTCGCCGAGCTGGAGGTCTTCCGCACCCTGCTGGAGCCCACGGGCGTCAAGGGCATCGTCGTCGACTGCCAGGACTGCCAGGAGGAGCACCACGTCGACTGGGCGCTGATGCAGGCCAACCTGCGCCAGCTGCTCGACGAGGGGCAGACCGGCCGGCACGAGCCGCCGTTCGACCCGAACCCGGACGACTACGTCAGCTGGGACTACGCCAGCGGCTACGCCGACGGGATCGCGGCGCTCGCCGAGCGCGAGGAACCGACCGGCCGGCACGGCACCGGCGGCCGGCACGCCCGCGACGAGTAGCCGCCACGGAGAACTGCGCGTCAGCGCATCGGCGAGGCGGTGGCGGACCCGCAGGGTCCCCGGCGCAACGCCGGCAACGGCTCAGCGGCGCCCGGGGACGGCTCCTGGCCGCGGTGCGTCCGGTAGGACCGCAGTGTCAGGTCATCATCCCGCGGCGGAAGCCGGTGGCAACCGCCTCGGCGCGGTCCTTGGCGCCCAGCTTGCGGAACAGCCGCCGGGCGTGGGTCTTGATGGTGTCCTCGGACAGGTAGAGCTCACGGCCGATCTGGGCGTTGCTCTTGCCCTGGCTCATGCCCGTGAGCACCTGCATCTCCCGCATGGAGAGCGCGACGGCCGGGGTCTCGGGGACCGTCGAGCGGACGGTCGTGGGGGCGAGCCCGGCCAGCGGGGTCGCCCCGCCCCAGGACGGCCCGGACGACGGCCCACCGGAACCGGCCAGCACCTGGTGCGGCGCGCGCGGCGCCGGGGCCAGCGACGGCGGCCGGCCCGGCTCGTTGCGCAGGCCGGTGCGGGACAGGCCCAGGCCCAGCTCGAGCGGGCTGGCGTCCCACCGCAGGTAGCCGCGGGCGCCGGCGGCGACCGCAGCCCGCACGGAGTCGGCGTCGTCGGGGGCGCCGAGGACCAGGACCCGCAACGCGGGGTGGGCGCGGAGGACCTGGGTGGCCACGGACAGACCACTGTCGGTGGCCCGCTGGGTGCCGACGAGCAGGACGTCGGGCAGCCGGTTGTCCAGCCGCGCCAGCAGTGCGGCCGGGTCACCGACCGCTTCGACCCGACTGACGAACGGCAGGGCGAGGAGTCGGCCGGCGACCTCGTCGCGCACCCGGCGACGCTCGTCGAACACCCAGACCACGGCGCCTGCGCCGCCGTTGCCGCGCATCCTGTCCTCGATCACCGCGTGCTCCCGTTCTGCGCCGGCGGGGAGCCGGCGCGTACCGGTCCGGGCGAGCGCCCGGTCCGACGGTCGGGAACGAGGTGCGCCCCGCTCCCAGGGGTGCCGCCACCTCCGACCCCCGGACGGGTGTCGGGGTGTCCCCCACCCCGGTGGTCGGCACTCCCTGTGACCACCTTGATCGCCGGGGTGACGGGAGGACAGCGCCCGTCACCCGCGGGGGTGAGACCTGCGCGGACGTCGCCGGCCGGGGACGACGCGATGCACACCCCGGGAGATTCCGCACGATGAAACGGGATCAGCCGTGTTTGCCGCCGACTGCGCGGGGGCACCCGCTGCTCCGTGACCGGGCAGACCCCCCGGTGCATCCGAGCCGAGGAGGTCCAATGGCCGACATCCGCCGACTGCCCACCCCCGTCGCCGAGGTCTGGGACTGGCAGCTGCACGGCGCCTGCCGGGGTGAGAGCACCTCGCTGTTCTTCCACCCCGACGGCGAGCGCGGCCCGGCACGCGCCCGCCGCCAGGCCGCCGCCAAGGCCGTCTGCGGAACGTGCCCCGTCATCGACGCGTGCCTCAAGCACGCACTCGCCGTCCGCGAGCCCTACGGGGTCTGGGGCGGCATGAGCGAGGAGGAGCGGACCCGGCTGATCGCAGCCGAGCCCGCGGCCATCGCCGCCGGGGTCTGAGCACCGGGGTCAGCGCCGCCGGGCGGGGAGACCCCGCCGCCCGCTGAATGCCGAGAGGGCCGGTCCGACGTGATGTCGGACCGGCCCTCTCGGCATTCAGCGTGACCGTCGGCCGGGAGGCTCCCCCGGCGGTCGGCCCCCGTCCAGCGGCTCGCCCCGAGGGGTGAGCCGCTGGAGGGGCCCTTGCTCAGTGGCTGTGCCCGTGGCCGTGCGAGTGCCCGTGGGTGTGGTGACCGCCGTCGGCGGGCTCCTCCTCGGCAGGCTTCTCCACGATCGCGGAGTCGGTCGTGAGCACCATCGCGGCGATGGACACGGCGTGCGCCAGCGCGGCCTTGGTGACCTTCACCGGGTCGATGACCCCCTGAGCTGCCAGGTCGCCGAACTCACCGGTCGCGGCGTTGAAGCCCTGCCCGACGCCGAGCTCGCGGACCTTGCCGACGACGACCGGGCCCTCGAAGCCCGCGTTGGAGGCGATCAGGGCCAGCGGCGAGTCGATCGCCTTGCGCACCGACCGGGCCCCGATCAGCTCGTCGCCGGAGAGGTCCAGCGCCTCGACGGCGCTGGCGGCGTGCACCAGCGCGGAGCCGCCACCGGGGACGACGCCCTCCTCCACCGCGGCGCGGGTGGCGGCGATGGCGTCCTCGATCCGGTGCTTCTTCTCCTTCATCTCGACCTCGGTCGCCGCACCGACCCGGATGACCGCGATGCCGCCGGCCAGCTTGGCCAGCCGCTCCTGCAGCTTCTCCCGGTCCCAGTCGGAGTCGGTGGCCTCGATCTCCTTGCGGATCTGGGCGACCCGGTCGGCGATGGCCTCGGACGTGCCGCCACCGTCGACCAGCGTGGTGTCGTCCTTGGTGACGGTGACCCGGCGGGCGGTGCCGAGCACCTCCAGGCCGACGGAGTCCAGGGACAGGCCGACGTCCTCGCTGACGACCTGGCCACCGGTGACGACGGCGAGGTCGGCCATGAAGGCCTTGCGCCGGTCGCCGAAGAACGGCGACTTGACCGCGACGACCTTGACGGTCTTGCGGATGGAGTTGACCACCAGCGTCGACAGCGCCTCGCCCTCGACGTCCTCCGCGACGATCAGCAGCGGGCGGCCACCGGTCGAGAGCACCTTCTCCAGCAGCGGCAGCAGGTCGGCCAGCGCGCTGATCTTCCCCTGCACGAGCAGCACGAGGGCGTCCTCGAGGACGGCCTCCATCGACTCGTTGTCGGTGACGAAGTACGGCGACAGGTAGCCCTTGTCGAACTGCACGCCCTCGGTGACGTCCAGGTCGGTCGTCATGCCGCTGGCCTCTTCGACGGTGATGACGCCGTCCTTGCCGACCCGCTCCATCGCCTCACCGATCAGGTCGCCGACGGTGGCGTCCTGGGCTGAGATGGTGGCGACCTCGGAGATGGCGCCGCGGTCGTCGACCGGGATCGCCACCTGGTCCAGCGCCGCGTGCACGGCGTCGACGGCGGCGCGCATGCCGCGGCCCACGGCCATCGGGTTGGCGCCGGCGGCCACGTTGCGCAGGCCCTCGTGGACGAGCGCCTGGGCCAGCACGGTAGCGGTGGTGGTGCCGTCACCGGCGACGTCGTTGGTCTTGGTGGCGACGTTCTTCGCCAGCTGCGCGCCGAGGTTCTCGTAGGGGTCCTCGAGGTCGATCTCCCGGGCGATGGTGACGCCGTCGTTGGTGATCGTCGGGGCACCGAAGTTCTTGTTGATGACGACGTTGCGACCGCGGGGGCCGAGGGTGACCTTGACGGCGTCGGCGAGCTTGTCGACGCCGCGCTCGAGGGCGCGCCGGGCGTCCTCGTCGAACAGGATGATCTTGGCCATTGCCAGACCTCTCTCAGGGTGCGCGGAGGAGAACAGGGGCGGACGACGTCCGCCCCGGGACCCGGTATCTCGGGTCGCCGGGGCGGACGTTCGGAGCGCGAGCGGCGATGAACGGGTCACCAGCCGCCGGCCCTCCTGCAGGGGCCCACCGCGAGCTTGCGAGCGGTGGGGGGCAGGAGGGTCCTTTACTTCTCGACGACGGCGAGCAGGTCGCGCGCGGACAGGACGAGGTAGTCCTCGCCGCCGTAGCGCACCTCGGTGCCGCCGTACTTCGAGTAGATGACCACGTCGCCGACGTTGACGTCGAGCGGGACCCGGTTGCCGTTGTCGTCGACGCGGCCGGGGCCGACGGCGACGACGGTGCCCTCCTGGGGCTTCTCCTTGGCGGTGTCCGGGATGACCAGACCGGAGGCGGTGGTGGTCTCGGCCTCGTTGGCCTGGACGACCACGCGGTCCTCGAGCGGCTTGATGTTGACCTTGGTAGCGGTCGTCACGTCGTGACGCCCCCTTCGGTGTCGGACGGGTACTCGGAAGGTCGTGCGGTGGTGCAGATGCTGTGGCACGGAGTCGCGGGAGCTGCCGTCGCGGGGGTCAGCCACCGGCCGTGTCGTTGGCACTCTACCCACGCGAGTGCCAGCCACTCAACCGGGTCGCCCGCCCGGGCGACACGGGCGTGGGCCAGGCTGGTGGACGTGTCCAGCGCGCACCCGGAGGCGGAGCCCGGCGACCTGACGGCCGAGACGGTCCGCCAGCTGCGGGCGGTCGCCACCCCCGCCGGCACCGCGGCGCTGGCGCGGGCGACCGCCCTGCTCTCCGCAGGGGTCGACGCCGTCGCCGCGTTGACCCGGCTGCGCGCCGAGGTGGGGGTGGACCTGGCCGGGCCGGCCTGGGGCCTCGCCCGCCAGCGCGAGCGCGCCCGGGCGGCCTTCGGCGCCGACGCCGACCGGCTCCTCTTCACCGGCGAGGCCCTGGAGCAGGCGGGCCGCCCGGTGCTGGCCACCCGGCGGGCGCACCGGCTGCTGGCCGGCGGCGCCGCGGAGGTCGCCGACCTGGGCTGCGCCGCCGGCACCGACACGATCGCGCTGGCCCGCGCGGGCGCCCGGGTGGTGGCGGTCGACCGCGACCCGGTCGCCCGGGAGCTCACCGCTCTCAACACGACCGCGCTCGGTCTGGCCGACCGCGTGCAGGTGCGCGACGCCGACGTCGTCGACCTGGTGGCGGCCGCCGCCGACGGCCGGGTGGCCGGGTGCGACGCCGCCGTCCTGGACCCGGCCCGCCGGGCGGGTGGCCGGCGGCTGCTGGACCCCGACCGGTGGTCACCGCCCTGGTCGACGGTGTCCCGGCTGCTCGACGTGCTGCCCACCTGCGTGGTGAAGGTGGCCCCGGGGCTCGACCACGACCGGGTGCCGGCCGGGGTCGAGGCCGAGTGGGTCTCCGCCGGTGGGTCGATCGTCGAGGCGCTGCTGTGGGGGCCCGGGGTGTCGGCGACCTGGCGCCGCGCCGCGCAGCTGCAGCCCGACGGCACGGTGCTGGAGCTGACCGCCGACGTCGACCCCGGGCTCACCCCGGTGGCCGCGGTGCGGCACTGGCTGCACGAGCCCGATCCGGCGGTGATCCGTTCCGGCCTGGTGGCGCTGGTCGCCGACCGGCTCGGCGCCACCGGCGTCGACCCCACCATCGCCTACCTGACCTCCGACGCCCCGGCGGACTCCCCCTGGGTCAGCTCGCTGCGGGTCACCGAGGTGGTCCCGTTCAACCTCAAGAAGCTGCGGGCGCTGCTGCGCGCCCGCGGCGTCGGCCGGGTCACGGTGAAGAAGCGGGGCTCGGCGATCGAGCCGGAGACGCTGGCGCGGCAGCTGCGCGGCCCGGGCGGCGGGACGGCGGTCGTCGTCGTCACCCGGGTGGCCGGGGCGCCTACCGTGCTCGTCTGCGACCCGCCCCGCTGAGGGCGGACACGGCCGTCCCTGCCCTCAGGGCTACCGCGAAGCCCTCAGCGCTACCGCGAAGCCCTCAGCCGCTACCGCGAGACGACCTCGATCGGCAGCGAGCTGTCGGCGCCCAGGTCGATCCGCGAGGCGGCGACCCCGGCCTCGGCCAGCCGCGAGCCGAGCGCGGCCACCATCGCGCCGTTGTCGGTGCACAGCCGCGGACTGGGGGTGCGCAGCACGATGCCGGCGGCGTCGCAGCGCTCCTGGGCCAGCGCGCGCAGCCGGGAGTTGGCCGCCACTCCCCCGCCGATGACCAGGTGGTCGACCCCGTTGTCCCGGCAGGCCCGGACCGCCTTCGCGGTGAGCACGTCGGCCACGGCCTCCTGGAACGCGGCGGCGACGTCGGCCACCGGCACCGGCTCGCCGGCCCGCTGCCGGGCCTCGACCCAGCGGGCGACCGCGGTCTTCAGGCCGGAGAAGGAGAAGTCGTAGGCGGCGTCGCGCGGGCCGGTGAGACCGCGCGGGAAGGCGATGGAGGACGGGTCGCCGTCCCGGGCGGCGCGGTCGATCGGCGGGCCACCCGGGAAGGGCAGGCCGAGCACCCGGGCCACCTTGTCGAACGCCTCCCCCGCGGCGTCGTCGATGGTGCGGCCCAGCTCCTGCACGTCCTGGGTCAGGTCCGGCACCAGCAGCAGCGAGCTGTGCCCGCCGGAGACGAGCATCGCCAGCGACGGCTCGGCGAGCCGGCCGTGCTCCAGCTCGTCGACCGCGACGTGCGCGGCGAGGTGGTTGACCCCGTACAGCGGCACGTCCAGCGCCAGCGCGTAGGCCTTCGCCGCCGCCACCCCGACCAGCAGCGCGCCGGTCAGGCCCGGCCCGGCGGTCACCGCGACGGCGTCGACGTCGCCGAGCGCGACCCCGGCGTCGGCCAGCGCCCGGTGCACGGTCGGGACCATCGCCTCCAGGTGGGCCCGGCTGGCGATCTCCGGCACGACGCCGCCGAAGCGCTCGTGCTCGGCCATGCTCGTGGCCAGCGCGTCCGAGAGCAGGGTCTGCCCGCGCACCAGCCCGATGCCGGTCTCGTCGCACGAGGTCTCGAAACCCAGCACCAGCGGCTGGCTCACCGTCATCGTTCGCTCCCGCGGTCGCTCCGCTCCTCGCTCGCAGACCTCGCTGCGATGCTCACTCCCTGTCCGCTCATGGCCGCACCTTCCTCTCCATCACGACGGCGTCGGCCCCGCTGAGCGGGTAGTAGTGCGGCCGCCGGCCGATCTCGACGAACCCGCGGCGGGCGTAGAAGGCCCGGGTGGCCGCGTCGTCGGCGCGCACCTCCAGCAGCACCGGGGTGGGCCGCCGGTCGGCCTCCACCAGCAGGGTGTCCAGCAGCAGCGCCCCGATGCCCTCGTGCTGCCGTGCGCCGGTGACCCCGATGGTGGCGATGTGCGCCTCGTCGTCGTAGGCGATCAGCCCGGCGTAGCCGACGACGACGCCGTCCGGGTCGACGGCGACCAGGTAGCGGCGGGTGTCGGGGCGGGCCAGCTCGTCGCGGTACATCCACTCGGTCCAGGTGTCCGGCGCGAAGAGCTCCTCCTCCAGCTCCATCACCCGGGGGAGGTCGGCCGCGGTCATCGCGCGCAGCCGGACGCTCACTGGCTGACCGCCTTGCGGGCGGCCGGCGGCACGGCGTCGGGACGGCGCAGGTACAGCGGCTCCAGCGGCGCGGGCGGGTGGCCGAGCAGCGGTGCGGCGGCGCGCAGAAGCCCGGCCGTCGTGACCTCCGCGGCGGTCACCTCGCGCCCGAGCCGCTCGGCGAACCGGACGTCGCCCACCACCGGGTCGGTCACCGGCGCGTCCTCGGGCCTGTCGACCCCGGGTCCGGCCAGCCGGGTGCCCGCGGCGTCGTAGGTGGCCCAGTGGACCTCCTTGCGCCGGGCGTCGGTGACGACCGACCGGGCGCCCTCGCCCACCGCGTCCAGCGAGCAGACGCCGTGCACCGGCAGGCCCCGGGCGTCCCCGAACGCGGCGGCGGTGACGATGCCGACCCGCAGTCCGGTGAACGGCCCCGGGCCCAGCCCGGTGACCACGGCGTCGAGGTCGGCCCGCGACACGCCGGCCTCGGCCAGCACCTCGCGCACGGCAGGGGTGAGCAGCTCCGCGTGCCGGTTGCCCGAGGCGACGGCGCGCTCGGCGAGCACCTCCACCGGGCCTGCGCCCGGCTCCTCGCCGGGCCACCGGGCCAGGCCGACGACGAGGGTCGGGGTGGCGGTGTCGAGCGCGAGGACCAGCACGACCGCCCAGCGTAGTTCGGCCGGGGCGGACCGTTCAGACCAGTCCGTGGGCGTGCACCGCGTCGGCCACCCGGAGGAAGCCGGCCACGTTGGCTCCCAGCACCAGGTCGCCGGGCGCGCCGTACTCCTCGGCCGTCTCGTGGCAACGGGCGTGGACGTCCCGCATGATCTCCGCCAGCCGCGCCTCGGTGTGCTCGAAGGTCCAGCGGTCGCGGGAGGCGTTCTGCTGCATCTCCAGAGCCGAGGTGGCCACCCCGCCGGCGTTGGCCGCCTTGCCCGGCGCGAAGGCCGCACCGGCCTCGCGGAGCACGCGGACCGCATCAGGGGTGGCCGGCATGTTGGCGCCCTCGACGACGTACCGGCAGCCGTTGCGGACCAGCGTCTCCGCGGCCTCCCCGCCGAGCTCGTTCTGCGTCGCGCTCGGCAGCGCGATGTCGCAGGGGACGTCCCAGATGCTGCCGCCGGCCACGAAGCGCGCGGACGGCACACGATCCGCGTAGGCGTCGATCCGGGCCCGCTGCACCTCCTTCACGTCCTTGAGCACGTCGAGGTCGATGCCCCGCTCGTCCACGACGTAGCCACTGGAGTCCGAGCAGGCGACCACCGTCCCACCCAGCTGGTGCACCTTCTCGATGCCGTACACGGCCACGTTCCCGGAACCGGAGACGGTGACCCGCTTGCCGTCCATCGCGTCGCCCCGGGCCGCCAGCATCTCGGCGGCGAAGAAGGCGGCGCCGTACCCGGTCGCCTCGGTGCGCACCAGCGCGCCGCCCCAGCCCAGGCCCTTGCCGGTGAGCACACCGGACTCGTGGCGGTTGGTGATCCGCTTGTACTGCCCGAAGAGGTAGCCGATCTCCCGCGCCCCCACGCCGATGTCCCCGGCGGGGACGTCGGTGTACTCCCCGAGGTGCCGGTACAGCTCGGTCATGAAGGACTGGCAGAAGCGCATCACCTCGGCGTCGGACCGGCCCTTCGGGTCGAAGTCCGCCCCGCCCTTGCCCCCGCCGATCGGCATGCCGGTGAGCGCGTTCTTGAAGACCTGCTCGAAGCCGAGGAACTTGACGATGCCCAGGTTCACCGAGGGGTGGAACCGCAGCCCGCCCTTGTAGGGGCCCAGCGCCGAGCTGAACTCCACCCGGAAGCCGCGGTTGATGTGCACCTCACCGCGGTCGTTCTGCCAGGGGACGCGGAAGATGACCTGCCGCTCGGGCTCGCAGATCCGCTCGACGGTCCTCATCTCGGTGTACTCGCGGTGCCGGGACAGCACGACCGCGAGCGACTCCAGCACCTCGCGCACCGCCTGGTGGAACTCCGTCTCCCCCGGGTTCCGGCGCAGGACCTCGTCGTAGATGGTCTCGATGACCGGCTGTGCCCGCACTGGCCCCTCCGCTCCTCGACCGGCGACGCCCCCGACGTCGACCCGGTGGCCGCACCGGTGTGCGGCTCGGTTCCTGGACGGTACGAGACGGCCCGGCCCCGGGCACTGCCGGACGCAGGTCAGTCGCCGAGGCGCTGCTCCCAGCCCGCGCCGACGGGCACGAGGCGGGCGGTGCGGACGTCGTCGTCCCGTCGGTCCAGCTCGACGACCAGGTGCTCGTCGGCCAGCTGCTCGACCAGGCCGTGTCCCCACTCGACCACGGTGACCGCCTCCTCGGTGGTGGCGTCGAGGTCCAGGTCGTCGACGTCGGCCATGCTCCCGAGCCGGTACGCGTCGACGTGCACCAGCGGCACCCGGCCGCCGCGGTGCACCCGGGCCAGCACGAACGTCGGCGAGGTGACCGGCCCGCGCACGCCGAGCCCGGCGCCGATGCCCTGGGTGAGCGCGGTCTTGCCGGCGCCCAACGGGCCGGCGAGCACGACGAGGTCGCCGGCGCGCAGCAGCCCGGCCAGCTCGCGGCCCAGGGCGTGGGTGTCCGCCGGCGTGGGCAGCAGGTGCTCGCGGTTCACAGCGCGCCCGCCACGGCCTGCAGGTCGGCCAGCAACCCGGCGCGCGGCGCCCCGTTGGGCCCGAACCGGATCGCCGCCGACGGGTGGTAGGTGGCCCACACCTGCCGGCCGTCGACCTCGTGCGCCCGGCCGCGGACCTGGCCCAGCACCGTGCGCGGCCCGAGGAACCACTTCGCCGAGGAGAGCCCCAGCGCCACCACCACCCGGGCGTCGAGCAGCTCCAGCTGGCGGCGCAACCAGCCGCTGCAGCGCGCCACCTCCGGCGCCTTCGGGGTCCGGTTGGCCGGCGGTCGGCACTTCACGATGTTGAGCACCGCGGCGTCGGCCCGGTCCAGCCCCGCCTCGCCGAGCAACTGGTCCAGCAGCGCGCCGGAGCGCCCGACGAAGGGCCGGCCGGTCTCGTCCTCGGTCGCCCCCGGGGCCTCGCCCACGAGGACCAGACGCGGGCGGCCACCGACGGGCAGGTCGCCGACGACGACGTGCTGGCGAGTGGCGGCCAGCTCCGGGCAGGCCACGCAGGAGCGGGCGACCCCGGCCAACGCGGTCCAGTCCGCCGCGGCCGCGGCGGTGCGGGCCACCTCGTCGGCGGCCGCGTCGAGGCGGGGCGGTCGGAGGGCGGCCACGGCGAGCACCCTACGACCGGGCCGGTGCGGTCACCCGCGCCGGGACCCCCGCTCCGCCTCCACCCGGCGCAGCAGCTCGGACAGCGCCGCCGTCACCTGCTCCGGGTGCTCGAGCGGCACCAGGTGCCCGGCGTCGGGTACGACGACGAAGTCCACCCCGTGCTCGTCGCGGCCCAGGTCCTGCACGATGAGCTCGCTGTGCGCGGCGGGGATCATCCGGTCGCTGTCGCCGGTGAGCACCAGGACGGGCACCCGGCGCAGCGGCTCGATGGCGCCGCTCTGGTCCAGGCGGACCAGCGCCGGGTAGAACTCCGCGATCACGTCGACCGGGGTGCCGGCGATCATCGCGTCCACGTAGTGGCCCAGCGCCGGCGCGACGTCGGCGGAGGAGAACGACAGCGCCCGGGTGGCTGCGGAGACGACGTCCTTGGCCAGCCGGCGGGTGTGCTCGGCGATCACCGGCCGGCGGCGCATGGTCCACGCGGCCAGCGGTAGCACCGCGGCCCGCACTCGGGTGAGCAGGTGCGGCAGCCCGAAGTCGAGGTCGGCGAGGTTGCCGCTCGAGGTCGACACCAGCGCCACGCCCACCACCCGGTCGCCGAACAGCTCCGGACGGCGGCGGGCGAACGCCAGCAGGCTCATCCCGCCCATCGAGTGGCCGACCAGCACCACCGGGCCGCGCGGCACCCGCGCGGTGAGCACCGCCTCCAGGTCCGCCGCCAGCTGCTCGATGGTGGCGTGCGCGGCGTCGCCCCGGCCGGAGGAGCCGTGGCCGCGCTGGTCGTAGAAGACCAGCCGGGCCGCCGGCCGGTGGCCGTTGGCGGTGGCCAGCTGCTCGCCGAGGTCGCGGCGCTGGAACGTCCAGGAGTGCATCGACAGCGCGTAGCCGTGCACGAACACGACGGTCAGCGGCGCGTCGAGCGGGCCGACCTCCTCCACGGCCAGCCGGCAGCCGTCGTCGGCCTCGACCACCGCCGTCCGGTCGGCCGGGCGGCGGCGCAGGCCCAGCGGGTCCTCCTCGCGCAGCTCCTGCCACGTCTCCTGGTCGACGTCGGGAACCTGGCCGGCCAGCCGCTCGGCACGGACCCGGGCGGTGGCCGCGCGGGTGGCGGTGACCCCGACGGCCGTGCCGGCGGCGGCCAGCCCGAGCACCGCACCGACCAGGCCGACGGTGCGCCCGCTGGGCCGGTGCAGGTGGTGGACCTGGTGCGGGTGGCGGTTCGCGGCGGCCATCAGACCGCCCCGGCCGTGCCGACGTGCCGGCGGGTGAACCGGCCACCGACCCGGGTGACCAGCTCGTAGTGGATGGTGTCGAGGGCGTCGGCCCAGTCCTGCGCCGTCGGCTCGCCGTCGTCACCCGGGCCCCACAGCACCACCCGGTCACCGGGCGCCACCGGGTCGTTCCCGACGTCGAGCACGAACTGGTCCATGCACACCCGGCCGGCGATGGTGCGCTGCGCGCCCGCGGCCAGCACCCGCGCACGGTTGCCGGCGGCCCGGGGCACCCCGTCGGCGTACCCCACCGGCACCAGCGCCAGCGTCGTCTCGTCCGCGGTGGCGTAGGTGTGGCCGTAGGAGACCCCGGCACCGGCGGGTACCCGCTTGGTGAGCGCGACCCGGGCCCGCACGGTCATCGCCGGGCGCAGCCCGTACTGCGCCGGGTCGCCGCCGAGCGGGTCCAGCCCGTAGACCGCCACGCCGGGACGGACCATGTCGAACCAGGTCCCCGGCAGCGCGATGGTCGCCGCCGAGTTGGCCAGGTGCCGGCGGGCGTCGGTCAGCCCGGCCGCCCGGGCCAGCGCCACGGCCTCCTCGAAGACCCGGACCTGCCGGCCGATCGTCGGATGCGTCGGGGCGTCGGCGTAGGCCAGGTGGCTCCACAGCCCGGTGACCACCAGCTCGCCGTCGGCCTGCGCGCGCGCCGCGTCCGCCACCAGCCCGGGCCAGGCGTCCGGGGTGGCGCCCTCCCGGGACAGCCCGGTGTCGGCGAACAGCTGCACCCGGGCGGTCCGGCCGGTGGCCCGGGCGGCGTCCACCACCTCGGCCAGCGCCCACTCGGCGTTGACCGACACCTCGACGTCGGCGGTCAGCGCGGCGGCGTAGTCCTCCCCCGGCCCGTGCTGCCACGACAGCAGCGGCGCGGTGACCCCCGCCGCGCGCAGCGCGAGCGCCTCCTCCAGCACGGTCACCCCGAGCGCGTCGGCACCGCCGGCGAGCGCGGCACGGGCGGCCGGCACCAGCCCGTGGCCGTACCCGTCGGCCTTGACCACGGCCATCAGCGGCCGGCCGACCCGCTCGCGCAGCACCGCGGTGTTCGCCGCGATCGCGTCCAGGTCGACCAGCACCTCGGCCCGGCTGTCCCCGGTCCGCCGGGGGGTCTGCTGCACCGTCGTCACCAGCTCACTGTCCCAGGCGCGCCCGCTCAGGCGGGGGCACCGCCCCGGTAGAGCCGGCCGACGGCCTCCGGCAGGTGGCGCACCAGGTCACCGGCGACCAGCGGTCCGTCCGCGGCGGCCAGCTGACCCGCCCGGCCGTGCACGTGGGCGGCGGTCGCGGCGGCCTCGACCGCGGGCAGCCCGGTGACCGGGGTCTGCGCCAGCACCGAGCCGAGCACGCCGGAGAGGACGTCACCGGTACCGGCGGTGGCCAGCCACGGGGTGCCGGTGCCGTTGACGAACGTCGTCCCCGCCGCGTCGGCGACCACGGTGGCATCGCCCTTGAGCAGCACCGTGCACCCCAGCTCGGCCGCCCCCCGGCGGGCGGCAGCCATCCGGTCGGCGCCCACCTCGCCGAAGATCCGGGCGAACTCGCGGTCGTGCGGGGTGAGCACGGTCGGCGCCGTCCGGTCGCGGACGAGCTCCGGGGAGTCGGCGACCATCGTCAGCCCGTCGGCGTCCACCACCACCGGCAGGTCGGTGGCGAGCACCTCGGCCAGCACGCTGCGCGCGTCGTCGTCGGTGCCCATGCCCGGGCCCACCACCCAGGCCTGCACCCGGCCGGCGTCCCCGGGGCGGCCGGAGGTCACGATCGCCTCCGGCCAGGAGGCGCGCACCCCGTCGGCGGCGGTACCGGCGTAGCGCACCAGGCCCGGGCGGGTGCGCAGCGCGGCGCCGGTGCAGAGCACGCCGGCCCCCGGGTAGGTGGCCGAGCCGGCGACGATCCCCACGACCCCGCCGGTGTACTTGTCGCTGTCCGGCGACGGCGGCTCGATCCGCGCCGCGGCGTCGGCATCGGCCAGCTGCCGGGCGGACGGCTCGCCGAGGTGCGGGCCGAGGCCGATGTCGACCAGGTGCACCTGCCCGGCGTGCCGGCGGCCCTCCCCGACGACGAGCCCCGGCTTCACCGCACCGAAGGTCACCGTGTGCTGCGCGGTGAAGGCCTCCCCGGGCACCTCCCCGGTGTCCGCGGCGACCCCGCTGGGCAGGTCGACGGCGACCAGCAGCCCCGGCCCGGCGGCCGCCTGCCCGGCCAGGTCGGCGGCGGCCGGGCGCAGGCCGCCGGAGCCCCCGATGCCGACGACCCCGTCCAGGACGAGGTCGGCGCGGTCCAGGCCGCTGTGCGCGGGGTCGGCGACCCGGCCCCCGGCCCGGCGGAGCGCGGCCAGGCCGGCCGCGTGCGCGCGCTCGGGGTCCAGCAGGACGGCGGTGACCTGCGCGCCCCGCCCGGCGAGGTGGGCGCCGGCGAACAGCGCGTCACCGCCGTTGTCGCCGGCGCCGACGAGCAGCACCACCCGCAGCCCGTGCGCCCGGCCGGCCAGCCCGAGGCAGATCGTCGCGAGCCCCGTCGCGGCTCGCTGCATGAGCGCGCCGGGCGGCAGCGTGGCCATCAGCGCACGCTCCGCCGTCCGCACCTCGTCGGCGGTGTGGAGCCCGATCACGGAGCACCCTCGGCGATGACCACGGCAGAGGCGATGCCCCCGTCGTGGCTCAACGACACGTGCCAGGAGGTGACGCCGAGCTCGGCGGCCTGCCGGGCCACGGTGCCCCGCACCTCCAGGTGTGGACGGCCCCGCTCCCCGACCACCACCTCCGCGTCGTGCCACTGCAGGCCGCCGGGGGCGCCGAGGGCCTTGGCCAGCGCCTCCTTCGCCGCGAAGCGGGCGGCCAGGGACTCCCCGGTCCGCTCCGTGCCTGCGGGCGTGCGCTGCTCGGCGGTGGTGAAGAGCCGGTCCCGCAGGCCCGGCGTGCGCTGCAGCGACGCGGCGAACCGGTCGACCGGGCACACGTCGATGCCGACCCCGATGATCACCCGCCCAGTCTGCCCGGTGGCCCCGCCCGGCGTCCTCCTGCACCAACACCTGTCCCCCCGCACCAATGCTGGTGCGGGGGGACAGGCAGTGATCAGGTGACCTGATCCAACCGGGGAACAGGCCCCTCCTACTCGACGGTGACGGACTTCGCCAGGTTGCGCGGCTGGTCGACGTCCAGGCCCCGGGTGTCGGCGATCTCGCAGGCCAGCACCTGCAGCGGCACGGTGGTGACCACCGGCGCCAGCAGGGTGGGCGTGCGCGGCACCCGGATCAGGTGGTCGGCGTAGGGCAGCACGTCGTCGTCACCCTCCTCGGCCACCACGATGGTCCGGGCGCCGCGGGCGCGGACCTCCTGGATGTTGGAGACGACCTTGCCGTGCACCGACCCGCGGCTGCGCGGCGACGGCACCACGACGACGACCGGCGTGCCCTGCCCGATCAGCGCGATCGACCCGTGCTTGAGCTCGCCGGCGGCGAAGCCCTCGGCGTGGATGTAGGCCAGCTCCTTGAGCTTGAGCGCGCCCTCGAGAGCGACCGGGTAGCCCACGTGCCGGCCGAGGAACAGCAGCGTGTTCTCGGTGGCCAGCGACCGGGCCAGCTCGCGCACCGGCTCCATGTCGGCGAGCACCTGGGACACCGCGCCCGGCAGCTGCCGCAGGTCGTCGACGATCGAGGCGACCTCGTCGGCGTACTTGACCCCGCGGACCTGGGCGAGGAACAGCCCCACCAGGTAGCAGGCGACCACCTGGGTCAGGAAGCCCTTGGTGGAGGCGACGGCGACCTCCGGCCCGGCGTGGGTGTAGAGGACGGCGTCGGACTCGCGCGGGATCGTCGAGCCGTTCGCGTTGCAGATCGCCAGCACCCGGGCCTTCTGCTCGCGGGCGTGCCGCAGCGCCATCAGGGTATCCATCGTCTCACCGGACTGGCTGATGACGACCACGAGCGTCGAGCGGTCCAGCACCGGGTCGCGGTAGCGGAACTCGCTGGCCAGCTCCACCTCCACCGGGATCCGGGTCCAGTGCTCGATGGCGTACTTGGCGATCAGGCCGGCGTGGTAGGCGGTGCCGCAGGCGACGACGAAGACCTTGTCGATGTCGCGCAGCTCCTGGTCGGAGAGGCGGACCTCGTCGAGGACGAGCTCGCCGTTCTCCCCCAGCCGACCCAGCAGGGTGTCCGCGACCGCCTGCGGCTGCTCGGCGATCTCCTTGAGCATGAACCAGTCGTAGCCGCCCTTCTCGGCGGCCGCGGCGTCCCAGTCGACGTCGTAGCCGGTGGGCTCGACCGGTGCGCCGGCGAAGTCGGTGACCGTGACCCCGCGGGTGCGGTCGATCTCCACGACCTGGTCCTGGCCGAGCTCGAGGGCCTTGCGGGTGTGCCCGATGAAGGCCGCGACGTCGGAGCCGAGGAAGTACTCACCCTCACCGACGCCCACGACCAGCGGGCTGTTGCGCCGGGAGGCGACCAGGGTGTCGGGCTCCGCCGCGTGCCCGGCGACCAGGGTGAAGGCGCCCTCGAGCCGGCCGCTGACCACCCGCATCGCCTCGGCGAGCCGGCCGGCACCGGCGGGCAGCTCCCGGTAGGCAGCGGCCAGCAGGTGGGCTACGACCTCGGTGTCGGTCTCGGAGGTGAACTCCACACCGGTCGCCTCGATCTCGGCACGCAGCGCGGCGAAGTTCTCGATGATGCCGTTGTGCACGACCGCGACGGTGCCGTCGGCGGAGACGTGCGGGTGGGCGTTGCGGTCGGTGGGCCCCCCGTGGGTGGCCCACCGGGTGTGTCCGAGTCCGATGGTGGCGGCGGGCAGCCCCTCCTCGGCGAGCTCCTTCTCCAGGTTGGCGAGCTTGCCGGCCTTCTTCGCGGTGCTCAGCCGCCCGTCGGCGACGACCGCGACCCCGGCCGAGTCGTACCCGCGGTACTCGAGCCGGCGGAGACCGTCGAGGACCACGTCGAGCGAGTCCTGCGGTCCCACATACCCCACGATGCCGCACATTCGACCGATGGTACCGGCGAGCGTGCGACCGTTCCGTCACGGTCGACGGCGACACGGATCGCACGGGACAGGTGCGACAAGGGAGCGCGGTGCGGCGCCCCGGGCGTTCAGCCGGTGGCGGCCACCACCGCAGCCAGCCGGGCGGCGGTCGCGTCGGCCTCCTCCTGGGTGGGCGCCTCGACCATCACCCGGACCAGCTGCTCGGTGCCCGAGGGGCGCAGCAGCACCCGGCCGGCGTCCCCGAGCTCGGCCTCGACGGCGTTGACCGCCTGGGCGACCTCGTCGCTCTCCACGACCGCCAGCCGGTCGGTGACCGGCACGTTCACCAGCGTCTGCGGCAGCCGCCGGACGACGGAGGCCAGCTCCGCCAGCGACGCCCCGGTCGCGCTCATCCGGGACAGCAGGGCCAGGCCGGTGAGCAGGCCGTCGCCGGTGGTGGCCCAGTCCAGGAAGACCAGGTGACCGCTCTGCTCGCCCCCGAGCGACAGCCCGCGGGACCGGAGCGCCTCCAGCACGTAGCGGTCACCGACGGCGGTGGTCTGCACCGTGATGCCCGCGTCGCGCATGGTGTGGTGGAAGCCGAGGTTGCTCATCACCGTCGCCACGACCGTGTCGTCGGTGAGGTTGCCGCTCTCGTGCAGCGCCAAGGCGCAGATCGCGAGGATCGCGTCGCCGTCGACGACCTGCCCCTCGGCGGTGACGGCCAGGCAGCGGTCGGCGTCACCGTCGTGGGCGATGCCGATGTCCGCGCCGCGGTGGGCGACCTCGGCGATCAGCGGCTCCAGGTGGGTCGAGCCGATGCCGTCGTTGATGTTCCAGCCGTCGGGCTCGCCACCGATGACGTGCACCTGCGCACCGGCCCGGCGGTAGACCTCGGGAGCGCAGCGGAAGGCGGCGCCGTGGGCGCAGTCGACCACCACGCGCAGGCCGCGCAACGGCTCGCGCAGGGCGGAGAGCACGTGGGCGGTGTAGTCCTCGGCGGCGCCGGCCAGCTCACGGACGCGGCCGACCCCGCCGCCGGTGGGGCGGTGGTCGCCCCGGGGGTCACCGCCGTCGAGACCGCCGGCGACCCGCCGTTCGATCGCCGCCTCGACCGCGTCGGGCAGCTTGTGCCCACCGCGGCTGAACAGCTTGATGCCGTTGTCGGGCATCGGGTTGTGGCTGGCCGACAGCATCACGCCGAGGTCGGCGTCGGTGCGCCCGGTCAGGTGCGCGATGGCCGGCGTGGGCAGCACGCCCACCCGCAGCACCTCGGCTCCGGCACTGGCCAGCCCGGCGACCACGGCCGCCTCGAGCATCTCCCCGCTCGCGCGGGGGTCGCGGCCGACGACCGCGACGGGACGCGAGGTCCCGTCGCGGTCGGCGAGCACGCTGGCGGCCGCACGGGCCACCGAGAGGGCCAGTTCCGGCGTCAGGTCGGCGTTGGCCCGGCCCCGGACGCCGTCGGTGCCGAAGAGGCGACCCATGGAACAGACCCCCGGACGCCGGTCAGCGCTTGGAGTACTGCGGGGCCTTGCGGGCCTTCTTCAGGCCGTACTTCTTGCGCTCGGTGACACGCGGGTCACGGGTCAGGAAGCCGGCCTTCTTCAGCGTCGGCCGGTCGTCGGGCTCGACCTCGATCAGCGCGCGGGCGATCGCCAGGCGCAGGGCGCCGGCCTGGCCGCTGACGCCACCGCCGTGCAGGATGCCCACGACGTCGTACTGCTCGGCCTTCTCCAGGATCACGAACGGCTCACGGATGAGCTGCTGGTGGACCTTGTTCGGGAAGTACTCCTCGATGGAGCGGCCGTTGAGCCGGAACTGGCCGGTGCCGGGGAGCAGGCGCACCCGGACGATGGCCTCCTTGCGGCGGCCGACGGTCTGCACCGGACGCCCGTCGGCGTCGGTCACGGTCTGGGCCGTGGTCATGGGCGTGGTCACTGGGCCACCTGCTTGATCTCGTAGGTCTGGGGCTGCTGGGCGGCGTGCGGGTGCTCGGGCCCGGCGTAGACCTTGAGCTTGGAGAGCATCTGCCGGCCCAGCGAGTTGTGCGGCAGCATCCCCTTGACGGCGCGCTCGATGACGCGGTCGGGGCGGGTCCGGAGCTCGTCGCCGACGTTGGTCCGCTTGAGGCCGCCCGGGTGGCCGGAGTGGCGGTAGGCGATCTTGTCGTCGCGCTTGGAGCCGGTCAGCGCCACCTTGCCCGCGTTGACGATGACGACGAAGTCACCGGCGTCCACGTGCGGGGCGAACTGGGGCTTGTGCTTGCCGCGCAGCAGCTGTGCGGTCTGGCTGGCGAGTCGGCCGAGCACCACGTCGGTGGCGTCGATGACGTGCCACGCCCGGGTGATGTCACCGGGCTTGGGGCTGTACGTGCGCACGAGGCTCACTGTCCTTCGTCGATCGGGCGGGCGGCTGGTGGGATCGCCTCACCGAGCACGGGAGACTTGGCCGCCATCCGGGCACCGTGCGTGCAGGTGACCGACGACCCGGGACACGCGTGCACCAGCCGGCAGCGCGCGCCAAACGGACACGATACCAGGAGGGAGGACCCCCAAAGGATCTCGCCCGCCGCACCGCCCGCGAGCTCGCAACGGGCCCTGCAGGCCCGCCGTCAGGACACCTCGCGCAGCCGGCCCGTCGTGACGTCGTAGACCGTGCCCCGGATCTCCTCGGTCACCAGGTAGGGCGCCTCGCGCACGCGGCGGATCGACTCCCGGACGTCGGCGTCCAGGTCGCTGAAGGCACCCGCGGGCCACGGCGGCCGCACCCCGGTGGCCTCCTCGACGGCGGCGCGGAACTGCTCCTCGGTCGCCTTGTTCAGCCCGCAGTCGGTGTGGTGCACGAGCACCACGGAGCGGGTGCCCAGGAGGTGCTGGGAGATGGCGAGCGAGCGGAGGGTGTCCTCGGTGACCAGGCCGCCGGCGTTGCGGAGCACGTGGGCGTCGCCCACCGCGAGGCCGAGCAGGCCGAACAGCGGCATCCGGGAGTCCATGCAGGCCACGACGGCGACCTTGCGCCCGGGCGCCACCGGCATGGGCCCCGGGAACTCGGCCAGCCACTCCTCGTTGGCCGCCAGCATCCGGTCGATCTCGCTCACAGCAGTCCTCTCCCCTAGGATCCGGGCCACCACGCTAGCGGCGAGGTCAGCGACCGGCAGGACGACGGGCCTCCTCGGCGGACCGCCGCACCTCCTCGGCGTCCAGCCGCGGGCGGCCGCCGAGCCGGGAGACGGTGCGCGCCGCGGCGACGCCCGCCTGCCAGGCCGCCTCCCGGGGGTCACGGCCGGCCAGCAGGGCCGCGGTGAGCGCGGCGACGACGGTGTCCCCCGCGCCGGTCGGGTCGACCGGGGACTCCCCCTGCAACGGGACGAGCTGCTCCTGCACCCGCCCGCTGCGCGAGCGCCACACGGTCAGGTCGCCCTGCTCACCGGCGGCCAGGCAGACCACCCGCGGGCCCCGGTGGCAGAGCTCGGTGGCCGCGGCGCGCACGTCGTCCAGGCCGGACAGCTCGCCGCCGACCCACATGCCGGCCTCGGCGGCGTCCGCGCGGAGGACCTGCACCCCGGCCAGCAGCGCCTCCGCCGTCTCGCCGTCCGGCGGGGCGCCGTCGGCCACCGTCAGGGCGCTGCGGGGCGCGAGCTCCAGCGCCGCCCGCACCGCCGGCCCGGGCTGCTGCAGCTGCAGGACGACCGCCCGGGCGCGCTCGAACAGCTCACCGGCGGCCGCCACGTCGGCCGGGGTCAGCAGGCTCGACCCGGGCACGTCCTCGAGGAGCCGCCGGGTGCCGCCGGCCTCCACCAGGTCGACCAGCAGGGCGGTGGTCCCACCGCGCCGGCGCACCACCCCGGAGATCCAGAGCCCGTCGTGCACCGCCTGGGCCAGCACGTGGTCACCCGCCTCGTCGTCCCCCAGCACGCCCACCAGCGCAGCCGGCAGACCCAGCTGCTGCATGGCGACGGCCTGGTTGGCGCCCTTGCCCCCGAGCAGCTCACGGCGGGAGCGCACCGGGGTGCTGCCGCCGCCGGCGGGCAGCTGGTCGATCTCCAGCACCAGGTCACGGCCCACCTGCCCGACGACGACGGCCGGTCCCTCCGGAGCGCTCACGGAGCCCACCCTGCCCGGTCCCGCCGGGTGGTGCACGCGCCCCCTGGTCCGGCGCCGGGCCGGGTCGGTGAGGATGGGGGCGTGCGAACGGTCGAGGAACACCAGGCGGTGGTGCGCGGCCTGCTGGCCCCGCTGCCGGTCGAGGACGTCCCGCTCGGCGCTGCCGCCGGACGGGTGCTCGCCGCCGACCTCACCGCGCTGGTCTCGTTGCCCGGCTTCACCAACTCGGCGATGGACGGCTACGCCGCCCGGCACGCCGAGGTGGCGGGGGCCGGACCGGAGACCCCCGTCCGGCTGCCGGTCGCCGCCGACATCCCGGCCGGGCGCACCGACGTCCCGGTCCTCGAGCCGGGCACGGCGCACCGGATCATGACCGGCGCCCCCGTGCCGGCCGGCGCAGACGTCGTCGTCCCGGTGGAGCGCACCGACGGCGCGACCGACGTGGTCACCATCACCGGCGCCCCCGCCGCCGGCGCGCACCTGCGCCACACCGGGGAGGACATCCGCGCCGGCGAGGTCGCCCTCGCCGCGGGCACGCCGCTCGGCGCCGCGCAGCTCGGCCTGGCGGCCGCGCTCGGCCACGCCGTCGTGCCCGTGCGCCGCCGCCCGCGGGTGCTGGTGCTGTCCACCGGCAGCGAGCTGGTCGAGCCCGGCCGGCCGCTGCTGCCGGGGCAGATCTACGAGTCGAACTCGGTGCTGCTGGCCGCGGCGGTCGAGGCCGCCGGCGGCGAGGCGCGCACGCTGCACTTCGTGCCCGACGACGTCGACGAGTTCCTGCGCACCGTCCGCGCCGAGCTCAGCACCGCCGACCTGCTGGTGACCAGCGGCGGGGTGAGCGCCGGCGCCTACGAGGTGGTCAAGGACGCCTTCCGCGGCCTGGGCACCGTCGAGTTCGGCAAGGTCGCCATGCAGCCCGGCGGGCCCCAGGGGGCCGGCACCGTGGACGGCGTCCCGGTGGTCACCCTGCCCGGGAACCCGGTGAGCTCGTTCGTCTCCTTCGAGGTGTTCGTGCGGCCGGCCCTGCGCCGGGCGCTGGGGCACCGCGACCCCGACCGGCTGCGCACCACCGCCCGGCTCACCGCGCCGCTGCACTCCCCGGCGGGGAAGCGCCAGTTCCTCCGCGGCCGGTTCGACGGCGGCGAGGTGTCCCAGGTCGGTGGCCCCGGCTCGCACCTGGTCGCCCACCTGGCCCGCGCCAACTGCCTGGTCGTCCTCCCCGAGGAGGTCACCGAGCTGCCCGCGGGCGCCGAGGTGACCGTCGTCCTGATCGAAGGAGCACTCCAATGAGCGAGCCCCGGCTCACCCACCTCGACGAGTCCGGCGCCGCCCGGATGGTCGACGTCACCGCGAAGGCGGTCACCGCCCGCACGGCCACCGCGGCCGGCCGGGTGCTGGTCAGCCCGGAGGTCGTCGCGCTGCTGCGCAGCGGGGGCGTGCCGAAGGGCGACGCGATCGCCACCGCGCGGATCGCCGGCATCGCCGGGGCCAAGCGGACGCCGGACCTGGTGCCGCTGTGCCACCCGATCGCGCTGCACGGGGTGACCGTCGACCTGGAGATCACCGCCGACGCCGTGGAGATCACCGCCACCGCGCGCACCGCCGACCGCACCGGCGTGGAGATGGAGGCCCTGACGGCGGTCACCGTCGCCGGGCTCACGATGATCGACATGGTCAAGGCCGTCGACAAGCGCGCCTCCCTCACCGACGTCCAGCTGCTGTCGAAGACCGGCGGCAAGAGCGGGGACTTCCACCGGTGACCGAGCTCCCGCCCGACGCCCTGGCCGTCGTCGTCACCGCGTCCAACCGCGCGGCGTTCGGCGTGTACGAGGACCGCAGCGGCCAGGCGCTCGCCGACGGCCTGCGCGAGCTCGGCTTCACCGTCGAGGGGCCGCACGTCCGCCCGGACGACATCGCCGAGCTGGAGATCGTGCTCCGCGAGGCGGTGGCCGCCGGCGCCGACGTCGTCCTCACCACCGGCGGCACCGGGCTGACCCCCACCGACGTCACCCCCGAGGCGACCCGCGCCGTCCTGGAACGGGAGGCGCCCGGCATCGCCGAGGCGATCCGGCGGTACGGCCAAGGCAGCGTGCCGACGTCGGTGCTGTCCCGGGGTCTGGCCGGCACCTGCAGCCGCACCCTGATCGTGAACCTGCCCGGCTCCACCGGCGGTGTCCGCGACGGGCTCGCCGTCCTCGGCCCGCTCCTGCCGCACGTCGTCAGCCAGCTCCGCGGCGGCGACCACGGGCCCGGCGCGTCAGCGCCGGGCCCGTGAGGTCGGAGAGCCGGGTACGGGTACGGACCACCCGTCCGTAGGACGGTCCGGGGGACCCGGCGCGGGGCCGGAGGCTCCCGCCGGGAACGCGGGCAGCGGCTCAGCGCAGATCGGGGACGACACCTGGCCGCGGTGCGGCGCGGCAGCGTCGCAGTCAGAGCAGCAGTCTCTCCGGGTGGGTGTAGACGTTGCAGCCGTCGCCGCGGAGGAAGCCGATCAGCGTCATGCCGAACTCCTGGGCCAGCTCCACCGCCAGCGAGCTGGGCGCCGACACCGCGGCGAGCACCGGGATGCCGGCCATCGCCGCCTTCTGGGTCAGCTCGAACGACGACCGCCCGCTGACCATGAGGACGTGCCGGGACAGCGGCACCCGCCCCTCGCGCACCGCGTCACCGATGACCTTGTCCACCGCGTTGTGCCGGCCGACGTCCTCGCGCAGCGCGACCAGCTCGCCCTCGGGCGTGAACAGCCCGGCCGCGTGCAGCCCACCGGTCTTCTCGAACACCTGCTGCGCCGCCCGCAGGCGGTCGGGCAGGGCCAGCAGCGTCTCCAGCGTGAGCCGGGTGTCGTCACCGGCGATGGCGTAGCTGGTCCGGGTGCGGATCGCGTCGATGCTCGCCTTGCCGCAGACCCCGCACGAGCTGGACGTGTAGAAGTTCCGGTCCAGCGCGGTGTCCGGTGCCTCGACGCCGGGCGCGAGGTCGACGTCCACCACGTTGTAGGTGTTCCTGCCCTCGTCGTCGACGGAGTTGCAGTACCGCAGCCCGGCGAGGTCGTCGGCGCTGCGGATGACGCCCTCGGTGGCCAGGAACCCGTGCACGAGGTCGAAGTCGTCGCCCGGGGTGCGCATCGTCACCGCCAGCGGGGTGCCGCCCAGGCGAATCTCCAACGGCTCCTCCGCCGCGACGGTGTCCGGGCGCTTGGTGTGCAGGTCGCCCCGGATGCGCAGCACCGGGGTCCGGCTGGTGACTCGTCCCACGCGCCTGACGGTACTCACCGGTCGCGCCCTACCGTTCGTGCCGTGACCGAGCTCCCGCCCTACGCCGCGGTCGTCCTCGCCGGCGGCCGCGCCTCCCGCCTGGGCGGGCAGCCCAAGCCGCAGCTCGACGTCGGTGGCCGGACCATGCTGGACGCCGTCCTGGCCGCGGTGGCCGACGCGCGGCCCCGGGTCGTCGTCGGCCCTCCCCAGGACGTGCCGGCGGGTGCCGTGCTGGTGCGGGAGGAGCCCCCCGGCGGTGGCCCCGTGCCGGCGCTGGCCGCCGGCCTCGCCGCGGTGCCCCCCGGCGTCGGCGTGGTCGCGGTGCTCGCCGGCGACCTGCCGTTCGTCACGCCGCAGCTCGTCGCCGAGCTGCGGGACAGGCTCACCGGGGACGGCGCGCTCGTCGTCGACGAGACCGGCCGGGACCAGCTGCTCCTGGGGCTGTGGCGCACCGGGCCGCTCCGGACCGCGCTCGTCGGGGCCCGCCCGCACGCGCCCCTGCGGTCGGTGCTGGGGCCCCTCGCCGCCGTCCGGCACCACCCCTCCGCGCCGCCCGGCACCCCGCCGCCGTGGACCGACTGCGACACCCCTGCGGAGCTCGCCGCGGCCCGGGCCGCCGCCACCGGACGACTGCCGGGCAGCGCCGGCGGGTAGGGCGGGGCCATGCGCATCGTGATCGCCGGAGCCCATGGACAGGTCGCGCGTCGCCTCGGCCGGCTGCTCAGCAGCCGCGGGGACACCGTCGTCGGCATCGTCCGCAACCCCGACCACCGGGCCGACCTGGAGGCCGACGGCGTCCAGCCCACGGTCCTGGACCTGGAGCAGGCCTCGGTCGACCAGGTCGCCGACGTGGTCCGCGGTGCCGACGCCGTGGTCTTCGCCGCCGGCGGCGGACCGAACAGCGGCCCGGACCGCAAGCACACCGTCGACCGCGGAGCGGCCGTGCTGCTCGCCGACGCCGCCGAGCGGGCCGAGGTGCGCCCCTACCTCCTGGTCTCCTCCATGGGCGTCGAGCAGGCCCGTCAGGGCACCCCGCAGGGCATGGACCCCCAGTTCGCCGCGTACCTGCAGGCCAAGCTCGCCGCGGAGGACTCCGTCCTCCCCCGGGCTGGGCTGGACACCACGATCGTGCGGCCGGGCGGGCTCACCGACGACCCCGGCACCGGGCGCGTCACGCTCCGGCACGGGGTCGAGCGGGGCAGCGTGCCCCGGGACGACGTCGCCGCGGTGCTCGCGGAGATCCTGGCCGCCGGGAAGTGGGGCGAGGTGGTGGAGCTGGTCGCCGGCGAGACCCCGATCGACGAGGCCGTCGCCGCCCTCCCCTGATCAGCCGTCGCGCCGCGCCCGGGTGAGCCGGGCGCGGTCGGCCAGCTGGGCGTCCGAGGGGTAGTCGACCCGGACCAGCGTCAGGCCGCCGGCCGGCGCCACCGGCACGTCGTTCGCCCGCCGGCGCAGCTCCAGCAGCGACGCCGGCCAGCCCACGGGCCGTCGTCCCTCGCCCACGGCGATCAGCGCCCCCACGAGGCTGCGGACCATGGAGTGGCAGAAGGCGTCGGCCGAGGCGCGCACCTCGATCAGGTCGCCGTCCCGGACGACGTCGAGGTCCAGCAGGGTGCGGATGGTCGTCGCCCCCTCCCGGCGTCGGCAGTAGGCGGCGAAGTCGTGCTGCCCGAGCAGCAGGCCGGCGGCCAGCGACATCGCGCCCGCGTCCAGCGTGCGGGCCCAGCCGACGGTGTCCGCCCGGCGCAGTGGTGGCGGCCCGGCGTCGGCGTCGGTCAGCCGGTACACGTAGTGCCGGGCGAGGGCCCCGAAGCGGGCGTCGAAGTCGGACGTGACCACCCGGGCACCGGTCACCGCGACGTCGGGCGGCAGCACCCCGCGCAGCCGGCGCAGCAGTCGCCGCTCGTGTGCGGCGAACAGGTCGGCCGGGAGGTCGGTGTGCGCGACCTGGCCGGTGGCGTGCACGCCCGCGTCGGTGCGGCCGGCAACCGTGAGGTCGACGTCGGACCGCAGCACCGTGGCGAGGCCGAGCTCCAGCTCGCCCTGGACGGTGCGCAGGCCGGGCTGGCGGGCCCACCCGTGCAGCGCGGTGCCGTCGTAGGCGACGTCCAGGCGAACGCGGACGAGCCCGCCACCGGGTGCGGTGGCGGGCTCGTCCGTTGCGTGCTGGTGGTCCATGACCCCCGGCCTCAGCGCGAGGCCGGTCGGATCACTTGGGGTCGATCTCGGGCTCGCCGCCCGGGGCGTGCGTCCCGGCGGTGGCGGCGTCGCTGAGCTCGGCGGCCTCGACCTCGGCGGCCGCGGCGTTCGCCACGTCCGGGGAGAGGGTCGGGTCGTCGACCACGGCCAGGTTCTCCGCGGTCGGCTCGGGGGTGACGTCCCCGTCGTCCTGCCGGTCGCCGTCCGGGTTGTAGACGTCGGTGACGACCTCCTGGCCCGCAGCGACGTCCTCGGCCGGCTCGTCGCCGCTGACCGCCGGGCTCGTGTCGCCCCCGGGGCCGGTGGTGACGTCGGTGTCGGTCAGGTCGCCTGCGTCGGCGTTGACCTCACCGGCAGCAGCGGCCGCGCCGGTGCCGGAGGCGAAGCGGGTGCCACGGGCACGCTCGGCCTCACCGACGGCCTGCTGGGCCACGGTCTGACCCTCGACCAGTTCGATGATCGCCATGGGGGCGTTGTCGCCCTTGCGGGGACCGACCTTGACGATGCGCGTGTAGCCACCGGGGCGCTCCGCGAAGCGGGGACCGATCTCGGCGAACAGGTGGTGCACGACGTCCTTGTCACGGATCGTCGTCATGACCTGCCGGCGGGCGTGCAGGTCACCACGCTTGGCGAAGGTGACCAGCTTCTCGGCCAGCGGGCGCAGCCGCTTGGCCTTGGCCTCGGTGGTGGTGATCCGCCCGTGCTCGAACAGCGAGGTGGCCAGGTTGGCCAGCATCAGCCGCTCGTGCGCGGGGGACCCGCCGAGACGGGGGCCCTTGGTGGGGGTGGGCATGTCGGTCCTTCCTCAGGCGGCCGGGCGGGCATGTGCCGGCTGCGTCGTCCATCGCGGTGCTGCAGAGTGCGGTGCTGGGTCCGGGACCAGTGTGCCGGGCCCCGAGTGGCCCCGCTGCGGGGCCCCGCCGCGAGCGTGCTCGCGGCGGGGGGCAGCGGGGTCCTTCGTCAGAGCTGCTCGGTCTCCTGGTAGTTGCCCTCGTCGTACTGGGCCGGGTCGCCGAAGGCGGCGTCGCCCTGGTACGCGTCGGTCTCGTAGCCCTCGTCGTAGCTCTCCACCGAGGAGGGGACGAACCCGGGCGGGCTGTCCTTGAGCGCGAGGCCCATGGCGGCGAGCTTCAGCTTGACCTCGTCGATCGACTTCGCACCGAAGTTGCGGATGTCGAGCAGGTCGGCCTCGGAGCGGGTGACGAGCTCACCGACGGTGTGCACGCCCTCGCGCTTGAGGCAGTTGTAGGACCGGACGGTGAGGTCCATGTCCTCGATCGGCATCGAGAAGTTCGCGATGTCGGCGGCCTCGGCCGGGCTGGGCCCCACCTCGATGCCCTCGGCGTCGACGTTGAGCTCGCGCAGCAGGCCGAAGAGCTCGACCAGGGTCGAGCCGGCGCTGGCGATGGCGTCGCGGGGCTCCATCGACGGCTTGGTCTCGACGTCGACGACCAGGCGGTCGAAGTCGGTGCGCTGCTCGACGCGGGTGGCCTCGACGGCGTAGGTGACCTTGAGCACCGGGGAGTAGATCGAGTCGACGGGGATGCGACCGATCTCCTGGCCGGGCTGCTTGTTCTGGGTGGCCGGCACGTACCCGCGGCCGCGCTCGACGACGAGCTCGACCTCGAGGCGGCCCTTCGCGTTGAGCGTGGCGATGTGCAGCTCGGGGTTGTGCACCTCGACACCGGCCGGCGGCGCGATGTCGGCGGCGGTGACCTCGCCCGGGCCCTGCTTGCGCAGGTACATGGTGACCGGCTCGTCGGAGTCGGAGCTGACCACGAGACCCTTGAGGTTCAGGATGATCTCGGTGACGTCCTCCTTGACGCCCGGCACGGTGGTGAACTCGTGCAGGGTGCCCTCGATGCGGATGCTGGTGACAGCAGCGCCGGGGATCGAGGACAGCAGGGTGCGACGCAGGGAGTTGCCGAGGGTGTAGCCGAAGCCCGGCTCCAGCGGCTCGATGACGAACCGCGAGCGCTGGGCGTCGATGGTCTCCTCGGTGAGGGTCGGACGCTGTGCGATGAGCATGGTTCTCCTTCAGGTCCTCCGGCACCCGCCATATGACGCCGTGAGGGGTGGTGCCGGCGGGACGGACATCTGTCCGCCCGTCCCGCCGTCGTGCAGGCCCTGACCAGGCGAGAGCCTGGTCAGGGCCGGTGGATCACTTGGAGTAGAGCTCCACGATCAGCTGCTCCTGCACCGGGGTGTCGATCACCTGGCGCGCCGGGATGTTGTGGACCAACACCTTCAGCTGCGTGGTGATGACCTCCAGCCACGGCGGCACGGGGCGCTGCCCGGCCTTGGCCTGGGCGAGCTGGAAGGGGACCATCTCGACCGACTTGGCGGCGACCTCGACGATGTCGTTGGCGCTCACCCGGTAGGACGGGATGTCGACCTTGTGGCCGTTGACCTTGATGTGGCCGTGGCGCACCAGCTGGCGGGCCATGTCACGGGACTCGGCGAAACCGGCCCGGTAGACCACGTTGTCCAGGCGCGACTCGAGGATCTGCAGCAGGACCTCACCGGTCTTGCCCGTCTTCTTGTTCGCCTCTTCGTAGTAGCCGCGGAACTGCTTCTCCAGCACGCCGTAGATGCGGCGGGCCTTCTGCTTCTCACGCAGCTGCAGCAGGTACTCGCTGTCCTTGCTGCGACCCCGGCCGTGCTCGCCCGGCGGGTACGGCCGGATCTCGATCGGGCACTTCGGGGACTCGCACTTGCTGCCCTTGAGGAACAGCTTCATCTTCTCGCGCCGGCACAGGCGGCAGTCGGCTCCGGTGTAACGGGCCACGTCTATCTACCTCTTCGTCTCGTCAGTGACCGGTCAGACCCGGCGGCGCTTCTTGGGGCGGCAACCGTTGTGCGGCTGCGGCGTCACGTCCTGGATCTGACCCACCTCGAGGCCGGTGGCCTGCAGCGAGCGGATCGCGGTCTCCCGGCCGGAGCCCGGGCCCTTGACGAAGACGTCGACCTTGCGCATGCCGTGCTCCTGCGCCTTGCGCGCGGCGTTCTCGGCGGCCATCTGCGCGGCGAACGGCGTGGACTTGCGGGAGCCCTTGAAGCCGACGTGGCCGGCGGAGGCCCAGCTGATCACGTTCCCGGTCGGGTCGGTGATCGACACGATCGTGTTGTTGAACGTGCTCTTGATGTGCGCCGCGCCGTGGGCGACGTTCTTCTTCTCCTTGCGGCGCACCTTCTTGGTGCCAGCAGCCGCGCGAGCCCTGGGAGGCATGTCTCTCCGGTCTGTGTCTGTGTTCGTGGCCTGGTGGTGCGGGTGCAGCGCTGTCGCTGCTGGCGCGCCGCCGGTCCGGCCCTACGGACCCGCGACGGCGCGCCGTCGAGCTCGACTCAGCGAGCCTTCTTCTTGCCGGCGATCGTCTTGCGCGGGCCCTTGCGGCCGCGCGCGTTGGTCTTGGTGCGCTGACCGTGCACGGGCAGGCCACGGCGGTGGCGCAGGCCCTGGTAGCAGCCGATCTCCACCTTGCGGCGGATGTCGGCGGCGACCTCACGGCGCAGGTCACCCTCGACGCGGAAGTGCTCGTCGATGTAGTCGCGGAGCTTCAGCAGGTCCTCGTCGGAGAGGTCCTTCGCGCGCAGGTCCGGGCTCACGCCCGTCGCGCTCAAGGTCGCCTTCGCCGAGGTCTTGCCGATCCCGTAGATGTAGGTGAGCGCGATCTCCATCCGCTTCTCGCGGGGCAGGTCGACGCCAGCCAGTCGTGCCATGTTCAGGTACTCCCTCAGCCCTGGCGCTGCTTGTGCCGGGCGTTGTCGCAGATGACCATGACCCGGCCATGCCGGCGGATCACCTTGCACTTGTCGCAGATCTTCTTCACCGACGGCTGGACCTTCACCGGTGCCGCCCCTCATTCCTCAGATCGATGTGCCGACGCCCGCGCTCGTTGCACGGAGGGCCGGCGGTCACTTGTAGCGGTAGACGATGCGACCGCGGGTCAGGTCGTAGGGCGAGAGCTCCACGACCACGCGGTCCTCGGGCAGGATGCGGATGTAGTGCTGCCGCATCTTGCCGCTGATGTGGGCGAGCACCCGGTGCCCGTTCTGCAGTTCCACTCGGAACATCGCGTTGGGGAGCGGCTCGACGACGCGACCCTCGACCTCGATGGCCCCGTCCTTCTTTGCCATGCCCTACACGGCCTCCTCGTTCACAGAACTCGCAGTGGAGCTGGTCGCGCCCATGCCGGGACGGCACGGACGGTGGTGCTGGAGCGGCGATCTCGCAGAGGGCGTCCGTCGGACTACGGCCACAGCAGGACGACGGACGACGCGAACGCCATCGGCCACTCTACCCCGCCCCGCCCCGAGTCTCCAACCCGGGCTGGAGTGACGGTGGCCGCGCACCCCGCCGGCAGGCGCATCGGCCCCGTCGCAGGGGCCCGCGCGAACGGAGCGAGCGGTGGGGGCCCTTCTCAGGTGCGCGGTGTGACGCCGAACGGTGCCAGGCCGGCGACACCGCCGTCCTCGGCGGTCAGGACCCAGGGGCCCTCGGGGGTGATGGCCACGGAGTGCTCGAAGTGAGCGGCCCGGGAGCCGTCCTTGGTGACCACGGTCCACCCGTCCTCGAGCTCCACCGTCGCCGGGTCGCCCACGGTGACCATCGGTTCGATGGCCAGCGCCATGCCCGGGACCAGCTTCGGACCGCGGCCGGCCCGGCCGTAGTTGAGGACGTGCGGATCCTGGTGCATCTCGGTCCCGATACCGTGACCGCCGTAGTGGTCGACGATGCCGTACGGATGCTCCGAGGCGGTTATCGCCTCCTCCACCGCGTGGCTGATGTCGGTGAGCCGACCGCCGGCCAGCGCGCGGGCGAGCCCCGCCCACATCGACCGCTCGGTCACCTCGAGCAGCGCGGCGTCCTCCGGGGAGGGCTCCCCCACCGTCACGGTGATCGCGGAGTCGCTGTGCCAACCGTTCAGGATGGCGCCGCAGTCGATCGAGATGTTGTCGCCGTCGGCGAGCACCCGGTCCGGGTTCGGGATGCCGTGCACCACCTCGTGGTTCACCGAGGCGCAGATGGTGCCGGTGAAGCCGTGGTAGCCGAGGAAGTTCGGCACCGCGCCCTGGGACCGGATGTGGTCCTCAGCGATCGCGTCGAGCTCCTTGGTGCTCACCCCGGGACGCACGGCGGCGCGCACCGCCTTCAGGGCACCGGCGGTCACGAGCCCGGAGGCACGCATCAGCTCGATCTCGTGCGCCGTCTTGATCTGGATCATGCGTCCACTCCACTTGGCCAACAGGGGCAGTCGGGCGAGGAGCGCGGCACTGCGGTCGCCGTGCACCGGGGACGTCCCGGCCTCAGTCCTCGGTCGAGCCGTCGGCCGGCTCGTCCGCCAGCGCGTCCTCGGCGCCGAGGGCTGTCAGCGCCCGCCGGGTGACCTCGTCGATCTCCCCGATCGCGTCGATCTGGCTGAGCAGCCCGGCCTCGGCGTAGAAACCGGACAGCGGCGCCGTCTGTTCCCGGTAGACCTCGAGGCGGTGCCGCACGGTCTCGGGCTTGTCGTCGTCGCGCTGGACCCACTCGCCGTCCACGAGCATGCGCCGGCCGGAGAGACGCCGGACCAGCTCGTCCTGGTCGACGACGAGCTCCAGTACGCGGTCGAGCCGGTGCCCCATCTCGGCGAGGGAATCACGCAGCTGCTCGGCCTGGGCGATGGTGCGCGGGAAGCCGTCGAGCAGGAAGCCGGCCTTGGCGTCGGGCTCGGCGAGCCGGTCGGAGACCATCGCCACCGTGATCTCGTCGGGCACGAGGTCGCCGGCGTCCATGTAGACCTTGGCGGCCCGTCCGAGCTCCGTCTGGCCGCTCACGTTGGCCCGGAAGATGTCGCCCGTGGAGATCGCGGGCACCGACAGCCGGCCGGCGATGATCTGGGCCTGGGTCCCCTTGCCGGCTCCAGGCGGGCCCAGCAGCACGACGCGCACTACTTCAGGAACCCTTCGTAGCTGCGCTGGTTGAGTTGCGTCTCGATCTGCTTCACCGTCTCCAAGCCCACTCCCACCATGATCAGCACCGCGGTCCCGCCGAACGGGAAGTTCTGGTTCTGCCCCTCCTGCGTGATGGAGAGGAAGAGGTTGGGCAGCACCGCGACCAGCCCCAGGTAGATCGACCCGGGCAGGGTGATCCGGGACAGCACGTACTGCAGGTACTCCGCGGTGGGACGCCCCGGCCGGATGCCCGGGATGAAGCCGCCGTAGCGCTTCATGTCCTCCGCCCGCTCCTCGGGGTTGAACGTGATCGACACGTAGAAGTACGTGAAGAAGATGATCATCGCGAAGTAGATCGCGATGTGCACCGGGCTGCTCTGGTTGATCACGTAGGACTCGAAGAACCGCCGGACCGGGCCGGCGGTGTCCCCCTGGAGCTGGGCGATCAGCTGCGGCAGGTAGAGCAGCGACGAGGCGAAGATGACCGGGATGACACCCGCCTGGTTCACCTTCAGCGGCAGGTAGGTGGAGGTGCCGCCGTACATGCGTCGGCCGACCATGCGCTTGGCGTACTGCACCGGGATGCGCCGCTGCGCCTGCTCGACGTAGACGACGGTGCCGATGATGACGACCGCGATCAGGCAGACGATCGCGAAGATGAACGCACCGCGCGCCTGCAGGATCGACCCGCCCTCGGCGGGGATTCGGGCGGCGATCGAGGTGAAGATCAGCACGGACATGCCGTTGCCGATCCCCTTCTCGGTCAGCAGCTCACCCAGCCACATGATGACGGCGGTGCCGGCGGTGAGGGTGACGACCAGGATGATCGTGGTCCAGACCGAGTCCGACGGGATGATGTCCTGCGCGCAGCCGGGGAAGAGCTGACCGCTGCGGGCGAGGGCGATGATGCCGGTGCTCTGCAGGACCGCGAGGGCGATCGTCAGGTAACGGGTGTACTGGGTCAGCTTCGCCTGACCGGACTGCCCTTCCTTCTTCAGCTGCTCGAATCGTGGGATGACCACGACCAGCAGCTGGACGATGATGCTCGCGGTGATGTACGGCATGATGCCGAGCGCGAAGACCGAGAGGCGCAGCAGCGCACCGCCGGAGAACAGGTTGACCAGCGAGTAGACGTCCCGCTGGTCGGAGGCCTGCGCCTGCTCGAGGCAGCTGTTGATCGCCTCGATGGACACGCCTGGGCCGGGGATGCTGGCGCCCAGCCGGTAGACGGCGATGACCGCCAGGGAGAACAGCAGCTTGCGCCGGAGGTCTGGCGTCCGGAACGCCGCGGCGAACGCCTGCAGCACGTGCCCTCCCCGAGTCGGTCGTGCGAGGTTATCAACGGAGGTCGGGCGAACCGACCCCGGCCGTCCCGAGGGGACGGACCGGGGCGTCGGCGGGCCCGGCCGCGGACAGAGAAAGGCCCCCCTGCTAGGTCCCGCCTCGAGCGCGTTCGAGGCGGGACGGCAGGGGGGTCCTCGCTCAGATCTGGGTGGTGCTGCCCCCGGCCGCGCCGATCTTCTCCGCGGCCGAAGCCGAGAAGGCGTGCGCGTGCACGTGGACCTGGACGCCGCCGAGCTCGCCGGTGCCCAGCACCTTGACCGGCTGGCCGCGCCGCACCGCGCCGGCGTCCGCCAGCGAGTCCGGGTTGACCGAGCCGCCCTCGGGGAAGAGCGAGGCGATCCGGTCCAGGTTCACGACCTGGAAGACGACCTTGTTGTTGTTCTTGAAGCCCGAGAGCTTCGGCAGCCGCATGTGCAGCGGGGTCTGACCGCCCTCGAAGCGGGCAGACACCTGCACGCGGGCGCCGGAGCCCTTGGTGCCGCGACCGGCGGTCTTACCCTTGGAGCCCTCACCACGACCCACGCGGGTCTTCTTGGTGTGAGCGCCGGGAGCCGGCCGCAGGTGGTGGACCTTGAGAGTCATGGTGTTCCCCTGCTCAGACGATCTCTTCGACGGTGACCAGGTGCGGCACCGTCGCGACCATCCCGCGGATCTCGGGACGGTCCTCCTGGACGACCGAGTCGTTGATCCGCTTGAGCCCCAGCGAACGCAGCGTCTGACGCTGGTTCGGCTTGGTGCCGATGGCCGACTTGATCTGGGTGACCTTCAGCTGAGCCATCTCAGACCCCCTGACCGGCCCGCGCCCGCAGCATGGCGGCCGGGGCGACGTCCTCCAGGGGCAGACCGCGGCGGGCCGCGATCTCCTCGGGACGGACGAGGTCCTTCAGCGCCTGCATGGTGGCGTGGACGATGTTGATCGGGTTGGAGGACCCGAGGCTCTTGGAGAGCACGTCGTGGATTCCGGCGCACTCGAGCACGGCGCGCACCGGACCACCGGCGATGACACCGGTACCCGGGCTGGCCGGCTTGAGCAGCACGACACCGGCTGCCGCCTCACCCTGCACCGGGTGCGGGATGGTGCTGGCGATGCGCGGCACGCGGTAGAAGTGCTTCTTGGCCTCCTCGACGCCCTTGGCGATGGCCGCGGGCACCTCCTTGGCCTTGCCGTAGCCGACGCCCACGGTGCCGTCGCCGTCGCCGACGATCACCAGCGCGGTGAAACTGAAGCGCCGACCGCCCTTGACGACCTTCGACACGCGGTTGATCGCGACCACGCGCTCGATGAACTGGCTCTTCTCGGCGGGCGCGCCTCCGGGCCCCCGCCCGCCGTCACGGCGGTCGCGGCGGTCGTTACCGCCGCCGGCGCCGCCGCCGCGTCGCTGTGGTCCTGGCATCAGACGTCCCTCTCGATCTCAGTTGCCGTGCTCATCAGAAGTCCAGCCCGCCCTCGCGGGCGCCGTCCGCCAGCGCCGCGATGCGGCCGGCGTACCGGTTGCCACCACGGTCGAAGACGACCGCGGTGATGCCGGCCGCCTTGGCCCGCTCGGCCACCAGCGCACCGACCTGCTTGGCGAGCGTCGACTTGTCGCCCTCGGCGCCCTTCAGGCTGGCGTCCAGCGTCGATGCACTGACCAGGGTACGGCCGACGGTGTCGTCGACCACCTGGACGTGCATGTGCCGGCTGCTGCGGTTGACCACCATGCGCGGACGCTCCGGCGTGCCGGAGACCCGCTTGCGCAGCCGGTTGTGGCGGCGCAGCCGCGAGACGCGGCGGGCGGTGCTGATGTCGGTGCCCACGGGCTTGTGCACCCGGGCACCCTTGTCGCTCTGTGCCTGTGCCATCACTTGCCCGTCTTCCCGACCTTGCGCTTAACGACCTCACCCTGGTAGCGCACGCCCTTGCCCTTGTACGGGTCGGGCTTGCGGAGCTTCCGGATGTTGGCCGCGACCTGGCCCACCTGCTGCTTGTCGATGCCGCTCACCCGGATTCGGGTGGGGGCCTCGACGGTGAAGGTGATGCCCTCGGGCGCCTTCACCGGGACCGGGTGGCTGAAGCCCAGGGCGAACTCGAGGTCCGCACCACGGGCCTGCACGCGGTAACCCACGCCGACGATCTCCAGGGTCTTGTCGTAGCCCTGGGTGACGCCGGTGATCATGTTGGCGATGAGGGTGCGGGAGAGGCCGTGCAGCGCCCGGCTCTCACGCTCGTCGTTGGGACGCTGCACCAGCAACGTGCCGTCCTCACCGCGCTCGACGGTGATGGGAGCTGCGACCGTGTGGCTCAGCTTCCCCTTCGGGCCCGAGACGTTGACGGTCTGCCCGTCGAGGGCGACCTCCACACCAGAGGGCACCGGAACCGGGAGTCGTCCGATCCGTGACATGTCTGCTCGCTCCTCTTACCAGACGTAGGCGAGGACTTCCCCACCCACGCCCTTCTTGTTCGCCTGCTTGTCGGTGAGCAGCCCGGTGGAGGTCGAGATGATCGCGACCCCCAGGCCGCCGAGCACCTTGGGCAGCGACGTCGACTTCGCGTAGACCCGCAGACCCGGCTTCGACACCCGCCGGACGCCGGCGATGCTCCGCTCGCGGTTCGGGCCGTACTTGAGGGTGACCACGAGCTCCTTGCGGATGTGGCCGTCCTTCTCAACGTCGTTGACGGTCCAGCCGCCGATGTAGCCCTCCTGCTGGAGGATCTCGGCGACGTGCGTCTTCAGCTTCGACGACGGCATGGCGGCGGTGTCGTGGTACGCCTGGTTGGCGTTCCGCAGCCGCGTGAGCATGTCCGCGATCGGGTCGGTCATCGTCATGTCGGGTGGTGCCTCTCTCGCCGCGGTTCCTCTGGGGCTGGGTCCGTGCGACTTGGCCCCGGGCCTCTCGGCGATCGGTGGTGCTCTTCTAGGTGGGGTCCTGCAGAGTGCTGCCGCTGGGACGGCCCCGCCGCAGGGTCCCGCGCCGAGCTTGCGAGGCGTGGGGGGCGGCGGGGTCAGTCACCAGCTGGACTTGCTCACGCCCGGCAGCTCGCCGGCGTGCGCCATCTCCCGCAGGCAGATGCGGCAGAGGCCGAACTTGCGGAAGACCGCGTGCGGGCGACCGCACCGCTGGCAGCGGGTGTAACCGCGGACCGCGAACTTCGGCTTGCGGGCCGCCTTGTTGATCAGAGCCTTCTTGGCCATATCGCTTCTCCTCGCCCGCTCAGCGGGTCGCGTTCACGACGGTCTGGCCGGCGAAGGGGAAGCCGAGCAGCGTGAGCAGCTCGCGGCCCTCCTCGTCGGTGGTCGCGGTGGTCACCAGGGTGATGTCCATGCCGCGGGGACGGTCGATCTTGTCGACGTCGATCTCGCGGAACATCGACTGCTCGGTCAGGCCGAACGTGTAGTTGCCGTGGCCGTCGAACTGCTTGGGGTTGAGCCCACGGAAGTCACGGATGCGGGGCAGGGCCAGCGACAGCAGCCGGTCCAGGAACTCCCACATGCGGTCGCCGCGGAGGGTGACCTTCGCGCCGATCGGCATGCCCTCGCGGAGCTTGAACTGGGCGATCGACTTGCGGGCCCGGACGACCGCCGGCTTCTGGCCGGTGATGGCGGTGAGGTCACGGACCGCGCCGTCCATCAGCTTGGCGTCACGGGTGGCCTCGCCGACGCCCATGTTGACCACGATCTTCACCAGACCGGGGATCTGCATGACGTTGGCGTAGCCGAACTCGTTCTGCAGCGCCGGCGCGATGTCCGCGCGGTAGCGGGCGAGCAGGCGGGGCAGCTCACGGGTGGGTGCGCTCATGGGGATCAGAGGTCCTTACCGGTGCGCCGCGAGACCCGGATGCTGCGGCCTTCCTCGTCCTTGCGGTAACCGACCCGGGTCGGCTTGTCCTCGCTGTCGATGACCATCACGTTGCTGACGTGGATGGCCGCCTCCTGCGTGACGATCCCGCCCGACTGCGCCCCACGCTGGGTGGAGCTGATCCGGGTGTGCTTCTTCACCCGGCCGATGCCCTCGACGAGCACCTTCTGGGTCTTGGGGAAGGCTGCGATGACGCGGCCCTTGGCGCCCCTGTCCTTGCCGGACAGGACGACGACCTGGTCGCCCTTCTTGACCTTCATCGACGGGGTCTTCCCGCTGATGTGCTGAGCCATGATCACAACACCTCCGGAGCGAGCGAGATGATCCGCATGAAGCGCTTGTCCCGCAGCTCGCGGCCGACGGGACCGAAGATGCGCGTACCGCGCGGGTCGCCGCTGTCGCGGATGATCACCGCGGCGTTCTCGTCGAAGCGGATGTACGAGCCGTCGGGACGGCGCCGCTCCTTGACCGTGCGGACGATGACGGCCTTGACCACGTCGCCCTTCTTCACGCCGGCGCCCGGGAGGGCGTCCTTCACGGTGGCGACGATGATGTCGCCGATGCCCGCGTAGCGTCGCCCGGACCCACCGAGCACACGGATGCACAAGATCTCCTTGGCACCGGTGTTGTCGGCGACTCGCAGCCGCGACTCCTGCTGGATCACTTCCTGCTCCTCGAACTAGTGGTGACAGCCGGGCCGGATCGGTGAACCGGCTGTCCGGTTCCCACGCGCGGACAGCCGGTGGCGTGAGCCACCGGCCGTCCGTCACGGGATACCGGGATGCGGCGCACCCGTCAGGGGCGCCAGTCGTCCAGAGTACCTGTTGTTCACCCGGCCGTTGCAGCCGGATGCGTCACTTGGCCTTCTCGACGATGGTCACCAGGCGCCAGCGCTTGGTGGCCGAGGTGGGGCGCGTCTCCATGATCTGCACCCGGTCGCCGATGCCGGCGGTGTTCTGCTCGTCGTGGGCCTTCAGCTTGCTGGTCCGGCGGAGCACCTTGCCGTACAGCCCGTGCTTCACCCGGTCCTCGACCTCGACGACGATGGTCTTGTCCATCTTGTCGCTGACGACGAGGCCCTCGCGGACCTTGCGGTACCCGCGCCCGGCCAGGCCGGGGCCGGTCGAGGTCTGGGCCTCGGTGTTGGTGGTACTGGCCTCGCTCATGCCACACCCTCGTTCGGGGCGACCGAGAGGCCCAGCTCGCGCTCGCGCATGATCGTGTAGATCCGGGCGATGTCGCGGCGGACGGTCTGCAGTCGCCGGTTGTTGTCCAGCTGGCCGGTGGCCACCTGGAACCGCAGGTTGAACAGCTCTTCGCGCGACTCGCGCAGCCGGGTGGCCAGCTCGTCGGCGGACAGCTCGCGCAGCTCGGGCGCAGTCAGTCCGGCGGCCATCACACCTCTCCTTCACGGGTGATGAAGCGGCACTTCATGGGGAGCTTGTGGATCGCGCGGCGCATGGCCTCGCGGGCCACGGGCTCGGCGACACCCGAGAGCTCGAACATGATGCGACCGGGCTTCACGTTGGCCACCCACCACTCCGGCGAGCCCTTGCCGGAACCCATGCGGGTCTCGGCCGGCTTCTTGGTGAGGGGGCGGTCGGGGTAGATCGAGATCCAGACCTTGCCGCCACGCTTGATGTGGCGGGTCATGGCGATACGAGCGGACTCGATCTGCCGGTTGGTGACGTACGCCGGCTCGAGCGCCTGGATGGCGTACTCACCGAAGTTGATCGCCGTGCCGCCCTTGGCCCGCCCGGAACGGTCCGGGTGGTGCTGCTTGCGGTGCTTGACCCGACGCGGGATCAGCATGATCAGGCCCCCTGCTCCGGAGTCGTGTTGTTCTCGGTACCGGCCGCCGTGTCAGCGGCGGAGGTGGCTGCCGCGGTGCCCTCGGCCCCGGCGGCCTGGGCGATGGTCTGCTCGCCCGGGACGTCACCCGAGCTGACGGCGACGGCGTCCTGAGCCGTGCCCGGGCCGCCCTCTGCGGCGGCGCGACCGGCCTCGGTGCCACCAGCGGTGGTGCCGCTGGAGCCCGAACGACGCGGACGCTGGGGGCGCTCACGCCGGGCCTGCCGCTGCGCAAGGGCCTCGAGGGCCTCCCGCTCGGCGCGCGAGCCGCTCGCGTCACCCTTGTAGATCCACACCTTCACGCCGATGCGACCGAAGGTCGTGCGGGCCTCGTAGATGCCGTAGTCGATGTTCGCGCGGAGCGTGTGCAGCGGCACCCGACCCTCGCGGTAGAACTCCGACCGGCTCATCTCGGTGCCGCCCAGACGACCCGAGCACTGCACCCGGATGCCCTTGACCTGCGGGCTCCGCTGCGCGGACTGCATCGCCTTGCGCATGGCACGGCGGAAGCTGACCCGGCTGGAGAGCTGCTCGGCGACGCCCTGGGCGACCAGCTGCGCGTCGGACTCCGGGTTCTTCACCTCGAGGATGTTCAGCTGCACCTGCTTGCCCGTGAGCTTCTCCAGCTCGCCACGGATCCGGTCGGCCTCGGCGCCGCGGCGGCCGATGACGATGCCCGGACGGGCGGTGTGGATGTCGACCCGGACCCGGTCACGGGTGCGCTCGATCTCCACCTTCGAGATCCCGGCGCGCTCCATGCCCTTGCCCATGAGCTTGCGGATGGCCACGTCTTCCTTGACGTAGTCCTTGTACAGCTTGTCGGCGTACCACCGGGACTTGTAGTCGGTGGTGATGCCGAGCCGGAACCCGTGCGGGTTGACCTTCTGACCCACTAGCGGGTCCCTCCCCTCGTGTTGTTCTTCGACTGCTGGGTGGCCGGGCCGGCCTGACCGGTGTCCCGACGTGCCTTGCGCGACCGCTGCGCGAGGTCCGCGCTGCTGGTCACCTCGCTCACCTCGACGGTGATGTGGCTGGTGCGCTTGTTGATCCGGAAGGCGCGGCCCTGGGCGCGCGGACGGATCCGCTTCAGGGTCGGGCCCTCGTCGACGAACGCGGCGCTCACCACGAGCGCGGCCGGGTCCAGCCGCAGGTTGTGCTCGGCGTTGGCGACCGCGCTGGCGACGACCTTGGCCACCGGCTCGCTGGCGCTCTGCGGGGCGAACCGCAGGAGTGCGAGCGCCTCGTCGGTCGGCAGGTAGCGGATCAGGTCCACCACCCGACGGGCCTTCATGGGGGTGACGTGGACGAACCGGGCGGTGGCCCGGGCGACCGGCGTCTCCTGTCCCAACTGGGAAGTCATCTGATGCGTCTCTTCTCTACCTGGTCCGGCGCTCAGCCGCGCCGCGACCGGCGGTCGTCCTTGACGTGCCCACGGAAGGTGCGGGTGGGCGCGAACTCGCCGAGCTTGTGCCCGACCATCGCCTCGGTGACGAACACCGGGACGTGCTTGCGGCCGTCGTGCACGGCGATCGTGTGCCCGAGCATGTCGGGGATGATCGTCGAACGCCGCGACCAGGTGCGGATGACGTTCTTGGTGCCCTTGTCGTTCTGAGCGTCCACCTTGGCGAGCAGGTGGTCGTCGACGAACGGGCCCTTCTTCAGGCTGCGTGGCATGTCTGTCGGACTCCTCTACCCGCTCAGCGCTTCTTGTTGGTGCGCCGGCGGCGCACGATCAGGGCGTCACTGGCCTTCCGCTTGCGCGTCCGGCCCTCCGGCTTGCCCTTCGGGTTGACCGGGTGCCGGCCACCGGAGGTCTTGCCCTCACCACCACCGTGCGGGTGGTCCACCGGGTTCATGGCGACACCGCGGACGGTCGGGCGCTTGCCCTTCCACCGCATGCGGCCGGCCTTGCCCCAGTTGATGTTCGACTGCTCGGCGTTGCCCACCTCGCCGACGGTGGCGCGGCAGCGCACGTCGACGTTGCGGATCTCACCGGACGGCATGCGCAGCTGTGCGAAGCGGCCCTCACGGGCGACCAGCTGGACGCTCGTGCCGGCCGACCGGGCGATCTTCGCGCCGCCACCGGGCCGCAGCTCGATCGCATGCACGACGGTGCCGACCGGGATGTTGCGCAGCGGCAGGTTGTTGCCGGGCTTGATGTCGGCGGCGGGCCCGCACTCCACCGTGTCGCCCTGCTTCAGCCGGGCCGGGGCGATGATGTAGCGCTTCTCCCCGTCGGCGAAGTGCAGCAGCGCGATGCGCGACGTGCGGTTGGGGTCGTACTCGATGTGCGCGACCTTGGCCGGCACGCCGTCCTTGTCCGCCCGGCGGAAGTCGATCAGCCGGTAGGCGCGCTTGTGCCCACCGCCCTGGTGCCGGGCGGTGACGCGGCCGTGGACGTTGCGCCCGCCGCGACCGTGCAGCGGCCGGACCAGCGACTTCTCGGGGTGGTCGCGGGTGACCTCGGCGAAGTCGGCGACGGACGAGCCGCGGCGGCCCGGCGTCGTCGGCTTGTACTTACGGATGGCCATGGTTCCTCAGAGTCCTCTGGTCCAGTCTGTGGGGCGGGTGTCCGGGTGGATGAGGCTGTCGCCTCAGGCGCCCGGCCCCCCGAAGAGCTCGATGCGGTCGCCGGGGGCAACGGCGACGATGGCGCGCTTGGTGTCCTTGCGCTTCCCCATCACAGCGCCGCGCGAGCGCTTCCTCTTCCCCTGACGGTTGATCGTGTTTACGGACAGGACCTTCACGTTGAAGACCTGCTGCACAGCGATCTTGATCTGGGTCTTGTTGGCGTCGGGCCGGACGATGAACGTGTACTTGTTCTCGTCCAGGAGCCCGTAGCTCTTCTCGGAGATGACCGGGGACAGCAGGACGTCCCGGGGGTCGCGGACGCTCATGCCTTCTCCTCGGTGCTCGCGTCGGTGGTGCCGTCCTCGGTGGGCGCCGTGGCGTCCGTACCGGCGTTGGCGGCCTCGGCCTGCTCGGCCGGGGCCGCAGCGGCCTCGGCAGCGCTGGCCGGCGCGGCGTCGGCAGCGCTGCCGGCCTTCTTGGCCGTGGCCTTCTTGGCCGCCGCCTTCTTGACCGGCGCCGCCTCGGCCGGGGCCTCGCCCAGGTCGAGGTCCGTCGTGCCGGTGCCCTCGATCGAGGGGATGCCACCCGGGACGTCCGGCGTGGTCAGGTCGGGCAGCTCGACGGAGCTGCCGCCCCGGGCCGGGCCGGCGATGAACTCCGCCAGCGCGGTCTCGGTGAAGACCACCTCGTCGGAGACGAGCACGTCGTAGGTGTTCAGCTGGCCGGCCTCGATCAGGTGCACCCGCGGCACGTTGCGCAGGCTGATCCAGTTGAGGACGTCGTCACGGTCGAGCACCACGAGGACCCGCTTCGCGGCGGTGACCGAGTCCAGCACCTTGAGCGCGGCCTTGGTCGACGGGGCGTCGCCCTCGACGAAGGCGGAGACCACGTGCACGCGGTCCTCGCGGGCCCGGTCGGAGAGGGCACCGCGCAGCGCGGCGGCCTTCATCTTCTTGGGCGTCTTCTGCTCGTAGTTCCGCGGCTGCGGCCCGTGCGCGATGCCACCGCCGGAGAACTGCGGCGACCGCAGCGAGCCCTGGCGGGCACGGCCGGTGCCCTTCTGGCGGTACGGCTTCGCACCGGTACCGCTGACCTGCGCGCGGGTCTTCGTGGCGTGCGTGCCCTGGCGCGCCGCGGCGAGCTGCGCCACGACGACCTGGTGCAGCAGCGACACGTTGGCCGGCGCGTCGAACAGCGCGCCCGGCAGCGTCACGCTGCCGGCGGTGCTGCCCGCCGGGGTGCGGACGTCGACCTGGCGGTCGACCCGCTCGCTGGTGGATGAGGTCACTTCGCGTCACTCCCCACGGGGCCGCCCTTGACCGCGGAGCGGACCAGCAGCAGCCCACCGCGCGGGCCCGGGACGGCACCCTTGATCAGCACCAGGCCCTTCTCGGTGTCCACGGCGTGGACCTTCAGCGAGAGGGTGGTGGTGGTGACCGCGCCCATGCGCCCGGCCATCTTCAGTCCCTTGAAAACCCGGCCGGGCGTCGAGGCCCCACCGATCGAGCCGGGGGCGCGGTGCTTGCGGTGGGTGCCGTGACCGGCGCCCAGGCCCTTGAAGCCGTGACGCTTCATGACACCGGCCGTGCCCTTGCCCTTGCTGGTGCCGATGACGTCGACCTTGGCGACGCCGGAGAGGACCTCAGCGGTCAGCTCCTGGCCCACGGTGTAGTCGCCGGCGTCCTCGGTGCGCAGCTCGACCACGTGCCGCCGGGGCGTGACGCCCGCCTTGGCGAAGTGCCCGCCCTCGGGCTTGTTCACCTTGCGGGGGTCGATCGCGCCGAACCCGAGCTGGACGGCCGAGTAGCCGTCCTTCTCCGGGGTGCGGACCTGGGTGACCACGCACGGGCCCGCCTTGACGACGGTCACCGGCACGATGCGGTTGTTCTCGTCGAAGACCTGGGTCATCCCCAGCTTCTCGCCGAGGAGACCACGGAATGTGCTCGCCATGTCTGGAAACAGCCCTTACTGGATGTTGACGTCGACCGAGGCCGGCAGGTCGATGCGCATCAGCGCGTCGACCGTCTTCGGGGTCGGGTCGAGGATGTCGATGAGCCGCTTGTGCGTGCGCATCTCGAAGTGCTCGCGCGAGTCCTTGTACTTGTGCGGCGAGCGGATGACGCAGTAGACGTTCTTCTCCGTCGGCAGCGGCACGGGGCCGACGACGCGCGCTCCGGTCTTCGTCACCGTCTCGACGATGCGCCGCGCCGAGGCATCGATCGCCTCGTGGTCGTAGGCCTTCAGCCGGATGCGGATCTTCTGTCCCGCCATCGGTTGTCTTCGCTCCTGCCGATCGGTTGTGAAAGTTCAGGTGGGTCTGCTGACCCGGGGGTCGGGTCTCCCGACCCGGGTGACGGGCGGCGGCCGGGAACGACCGCCGCCCGTCAGGGTGTCACTTGATGATCTTGGTGACCCGGCCGGCGCCGACGGTGCGGCCACCCTCACGGATGGCGAACCGAAGGCCCTCCTCCATCGCGATGGGCTGGATCAGCTCGACGGTCATCTCGGTGTTGTCACCGGGCATGACCATCTCGGTGCCCGAGGGCAGCGTGACGACGCCGGTCACGTCCGTGGTCCGGAAGTAGAACTGCGGCCGGTAGTTGTTGAAGAACGGCGTGTGACGGCCGCCCTCGTCCTTCGAGAGGATGTAGACCGAGCCCTCGAAGTTCGTGTGCGGGGTGATGGAACCCGGCTTCACGATGACCTGGCCGCGCTCGACGTCCTCGCGCTTGATGCCGCGCAGCAGCAGACCGACGTTGTCACCGGCCTGGCCCTGGTCGAGCAGCTTGCGGAACATCTCGACGCCGGTGACCGTGGTCTTGGTCGAACCGGGGCGGATGCCCACGATCTCGATCTCCTCGGAGACCTTGACGATGCCGCGCTCCACGCGACCGGTCACGACGGTGCCGCGGCCGGTGATGGTGAAGACGTCCTCGACGGGCATGAGGAACGGCTTGTCGATGTCGCGCTCGGGCTCCGGGATCGCCGTGTCGACGGCGTTCATCAGCTCCATGAGCTTGTCGCCCCACTCGGCGTCGCCCTCGAGGGCCTTCAGCGCCGAGACGCGGACCACGGGGACGTCGTCGCCCGGGAACTCGTACTCGCTGAGCAGCTCGCGGACCTCGAGCTCGACGAGCTCGAGGATCTCCTCGTCGTCGACCATGTCGGCCTTGTTGAGCGCCACGACGATGTAGGGGACGCCGACCTGGCGGGCCAGGAGGACGTGCTCCTTGGTCTGCGGCATCGGGCCGTCGGTCGCCGCGACCACCAGGATCGCGCCGTCCATCTGCGCGGCACCGGTGATCATGTTCTTGATGTAGTCGGCGTGCCCGGGGCAGTCGACGTGCGCGTAGTGCCGGCTCTCGGTCTGGTACTCGACGTGCGCGATCGAGATCGTGATGCCGCGGGCCTTCTCCTCGGGCGCCTTGTCGATCATGTCGAAGGCGGACGCCTCGTTGAGGTCCGGGTACTTGTCGTGCAGCACCTTGGTGATCGCCGCGGTCAGCGTCGTCTTGCCGTGGTCGATGTGCCCGATGGTGCCGATGTTGACGTGCGGCTTGTTCCGCTCGAACTTGGCCTTGGCCACTGGGTTCCTCTCTCCGTGTCTTCGCAGTCGTGCGCGTGCGTGGGGTGGGCAGTGCTCGGAGCCGGCGGGGGGGGGGGGGGGGGGGCCCCCCCCCCCCCCCCCCACACAAACCCCCCGAACTCCATATAATATAAATATACAAATATCATCACAACCCACAAACAAAAAAAAAAA
>NZ_JBJHAG010000021.1:0-68616 GCF_054050925.1 Modestobacter sp. SYSU DS0657 | reverse complement strand
GTTACGGCGGTCATGGCGAAAGGGAAACGCCCGGTCTCATTCCGAACCCGGAAGCTAAGCCTTTCAGCGCCGATGGTACTGCCCGGGGGACCGGGTGGGAGAGTAGGACGCCGCCGGACAATCTTTCAACGAACGGGGGTCGGAGCATCTGCTCCGGCCCCCGTTTCGTGCGTTCAGGGCCTCCTCTGCGCGTGCGGCCGAGGGCCACGAGACGGCCCGCTGGCCGCGATCCGTTCCGGTAGCGCTCAGGCGTGCACCGATTCTCAGTGAGGTACGTACACACCATGACTTCTCCGCGTCGCGGGCCCGCAGGCTCTGATCGAGGTCGAGGCGCGTCCTCCGGGGGCGGCCGCGGAGCTGGCGGTGGGGGGCGTTCCGGTGGACCGCGGCAGGACGGCGCCGGCGACCGCGGGCGCCCCGCCGGGCACCGTGGTGCCCGCGGTGGCGACCCGCGCGGGAGTGCGCAGAGCGGTGACCGTCCCCAGCGTCCCGCCGGTGATCGTCCGCAGCGTTCCGGTGGCGGTGATCGGCCGTCGTGGCAGGACCGCCGTCCCGCCGGGGACCGTCCCCAGCGACCGGGTGGTGATCGTCCGCAGCGTTCCGGTGGCGGTGATCGGCCGTCGTGGCAGGACCGCCGTCCCGCCGGTGACCGTCCCCAGCGTTCCGGCGGCGGGGACCGGCCCTCGTGGCAGGACCGCCGTCCCGCCGGTGACCGTCCCCAGCGTTCCGGCGGCGGTGATCGGCCGTCGTGGCAGGACCGCCGTCCCGCCGGTGACCGTCCCCAGCGTTCCGGCGGCGGGGACCGGCCCTCGTGGCAGGACCGCCGTCCCGCCGGTGACCGTCCCCAGCGTTCCGGCGGCGGTGATCGGCCCTCGTGGCAGGACCGCCGTCCCGCCGGTGACCGTCCCCAGCGACCGGGTGGTGATCGTCCGCAGCGTTCCGGTGGCGGTGATCGGCCGTCGTGGCAGGACCGCCGTCCCGCCGGTGACCGTCCCCAGCGTTCCGGTGGCGGTGATCGGCCCTCGTGGCAGGACCGCCGTCCCGCCGGTGACCGTCCCCAGCGTTCCGGCGGCGGTGATCGGCCGTCGTGGCAGGACCGCCGTCCCGCCGGTGACCGTCCCCAGCGACCGGGTGGTGATCGTCCGCAGCGTTCCGGTGGCGGTGATCGGCCGTCGTGGCAGGACCGCCGTCCCGCCGGTGACCGTCCGCAGCGTTCCGGCGGCGGTGATCGGCCCTCGTGGCAGGACCGCCGTCCCGCCGGTGACCGTCCCCAGCGTCCCAGTGGTGATCGTCCGCAGCGTTCCGGTGGCGGGGACCGACCCTCGTGGCAGGACCGGCGGCCGGATCGCGCGGCCGGTCGCTCCCCCGCAGAGAGGGACCGGCAGGAGCGTCGTCCGGACCGTTTCGCCCCTGATCGTCCGTCCTGGCAGGACGGCCGGCCGGCACGTCCCGACGGCCCGACGGACGAGGTCGTCCGGCGTCCGGCTGCGCCGGAACTGCCCGAGTGGGCGGATGCCCGCGAGCTGGACCCGGCTGTCCGAGCCGCCTTGCGCGGTCTGGACTCACGCAACTCCGACGTCGTCGGCCAGCACCTGGTGGCCGCCGGCGGTCTGCTGGAGGAGGAACCCCAGCTCGCCCTCGAGCACGCCCGCGCTGCCCGGGACCGGGCGTCCCGGCTCGCGGTCGTGCGTGAAGCGGTCGGGGTCGCTGCCTACCACGCAGGTGACTACGCGGAGGCAGCTCGCGAGCTGCGCGCCTATGCCCGGATGGCCGGCGACCAGAGCTACCGCGCGGTGCTGGCCGACTGCGAACGGGCACTGGGGCGTCCCGAGACCGCGCTGCGACTGGTGCAGGAGGCGCTGGAGACGTCCCCGGAGGGGGAGGAGCTCGTCGAGCTGCGGCTGGTGGAGGCCGGTGCCCGGCAGGACATGGGCGAGGAGCGTGCCGCCGTCCTGGTCCTGGAGGCCGCGCTCGGCGGCCGGCCCACGCCCGCTGGTCTCGGCGACGCCGACCTCGGCCGGCTTCGGCTGGCCACCGCGTACGCCGACCTGCTCGCCGACCGGGGTGACGAGGACGTCGCTCAGCAGTGGTACGCGGCCATCGCGGCTGCCGATCCCGACGACCTGACCGGCGTCAGCGCGCACTTCGCCGAGGAACTCGAGGACGAGGCAGAAGACCCGGATGCCGCGGCGGACGACGTGCGTGCGACCGGCGACGAGGCCACCGACCTCACGTCCGCGCCGGAGAGCGGGAGCGCCGACGACCCTCTCGCCGGCGACCCTCTCGACGCTGCCTTCGACGAGGAGATGCTGGACTCGGTGACCGGCCCGGTGACCGACGCCGACATCGAGGCGGAGGTGGCCGAGCTGCTGGGGGAGACGCCGCCGCCGGTGGAGCGCGACCACACCCGGCTCTTCCAGGAGCCGCCCGCCCACGGGGGCGAGCAGGACCCGACGACGGACTGAACTCCGTCGTCCACACCGGCCAAGGCTGTCCACAACTCGCGGTCAGCCCTGGCCGGCAGGTCCGGCTCCTGGCGAGGCTTGCCGGTATGAGCCTGGCCGTGATCGACCGGAACGACGTCGTGCTGCGTGGGCGGTTGTCCGCCCCGCCCGAACTGCGCCCATTGCCCAGCGGGGACACGTTGCTGCTGTTCAAGCTGGTGGTGCGACGCGAGAACCCGCGCCCGCGGGCGCCGAGGTCCGACGTCCTGACCTGCGTGAGCACCGTCCCCACGCTGCTGCGCTACGCCTCGGCCTGGCGCACCGACGACGTGGTCGAGGTCGAGGGCTCGCTGCAACGCCGCTTCTGGCGCACCCCCACCGGCACCGCCGTGGCCTACGAGGTCAGCTGCCGGCGGGGCCGCAAGCTGCAGCGCACCAGCCGTGCTGCCGCTGCGCGTGAGCCGGTGTGAGCCCGGTCAGTCCTCGTGCGGTCGCAGCACCAGCCCGGTGCGCGGCTTGGGCAGGAAGAGCGTCGACTTGCGCGGCATGCGGGCACCGCTGCGGGCGACCGCGGCGACGTCCGCCGGAGCGGGGGAGTGGAGCAACAGGGCCACTCCCGCGCGCTCACCGGCCAACCGGAGCGCCTGGTCGACGTCGTGGGCGACCAGCACCGACGAGGGGTCGTCGGAGCGGTGCCACAGGTGGCCGATCAGACCGTGGTGGGCCAGCACCACGTCGAGCGCCCGCCACGCCGCGGGGGCCTCCGTCGGCACGGTCGCCAGCAGGGTCGCCGTCGGGGCCGACAGCTCCACCACGCGCGTCCCGTCGGTCACCAGGAAGACCGGGCCGCCCACCGTGCCGGCCGCGCCGTCCGTGCCGCGGGCCCAGCGACGGCAGACCTCGGCGACCTCGCCGTCGGCGGGGGTGACGTCCCGTGCGGTCAACCCGGTCGCGGCGAGATCGACAGCGGCTGTCAGCGACAGGTCGGGTGCGACGCGGTGGATCGCCTGCACCCGCAGGCCCCCGGGCCCGGCGGGCGTGAGCAGGGCGAGCACCGCACACCGCGCGGAGCCACCGGTCGCCTGGTGGGCCCGGGCAGCCGCGAACCGGTGGTGCCCGTCGGCGATGACCGCCTGGGTCCTCCCCAGGGCCGTGGTCAGCCGCTGCAGGACCAGCGGGTCGGTCACCCGCCACAGCCGGTGCGTCACGCCGTCCGGGTCGGTCACCTGCAGAGTGGGCGCGCCCTGCCCCGAGTGCCGCGTCACCTCGGCGACCTCCGGCTCCGGGTCGTGGGCCAGCACGATCGGCTCGAGGTCGGTTCGGGTCTCGTCGAGCAGCGCCCGGCGGCCCTCGACGGCCGGGGCGAACGTGTCCTCGTGCGGCAGCACGGCGGTCGACCCCGCCGGTGGCACGTGGACCGCACCCAGCCATCCGGTGGTCGCGGTGGTTCCCGGGGTGGCCATCTCGTACCGCCACATCGCCGGCACGTCCTCCCGGACCAGCACCCGCTCGGCCAGCCACTGCCGCAGGTTGGCCGCCGCCGCGCGCGCCGAGGCCCGGTCGCGTGCGGCGCGGCCCCCGGTGACGGGGTCGACGTGCGGCAGGATCAAGCGGACGATGTTGTGCGGGTCGGCCTCGACCAGGCGGTCGCGGCCCCCCACGGTGACCAGGTCGTAGGCCGGCGAGCTCACCCGGGCCAGGTGTGCGGGGTCGTGCTCCCGGTAGACCAGGGCGCGGAAGGGCCGGACGTCGAGCCCCGTCGCGGTGGAGGGCGGGACGTCCGCCGGCGGGGTGGGCACCGCCCGATGGTAGGAGCGAGGTGCCGGCCGGCTCGCGCCGGCCGGGCCTCGGTGGGGCGGTCCGGGGCGACGGGGGAGGAGCAGCGGTGGAGCCAGGTCAGCCGGACGGCGGCGTCTACGAGTGGTACCAGCGCGGTCTCCAGCTGCTGGGAGACGGGCACCCCGATGCCGCGGCCACCTTGCTGGAGCGCGCGGTCCACGCCGAACCGGCCTCCCGGAGCGTGCTGGAGGCGCTGGCGCGTGCCCAGTACGACGCGGGCCGCTACCGCGAGGCGATCGGGAGCTTCGCCCGGATCATCGACGCCAACCCCACCGACGACTACGCCCAGTTCGGCCTCGGGCTCGCCGCGAGCCGCGCCGGGGACCTCGAACTCGCCGCCGAGCACCTGGCCCTGGCCGTGGCGATGCGGCCCGACCTCACCCACTACGCCCAGGCGCTGCGCGGCGTGCGCGCCCGCCGCGACCTAGCCCAGGAGCTGCCATGACCGACCCGGCCCCTGCTTTCCGCCCCGTCCCCGCCGACCGGTCCGAGGCCCCCGCGTGACCGCACCGGAGCGGCCGCCGCTCGCCGCTGGCAGCGACCGGCCGCCGGCCGGTGAGTACGACGTCGCGCTGCTCGACCTCGACGGGGTCGTCTACGTCGGCCCTGCAGCGGTGCCCGGTGTGCCCGAGGCCCTCGCCGCCGCGCGCGACCAGGGCATGCGCCTGGGCTTCGTGACCAACAACGCCGCGCGCACCCCGGAACAGGTCGCCGAACACCTCACGGAGCTGGGCGTCTCCGCTGCGGCCGAGGACGTCATCACCAGCTCGCAGGCCGCGGCCACGGTCGTCCGGGAGCTGGTCGGCGCGGACGCGCCCGTCCTGGCGGTCGGCGGCCCGGGTGTGGCGGCCGCGCTGACCGCCGCCGGGCTCCGGGTCGTCGAGCGGGCCGAGGACGGGCCGGCGGCCGTGGTGCAGGGCTACGGGCCCGGGGTGGGCTGGGCGCAGCTCGCCGAGGCCGTGGTGGCCGTGCGGAACGGAGCCCGGCACGTGGCCACGAACACCGACGCGACCATCCCCTCCCCGCGGGGGGTGCTGCCGGGCAACGGCGCGCTGGTGGGGGTGGTCAGCACCGTCACCGGCCGGGCCCCCTTGGTGACCGGGAAGCCCGACCCCGCGATGCACGCCGAGTGCGTCCGCCGCACGGGCGCGGCCCGGCCCCTGGTCGTGGGCGACCGCCTGGACACCGACATCGAGGGCGCCCGGCGGGCCGGCGCGGCCAGCCTGCTCGTCCTCACCGGGGTCGCCACCCCGGCCGACCTGCTCGCCGCGGTTCCCGAGCACCGGCCGGACCTGCTCGCTGCCGACGTCGCCGGGCTGCTCACCCCGCACCCGGCGGTGGAGCCGGTCGAGGGTGGGTGGCGCTGCGGGGGCTGGCTGGCCGAGGCCGCCGGCGGTCACCTGGTGCTGCGGTCGTCGGGCGCCGATGGAGACGGCGGTGACGGGCTGGACGGGCTGCGCGCCCTCGCCGTGGCGTGCTGGGCGGCGGACGGCCGGTCCACCGGCGAGGGCGGCCGACGGCCACCGGTCAGCGCAGCCGACGCCCCGGCGGCCGCGGCGCTGGCGCAGTGGGGTCTCGTCCCGGGGTGACCGCCCTGCCCGGACCGTCGGGCGGGAGACGGGCGGCTCACCGCCGCCCCGGGGTCAGAGCATCGAACGGAGCCGGAGCATGTCGCGCAGCCCGGCCTCCAGCTTCACCCGGCCGCTGGCCCAGGCCGGGGTGAACGACAGCTCGCCGGCCGTCAGTGCCAGCAGGTCGTCGCTGGTCATGGTCAGCCGGATGTCGGCCTTGGGCACCGCCGGCCCCTCAGGCACCGCGGTCATGTCGTGCACGGCTCCCCGGGCCAGCCGGCCCTGCACCACCTGGCCGAGGTCGGTGAGCCGGCAGGAGACGGTGCGGTCGAGGTCGCGGGCCGCGTCCTTCGCGGCCAGCCGGCCGACGAAACCGGTGAGAGCGGTCATGCACTGGTCCAGCGTCGCCACGGAAGGGGTGCCTCCTCCAGCCGGTGGCCGGGCAGGTCCCGGCCGGGGCAGTCCAGAGCGGGACGCTACCGGCGGCCACCGACACCGGCGCGCCCGGTCAGGGGCGGTCGGCGGCTCGGCGGCGCTGGAGGTCCGCGGGTGCTCCGCCGCGCCGCAGGCAGTCCGCACGGGCCGGTAGCCTGCGACGTGGTCCGCCGCCGTCACACCCGGGGTGGACCGGTCCGGGGGCCCGCAGCACCCGACCGTGGCCCCGACCATCTGCACGCCCATCCGACGGCTCGCCGGTCCACCGACGGCACAGCCCGATCACCGACCCCGTGGAGGAGGACCGTGAGCCACCCGGAACGACCGCGCCCGGTGCCCGGCCCCCCGCGCCCGGTGCCCGGCCCCCCGCGCAGTCCCGCTGTCGGTCCGCCGCCCGCGTCCGACCCGGCGACCGGCGTGACCAGCGGCGCCCCGGGCCCGGACGCGGGATCGGGTCCGGACGCGCCGGCGCGCGACGTCCCCCCGGCCGGTTCGCCGTTCGCCGCACTGGCCGAGCGGCCGGTGGCCGAGCACGTGGGGGTCTACGAGGCCGAGCACGAGCGGTTGCAGCGCGAACTGTCGACCATCGACGAGCTCTGATGGCACGTCGCAGCCGGCTCGACGCCGAGCTCGTCCGTCGTGGGCTGGCCCGCTCCCGGGAGCACGCCGTCGCGCTGATCGCCGAGGGGCGGGTCACCGTCGCCGGTGCCGCCGCCACCAAGCCGGCCACCGGCGTCGAGGCCGGCACCCCGGTGGTCGTCCGCACCGACCCCGACCAGCCCAGCTGGGTGTCCCGCGGCGCGCACAAGCTGCTGGGCGCGCTGGCGGCCTTCGACGTCGACGTGACCGGCCGGCGCGCCCTGGACGCCGGGGCCTCCACCGGTGGGTTCACCGAGGTGCTGCTCAGCCGCGGAGCCCGCGAGGTGGTCGCGGTCGACGTCGGGTACGGCGAGCTGGCCTGGTCGCTGCGCACCGACGACCGGGTCGCGGTGCACGAGCGCACCAACGTCCGGGAGCTGACCCCGGAGGTGATCGGTGGGCCGGTGCAGCTGGTCGTGGCCGACCTCTCGTTCATCTCGCTGCGGCTCGTGCTCCCTGCCCTGACCAGCTGCGCCACCCCCGACGCCGACCTGCTGCCGATGGTCAAGCCCCAGTTCGAGGTCGGGCGGGAACGGCTGGGCAGTGGCGGAGTCGTCCGCGACCCGGCGCACCGCGCCGAGTCGGTGCTCACGGTGGCCAGGGCCGCGGCCGACCTGGGCTGGGGCACCGCCGGGGTGGTGGCCAGTCCGCTGCCCGGCCCGGCGGGCAACGTGGAGTTCTTCCTCCGATTGCGCCGCGACGCCCCACCACCGCAACCGGACGACGTCGACCGAGCAGTTCAGGAGGGACCACAGTGACCGAGTGCCTGCCACCGCGGGAGGGGGGCGGGGTCCGGCGCGTGCTGCTCGCCGTCCACACCGGACGGGCCGACATCGTCGCGCTCGCCCGGTCCGCGGCCGCCCGCCTGGCCCGGGCCGGTTTCGTCGTCCGGGTGCTCGACGACGAGGCGGTGGACCTGGCCATCCCCGGCGCCGAGGTCTGCACGTTCGGTCCGCAGGCCGCCGAGGGCACCGAGATCGTGCTCGTCTTCGGCGGGGACGGCACGTTCCTGCGTGCCGCCGAGCTCGCCCGCTCCACCGATGCGGCGATCACCGGGGTGAACCTGGGCCGGGTCGGCTTCCTCGCCGAGACCGAGCCGGAGTCGGTCGAGGAGATGCTCGCCGCCGTCGAGCGGTGCCAGTACGAGGTCGAGGAGCGGCTGACCCTGGAGGCGACGGTCCTCGACGACGAGGGGCGGCCCGTCGGCGGCACCTGGGGCCTGAACGAGGTGTCGGTGGAGAAGGTCGAGCGCGCCCGGGTGCTCGACGTCGTCCTGGAGGTCGACGGGCACCCGCTGACCAGCTTCGGCTGCGACGGCGTGCTCTGCGCCACCCCGACCGGCTCCACGGCCTACGCGTTCTCCGCCGGCGGCCCGGTGGTGTGGCCCGACGTGGAGGCGCTGCTGCTGGTGCCGGCGAACGCGCACGCCCTGTTCTCCCGGCCGCTGGTCACCTCCCCGAGCTCGGTGCTCACCGTCGCCGTGCCGCACGACGGCGCCCGGGCGCGGGTCTCCGCCGACGGCCGGCGCGTGGTCGAGGTGCCCGACGGCGGCCGGGTCGAGGTGCGGCGCTCGGACCGGCCGGTGCGGATCGCCCGGGTCAACCCGACCTCCTTCGGCGACCGGCTGGTCGCCAAGTTCGGGTTGCCGGTGCGCGGCTTCCGTGACGCTCGCTCGCACGGGCCCGGGCACGAGGCGCCGACCTGGCACAGCAACGTGCTCGCCCGCGGGATCAACACCGCCGACGGCGCCACCCGCCGCCCCGAGGAGGTGAGCGGTGGCGACCCGGACGACGCGGCCTGAGCAGGCCCCGCCGGCAGCGCCTCGCAACGGCGCCCTCACCGAGCTGCACATCCGCGGCCTGGGCGCCATCGACGACGTCACGCTGGAGCTCGGGCCCGGGCTGACCGTGGTCACCGGCGAGACCGGTGCCGGCAAGACCATGGTGGTGACCGGACTGACCCTGCTGTTCGGCGGCCGGGCGGACCCCGGCCGGGTGCGCGCCAACGGCCGGGCGAGCGTGGAGGGGCGGATCACGCTGCCGCCGGGCTCGCCGGTCTGGGACCGCGCGGCCGACGCCGGTGCCGATCCCGACGAGGACGGCAGCCTGATCCTGGCCCGCACGATCAGCGCCGAGGGCCGGTCGCGGGCGCACCTGGGCGGGCGCACCGTGCCGGTCGGCCTGGTCGCCGAGCTGTCCGAGGACCTGCTGGCCGTGCACGGGCAGACCGACCAGCTGCGGCTGACCCGGCCGGCGGAGCAGCGTCGTGCGCTGGACCGCTACGCCGGCCCGGCGCACCTGGCGCTGATCGAGGAGCACCGGGCCGCCTACGCGCGGTGGCGTGCACTCGCCGACGACCTGGACCGCCGGCGCAGCCAGGCCCGGGAGCTGGCGCAGACCGCCGACGTGCTGCGGCACGGGTTGGAGGAGATCGCCGCGGTCGCCCCCGAGCCGGGCGAGGACGAGGCGCTCGACGCCCAGGCCAGGCGGCTCGGGGACGCCGACGCGCTGCGCGTGGTCGCCGACGAGGCCCGGATCGCCCTGGTCGGCGACGTCACCGGGGAGCTCGGCGGCGACGGTGGCTTCCCCGCTGACGCCTCAGCCGCCCTGGCCACGGCCGAGCGGGCGCTGGCCGGCTCCGACGACCCGTCGCTGGTACTGCTGGCCCGGGACCTCGCCGACGCCGTGGCGGTGGTCTCCGACGTCGCCGTCCAGCTGGCCGGCTACGTCGCCGACCTGGACGCCGACCCGGCCCACCTGGCCGAGGTGCTGGACCGGCGTGCCGCGATCGCGGGGCTGGTGCGCAAGTACGCCGATCCGGGCGCCGGGCTGGCCGGGGTGCTCAGCTGGGCGGCCGACGCTCAGGAGCGGCTGGCCCAGCTCGACGTCTCCGACGAGGCGCTCGAGGCGCTGGAATCCGAGCGGGACGCCGCCCGGGCCGAGCTGGCCGCGCTGTCCGCCCGGGTCACCGAGGGCCGTCGGGCCGCGGCCGACGGCTTCGCCGCCGAGGTCGGCGCGGAGCTGGCCGGGCTGGCCATGAAGAGCGCACAGGTGTCCTTCCGCATCGACACCGACCCCGACCACCTCGGTGCCGACGGCGCGGACGACGTGGTGCTGCTGCTGTCCGCGCACCCGGGTGCGCCCGCCCGGCCGGTGCACAAGGGGGCCTCGGGCGGTGAGCTGTCCCGGGTGATGCTGGCCATCGAGGTGGTGTTCGCCGGGGCCGACCCGGTGCCGGTGATGGTGTTCGACGAGGTCGACGCCGGCGTGGGTGGGCAGGCGGCCGGTGAGATCGGCGCGCGGCTGGCCCGGCTGGCGCGGGAGCACCAGGTCGTCGTCGTCACGCACCTGGCCCAGGTCGCTGCCTTCGCCGACACCCACGTCGTCGTCGACAAGGCGCCGGACTCCGGTGCCGGGGTCACCGCCACCGACATCCACACGGTCACCGGCGAAGAACGGGTGCGGGAGCTGGCCCGGATGCTGTCCGGACTGGCCGACAGCGAGACCGGGCAGGCGCACGCCCGCGAGCTGCTGGCCGTCGCCGCCGACCGCGACCGCTAGGCCTGGCCCCCGTGCAGGGTCCCGCCGCGAGCTCGCGAGTGGCGGGGGCCACGGGGGTCCTTCATGGGCGTTCGGCGTAGCCGGCGAGGCCGGACTGCAGCAGCGCCAGCCCCGAGCGACCCCGGTCGCGCAGCTCGGCGACCAGCTCCGGGCCGGCGGCGCCGGCCAGCACCCGGTCACGGGCCAGCTCCAGCAGCCCTGCGTACAGCCCCAGCACCGAGTGGGCGGCGAGCCACGGTTCGAGCCGGCCCGGCCCGGCGCCGGTCTCGGCGGCGAACTCCGCGGCCAGGGCGTCGGTCAGCGCGCCGAGGATCTCCCGCTCCCGGACCTGCAGGGTCCGCGAGCCGCGGATCACCCGGGCCATCTCGGCGACGCCCTCGGCGGCCGCGGCGGAGCCGAGCTGGCTGATCGCGGCGACCACGAACCCGCCGGCGGCGGCGGGCGCGGACACCCCGGCGCGCCGGTGCCGGACGGCGTCGAGCAGCGCCCCGCGCATCGGCGGGTCGGCCTCGAAGACCAGCCCCTCCTTGACCGGGAAGTGGTTGAAGACGGTCTTCTCCACGACGCCCGCGCGCTGGGCGATCTCCTGCACGCTCACGGCGTCGAACCCGCGCTCGGCGAACAGCCCGGCGGCGGCGTCGACGATCTCCTCGCGGGTCTGCTGGCGGCGCAGCTCCCGCTTGTTCGGCCCCCCGCGCCCGCGCCGGCGGGCCGGGCGGCGGCGCTGCTCCTCGGCGGACGGCGCGGGGGCGGCCACCGCGGGCGAGGTGAAGGCCACCACCTGCGCGGTGTGCCCGGCGTCGTCCGCGACGGGATCGGCGGCCCCGGCCGGGTCGACCGGCTCGGCGGCGGCGTCGTGCAGGACGGTCGCTGTACCCCGGCTCGCGGAGGCCCCTCCAGTCACAGCAACCACGCTAGTGACGGGCCGGTCCCGTCCCCGGGCAGCGACACCCGATGTGATCGTCGGCGTGTCGCGGTCGACCCCGTGGCGTTCACCAACTGTGATCAACCGGTCACCCTTGCGCGTCGGGCCTCGGGTCCCGACGGCCCGTGGGAGCATCGAGAGATGCGCATCGGCACCCTGCGGCGCGGACGGGCGTCCTCGACGGGACCCGGCGTGGCCGGCACCGTCCGGCTCGACCGGCGGACCAAGAACCTCACCAAGCGGCTGCGTCCCGGCGAGGTGGCCGTCATCGACCACGCCGACGTGGACCGGGTGAGCGCCGACTCGCTGGTCGCCGCCAGGGTCGCCGCGGTGGTCAACGCCGCGCCCAGCACCACGGGCCGCTACCCCAACCTCGGTCCCGGGATCCTGGTGGAGGCGGGCATCCCGCTGATCGACGGCGTGGGCAAGGAGGTCTTCGAGACCCTCAAGGAGGGCACGGAGGTCCGGGTCGAGGGCAACCGGCTCTACGCGGGGGAGACCCTCGTCGCCGAGGGCGTCGAGCAGACCCAGGAGACGGTCGACGCGGCGATGGCCGAGGCCCGGGCGGGGCTGTCCACCCAGCTCGAGGCGTTCGCCGCCAACACCATGGAGTACATGAAGCGCGAGCGCGCGCTGCTGCTCGACGGCGTGGGTGTGCCCGACGTCCGCACCCGCATCGAGGGCCGGCACGCCCTCGTCGTCGTCCGCGGGTACGACTACAAGGAGGACCTGGCGGCGCTGCGGTCCTACATCCGCGACTACCGGCCGGTGCTCATCGGGGTCGACGGCGGCGCCGACGCCATCCGCGAGGCCGGCTACCAGCCGGACATGATCATCGGTGACATGGACTCGGTCAGCGACGACGTCCTGCGCTGCGGTGCCGAGGTCGTGGTGCACGCCTACGCCGACGGGCGCGCGCCCGGGCTGCAGCGGGTGCTGGACCTCGGGGTCGAGGCGATCACCTTCCCGGCGTCGGCCACCAGCGAGGACATCGCGATGCTGCTGGCCGACGAGAAGGGTGCCTCGCTCATCGTCGCCGTCGGCACGCACGCCACGCTGGTGGAGTTCCTGGACAAGGGCCGCGGCGGCATGGCCTCCACCTTCCTCACCCGGTTGCGCCTGGGCGGCAAGCTCGTCGACGCGAAGGGGGTGAGCCGGCTCTACCGCAGCCGGATCTCCACCCTCGCCCTCACCCTGCTGGTCCTCGCCGCCCTGGCGTCGATCGCGGCGGCGCTGGCCGTCTCGACGGCCGGTCGGGTGTACCTGGACCTGCTCATCGACCAATGGAACAGCTTCACGTTCTGGCTGGAGAACCTCTTTTCGTGATCGACTTCCGCTACCACCTGGTCTCGCTGATCGCGGTCTTCCTGGCCGTGGCGCTGGGCATCGTCATCGGCACCACCCAGCTCAACGGGCCGGTGCTGACGAACCTGCAGAACCAGGTCAGCCAGCTGCAGGAGGACAAGCGGGCCCTGGAGGACCAGACCCGGGAGCTGCAGGCCCAGCTCGACGAGGACGGCGGCTTCGACGAGGCCGTCGGCCCGGTCCTGGTGGCCGACCGGCTCGCCGGGCGCAGCGTGCTGCTGGTGGCCGCCGACGGCGAGGTCGACCCCGAGGTCGTCGAGGGCGTCACCGCGTTGCTGGGCAGCGCCGGCGCCACGGTCACCGGCACGATCCGGCTCACCGACGCGTACGCCGACCCGGCCACCGCCAGCAGCCTTCAGAGCTACGTCACCGGCCCCGGGCTGCCGGCCGGGGTCGTGCCCGCCGAGACCGGCGACACCGGCGAGCTCGTCGCCTCGGTGCTGGCCCAGGTCCTGATGGTGCCCAGCTCGGGCGCCGAGGGCCCCGGGGAGGCGCCGGACACCGCCGCCACGTCGCAGCTCCTCGCCGGCCTGGAGGAGCTCGACGTGCTCAGCCGGGAGACCAGTTCGGTGAGCCCGGCCGACTACGCGGTGGTCCTCACCTCCGGGGCCGTCGAGGGCGAGGACGCCGAGGCGCGCACCGCCGCGCTGGTGGACCTGGCGACCGCACTGGACGCCCAGGGGTCCGGTGCCGTCGTCGCCGGGGACGCGGCCGCCGCCCAGGACGGTGGGCTGGTCGCCGCCGTCCGGGCCGACGCCGGGGCCAGCGACAACGTCTCCACCGTCGACAACGTCACCGCGCCGGCCGGCCGGATCAGCACCGTGCTCGCCCTGGTCGCCGAGGGCACGGGCACCTCGGGGCAGTACGGGTCCGGCGAGGGCGCCCAGCCGGTGCCGGCGCCGATCTCGTGAGCCCTCGTGGTCGGCACCGCCGGACCCTGGCCCTGACGGCCGCCGGTGCGCTCGCCGCCCGGGCCGGGCTGGCCGGCGCCGCGGCGGTCACCGCCCACCCGGCCGGGGACCGCTGGCGGCGCACCAACTACGCGGGGCGGCCGGTGACGCTGCTCGGCGGCCCGGTGCTGGCCGCCGCGGCGACCGCCACCAGCGCGGCCGGTGCCCCTCCCGGGCAGCGGGCCGCCGCGCTCGTCGTCGGTGCGGCGGCGGGGCTCGTCGGCGGCTACGACGACCTCGCCGGCGCCCGCCCGGAACAGGCGCGGGACAAGGGCCTGACCGGTCACCTCGCGGCGCTGCGCGCCGGCCGGGTCTCGGCGGGTGCGGTGAAGGTCGCCGGGATCGGCGCGGCCGCCGCGGTGGCGGCGGTGCTGACCCGCCGCGGCACCGGCGCCGGTGCCCTCGTCGACGGCGTCCTCACCACCGGTCTGGTCGCCGGGACGGCGAACCTGGTCAACCTGCTCGACCTGCGCCCCGGCCGGGCCGGCAAGGCAGCCGTGCTGCTCGCCTCGGCCACCGCCGGTGGGCCCGCCGGGGGGCTCGTCGCCGGCCCGCTGGGGGCCACCCTCGGGGTGCTGCCGGCCGACCTCGGCGAGCGGGTCATGCTCGGTGACTGCGGCGCCAACGCCGTCGGTGCGCTGCTCGGGCTGCGCCTGGCCGCACTGCCCGGTCGTCCGGCGCGCGCCGGTCTGCTCACCGGGGTCGCCGCGCTGACCCTGGCCAGCGAGCGGATCAGCTTCACCCGCGTCATCGAGGCGACTCCGGGGCTGCGCGAGCTGGACCGGCTCGGCCGCCGGCGGGCGTGAACGCCCGGCGGGTCGCCTCGGGCGTGGCGGGGGCGGCGCTGCTGATCTCGGCGCTGACCCTGCTGGCGCGGATGGCGGGGTTCGGCCGCACCGTGGTGTTCACCAACGCGGTGGGCGCGAACAGCACCGCCGACACCTACGTCGCGGCCAACAACGTGCCGAACATCGTCTTCGAGGTGGTCGCCGGCGGCGCCTTGGCCAGCCTGGTGGTGCCGATGCTGGCCGGTGGCATCGCCGCCGGTGACCGGGAGCAGGTCCGTCGCACCGCCGGGGCGCTGCTGGGCTGGTCGCTGCTGGTGCTCGTGCCGCTGGCCGGCCTGCTCGCCCTGCTGGCCCGGCCCGTCGCGGCGGTGCTGCTGGGCGGGGACGCCGGGGACCCGGCCAAGGTCGACCTGGCCGCCCGCTTCCTGCTGGTCTTCGCCCCCCAGGTGGTGCTGTACGGCGTCGCGGTCGTGCTGACCGGTGTGCTGCAGGCCCATCGTCGGTTCGCCGGGCCGGCGGTCGCCCCGCTGCTGTCCACCCTGGTCGTCGCCTGCACGTACCTGCTGTTCGCCGGACTCGGTGGCAGCCGCACGGTCGAGGGGCTGTCCACGACCGCCGAGCTGGTGCTGGGCGTCGGGACGACGCTGGGTGTCGCCGCGCTGGCCGGGTGCCTGCTGGTGCCCCTGCGCGGACTGGGCCTCCGGCTGCGGCCCTCGTTGCGCTTCCCGGTCGGTGCCGCGCCGCGGGTGCGCCGGCTGGCCCTCGCCGGGGTGCTGACCCTGGCCGGGCAGCAGCTGGTGGCGGTGGTGGCGATCCGGCTGGCCAACGCGGGCGCGCCGGACGGCACCCAGGTGGCCTACTTCGCCGGCATGACCGTCTTCCTGCTGCCGTGGGCCGCGCTGGCCGTGCCGGTGGCCACCTCGGTGTACCCGGGGCTGACCGAGCGGGCCGCGGCCGGTGACGAGGAGGGGTACCGGCGCACGCTGGCTCCGGCGGTCGTGCTGACGGTGGTGGCGAGCGCGGTGGCCGCGGCCGGACTGGTCGCCGTCTCCGGGCCGGTCGCCCGGGTGTTCCTCGCCGTTCCGGACGACGAGGGGACCGCCGCCGCGCTGCAGTCGGCGATCGTCGCCTTCGCCCCGGGCCTGGTCGGCTACGGACTGGTCGCGCTGCTGTCCCGGGCGCTGTACGCCCGTGGCCTCTGGCGTGCGCCGACCGTCTGCGTGGCCGGCGGGTGGCTGGTCGCCGTCGTCGCCGACCTGGTGCTGTCGGCCGCACTGCCGTCGGGTGACCGGGCGCTCGCGCTGGCCGCCGGGCACACCGTCGGGGTGACCGTCGCCGGCCTGGCGCTGCTGGTGGTGATCGGCCGGCTGGCCGGAGCCGGTGCGCTGGAGGGCGTGGTGCACGCCGGAGGAGCCGCCGTCGCCGCCGCCGTCCTGGGCGGCGCGGCGGGTCTGGCGACCGCCCGCCTGCTCGGCGCCGACCCGGTCCCCGACGGCGTCCCCGCGGCCCTCGGCAGCGGCGTGGTCGCCGGTGCGGTCGTGCTGCTGGTCGCGGGTGCGGTCATGATGGGCACCGCCCGGCGGCCGCTGCTCGCGGCCGTGGCCGGGCTGCGCGGACCGGTACGGCAGGAGGTGCCCCATGGCTGACCCGCAGGAGCCCCCGCTGGCCGACCGGCGGATCGCCGAGGTCCTCGCCACCAGCACCGGTGGCGTCGGCACCCACCTGCGCTCCCTGCTGGGCCCGCTGGGGCGGGCCGGTGCCTCCGTGCGGGTGTGCGGCCCGCGGGCCACCGAGGAGCTGTTCGGCTTCACCGCCGCCGGCGCCGACTTCCGCCCGGTCGGCATCTCCGCCGGTCTGGACCCGGCCGCCGACCTGCGCGCGGTGCTGGCGCTGCGGGGCGCGGCCGCCGGCGCAGACCTGGTGCACGCCCACGGCCTGCGGGCCGGCCTGGTCGCCGCGGCGGCCCGCCGGCTGGCCGGGCAGCGGCGTCGCCCGCTCGTGGTCACCCTGCACAACGCCCTGCCCGAGGGGGGTGGGCTCCGCCGGCGGGTGCTCCAGGTCGCCGAGCGGGCGACCATCCGCGGCGCCGACGTCGTGCTGGCCGCCTCCGGCGACCTCGCCGAGAACGCCCGCCGCCTCGGTGCCCGTGACGTCCGGGTCGCCCCGGTGGCCGCGCCGCCGTTGCCACCGCCGCAGCGCCCCCGGCCGGAGGTCCGCCGGGAGGTGGGCCTGGACGACGACAGCCGGCCGCTGGTGGTCGCCGTCGGCCGGCTGCACCCGCAGAAGGGCTACGACGTCCTGCTGGACGCGGTGGCCCGCTGGGTCGCCGACCCGCGGCTGCGGCCGGCCCCCCTGGTGGTCATCGCCGGTGACGGCCCGCTGCACGACGAGCTCGCCGCCCGGATCCGCGCCGAGCAGCTGCCGGTGACCCTGCTGGGCCGCCGCACCGACGTCGCCGACCTGCTGGGCGCCGCGGACGTCTGCGTGCTGCCCTCGGTCTGGGAGGCCCGCTCGCTGACCGCGCAGGAGGCGCTGCGGGCCGGCACCCCGCTGGTCGCCTCCCGCGTGGGCGGCATCCCCGAGCTGGTGGGGAGCGCCGCCGAGCTGGTGCCGGTGGGTGACGCCGGTGCGCTGGCCGAGGCCGTCACCCTCGTGCTGACCGACCCGGCGCGGACCGCCCGGCTGGGCGCCGCGGGCCCACGCCAGGCGGCGACCTGGCCCGACGAGGCGGCGACCGCGGCCCAGCTGGTCGCGCTCTACCGGGAGCTGCTCGGCCCGCCCGCCGGGTTGCGCCGGTGAGCCGGGTGGCCCGGGCGGTTCCCGTCCTGCCGCTGCTGCTCGCGGTGCTGGCGGGTCTGCTCGCCGGCACCACCGGGACGGCGGCCGCCGCGGACGGTCCGGCCGCCGACCAGTGGCGGGCCGACCGGGTCCTGGTGGTCGGGGTGGCCGGCCTGCTGTGGTCCGACCTGGACCCCGAGACGACGCCGCAGCTGTGGTCGCTGGCCGAGGAGTCCGGGATCTCGGCGGTCTCGGTCCGCGCCGCCCGGTCCACCACCTGCCTGCTCGACGGCTGGGCGACCCTGGGCGCGGGCAACCGTGCGCGGTACCCCGGTCCGGTCGAGCCGATCCCGCCGGTGCCGCTGCCCAGTGCCCCGGTGCCCGAGGAGGAGGACGGGGACGGCGTCGAGCCGGGCACCCCGGCGGCCCAGCCGGTCGACACCTCCCTGTCCTTCTGCGGTCTGGAGGAGCAGGTCGCCGAGGTCGGCCTGGAGGAGCCCCGCCGCACCGTCGAGCGGGTCACCCAGGACGCGGCCACGGCCCGCTTCGGTGCCCGGCCCGGGGCCCTGGGTGACGCGGTCGGGTGCAGCACCGCGGTCGGGCGTGCCGCGTCCCTGGCGGTGGCCGGACCCGACAGCCGGTTCACCGTCGTCGACCGGCTGCCCGACGACCCGGCCGAACTGGCCGCGCTGCTCGACGACTGCCCGCTGACGCTGGTGGCCCTGGACAACCTCACCGACGCGGGCAGCTCCAGCCAGCAGGAGACCGAGACCGGCACCCGGGCCGACGCCCGGCCGTGGGCGGTCCGCCAGGCCGACGCCGCCGTCGGCGCCCTGCGCGACGCCGTGGCCGGGCTGCCGGGGGAGACCCTGCTGGTCCTGCAGGGGGTCTCGGAGGTCAACGACGGCCGGCCGCAGCTGCACGTCGGCATCGTCTCCGGGCCCGGGTTCGAGCCCGGCTGGCTCAGCTCGGCGAGCACCGGCCGGGCGCCGTTCACCCAGCTGATCGACGTCGCCCCCACGGTGCTGCGGGCGCTGGGTGCCGAGCGGCCGTCGACGATGAACGGGCAGCCGATGCGGGTGGCCGGTGCGCGCCCGCCGCTGGCCGAGGCGGTCACCGCGCTGGAGCACGCCAACACCCGCGCGGTGGTGCACCACCGCAGCACCAGCACCTTCTTCTGGTCCCTGGTGGCGCTCAACGGCGCGCTGCTGGCGGCCGCGCTGCTGGTGCTGGGGCTGCGCCACCCCCGCCGGGACGTGCGCGGCCGGGCCCGGGGTGCGCTGCGGGTCGCCGCGCTGGTCGTCGCGTCGGTGCCGGTGGCCACCTACCTGGCCGGCGTCGTCCCCTGGGAGCGGACGGCCCAGCCGCGGGTCACCCTCGCGCTGGCCGTCGCCGTCGCCGCGCTCGCCGTGGGCGGGGTCGCGGCCGCCGGGCCGTGGCGGCGCCGGCGCCTGGGACCGCCCGCCGTGGTCCTCGCCGTCACCCTGGTCACGCTGGTCGCCGACGTGCTGGCCGGCTCGCCGCTGGAGCTCAACGGGCTGCTCGGGTACGACGCGATCGTCGCCGGCCGGTTCACCGGGTACGGCAACCTGACCTTCGCCCTGCTGGCGGTCAGCGCCCTGCTGGTCACCGCCTGGGTGGCGGCGTGGTGGGCCGGGCGGGCACCCACGCCGTCCCGGTGGCGGTGGACGCTGCCGGTGCTGGCCGCCGGGGTCGTCTGCGTGGTGCTGGTCGGCGCGCCGGGGCTGGGCCGCGACTTCGGCGGGGTGCTGGCCGCGGTGCCCGGCTTCGTCGTGCTGGGGATGCTGCTGGCACGGATCCGGGTGACCGTCGCCCGGATGGTGCTGGTGATCGCCGCGGCCGTGGTCGTGGTCGGGTCGGTGGCGGTGCTGGACTGGATGGGCCCGCCCGACGACCGCAGCCACCTGGGCCGGTTCGTCGGGCAGCTGATCGAGGGCGAGGCGTGGACGGTGGTCAGCCGCAAGGCCTCGGCCAACCTGGCGATCCTCACCGGCAGCACGCTGTCCTGGATGCTGCTGGTCGCCGCGGCCGCCGCAGGGTGGCTGCTGCGCCCCGGAGGCCTGCTGCGCAGCGCACCCGGACGCCGGCCCGGGGGGCTCTCCGGCGCCCAGCTGCGGGTGCTGCGGGCCGGGCTGACCGCGGTGGCGCTGAGCCTGGCCGTCGGGGCCCTGGCCAACGACAGCGGCGTCGCCATGCCGGCCACCGCGGCCGCCGTTCTGGTGCCGCTGCTGATCTGGCTGGCCGCCGGCACCCCGGTGGCCAGCGGTGCCGACGGCGACCCGGGGGGCGGTTCCCCGGGAGGGGAGCCGGAGGACGGGGACCAGAGTGTTAGCGTGGGCGTCCGTGGGTCGACTGGCTGAGCACGGCAACTCTCCCGACAACCGGCGGGGGCCTCTTCTCCCCAACTCGCAGCCGACGAAGTTCATCTTCGTCACCGGCGGTGTGGTCTCCTCGCTGGGCAAGGGCCTCACGGCCAGCTCGCTGGGTGCACTGCTGTCCGCCCGCGGCCTGCGGGTGACGATGCAGAAGCTGGACCCCTACCTCAACGTGGACCCGGGGACGATGAACCCCTTCCAGCACGGCGAGGTGTTCGTCACCGAGGACGGCGCCGAGACCGACCTGGACATCGGCCACTACGAGCGCTTCCTGGACACCGACCTCACCGGGCGGGCCAACGTGACCACCGGGCAGGTCTACTCCGACGTCATCGCCAAGGAGCGGCGCGGGGAGTACCTGGGCGACACCGTGCAGGTCATCCCGCACATCACCAACGAGATCAAGTCGCGCATCATGGCCGTGGCGGACACCTCCGAGCGGGTAGACGTGGTCATCACCGAGGTCGGGGGCACGGTCGGTGACATCGAGTCGCTGCCCTTCCTCGAGGCCGCCCGCCAGGTGCGGCACGAGATCGGCCGGGACAACTGCTTCTTCCTGCACATCTCCCTGGTGCCCTACATCGCGCCCTCGGGGGAGCAGAAGACCAAGCCCACCCAGCACTCGGTGGCCTCGCTGCGCAGCATCGGCATCCAGCCCGACGCGCTGGTCTGCCGGTCCGACCGGGAGGTCGGGGAGGGCATCAAGCGGAAGATCAGCCTGATGTGCGACGTCGAGGCCGAGGGCGTCATCTCCTGCCCCGACGCCCCGTCCATCTACGACATCCCGAAGGTGCTGCACCGGGAGGGGCTGGACGCCTACGTCGTCCGCCGGCTCGGGCTGCCGTTCCGGGACGTCGACTGGACCGTCTGGGGCGACCTGCTCGACCGCGTGCACCAGCCGAAGCAGACGGTGACGATCGCCCTGGTCGGCAAGTACATCGACCTGCCCGACGCCTACCTGTCGGTCACCGAGGCGTTGCGGGCCGGCGGCTTCGCCCACCGGTCGCGGGTGGAGATCCGCTGGGTGCCCTCCGACGACTGCGAGACCGAGGAGGGCGCGGCGGCGGCGCTCGCCGGCGTCGACGGCGTGTGCATCCCCGGCGGCTTCGGGGTCCGCGGCATCGAGGGCAAGCTCGGCGCCATCCGGCACGCCCGGGTCAACGGCATCCCGACGCTGGGGCTGTGCCTCGGCCTGCAGTGCATGGTGATCGAGACCGCCCGCAACCTGGCCGGGATCACCGGCGCGAACTCCACCGAGTTCGACCCGGGCACCCCCGACCCCGTCATCTCCACGATGGCCACCCAGCTCGACGTCGTCGCCGGGCGCGGGGACATGGGCGGCACGATGCGGCTGGGCAGCTACCCGGCCGCGCTGCAGAAGGGCTCGGTGGTGGCCGCCGCCTACGGGTCGACCGAGATCACCGAGCGGCACCGCCACCGCTACGAGGTGGCCAACGCCTACCGCGACCGGCTGACCGAGGCCGGCCTGGTGTTCTCCGGCACCTCGCCGGACGGGACGCTGGTGGAGTTCGCCGAGCTGCCCGCCGACGTGCACCCCTTCTTCGTCGGCACCCAGGCCCACCCGGAGCTGAAGAGCCGCCCCACCCGCCCGCACCCGCTGTTCGCCGCGTTCGTGCAGGCGTCGGCGAGCTACCAGGACGCCGCCCGGCTGCCGGTGCCCGACGAGGAGCCGGTGGGCATCTGATGGGTGAGCCGCACCAGTACGAGGTGCTCGCCAGCGAGGAGGTCTACGCCGGCCGGGTGATCTCGCTGCGCAAGGACACCGTGGCGATGCCCGGCGGCGGGGACAGCGTCCGCGAGGTCGTCCGGCACCCGGGTGCGGTGGCGGTCGTCGCGGTCGACGACGACGACCGGGTGGTGCTGCTGCGCCAGTACCGGCACCCGGTGGGGCAGCACCTGTGGGAGCTGCCGGCGGGGCTGCGCGACGTCGACGGCGAGCCGCCGGTGGAGACCGCCCGCCGGGAGCTGGCCGAGGAGGTGCAGCTGGCCGCCGAGCGCTGGTCGCTGCTCACCACCCACTTCTCCTCACCGGGCTTCTGCGACGAGCAGGTGGTCGTCTACCTGGCCGAGGGCCTGTCCGAGGTCAACCGGCCCGAGGGCTTCGTCGTCGAGCACGAGGAGGCGGACATGACCGTCGAGCGGGTGCCGCTGACCGAGGCCGTGCAGCAGGTGTTCGACGGGACGATCCGCAACGCGGCCGCCGTCGTCGGCCTGCTGGCCGCGGCGCAGGCCCGGGCGACCCGGCCCCGGCTGCGCCCGCTCGACGGCGCCTGAGGAAGGACCCCCTCCTCCTCACCCCTCGCAGGCTCGGCGCGGTGCCCTGGAGGGCTGCCGACGTGGCGCCCGGGCTTGTCGCCGGGGCGCCTGGCGGGACAGGCTGGAGCCGTGCTGACCTTGGACCAGGCCCTGGAACTGCTCGCCGCCGCCCGGGCGGAGGCCGAGGGCATCGGCGTGCCGATGTCGTTCGCGGTGACCGATCCCGGCGGCCACCTGGTGGCCGTGGCCCGGATGGACGGCGCGCCGTGGATCACCCCGGAGGTGGCGCAGGGCAAGGCCTGGACCTCGGTCGCCTTCCGGGTGCCCAGTGACGTGCAGAAGACCCGGATGCAGACGATGCCGAACTTCGTCTCGGCGCTGACCGCCATGACCGGTGGCCGGTACACCCCGCAGACCGGCGCGGTCCCGGTGCACGCCGACGGCGCCCTGGTCGGCGCGATCGGCGCGGCCGGCGGCAGCGGCGCGCAGGACGAGGCGGTCTGCGCCGCCGCGGTCGCCGCGTGCGGCTACGCGGTGGGCTGATCCACCGGGGGGTCGGCGGGCAGCTGCAGGCCCAGCCGGCGCAGCTCGAGCGCGGCCAGGTCGCGCACCGCGGCCGGGTCACCCGTCCGCCAGCGGGCGCCGGTGCCCACCGGCAGGCGTGCCAGGTCCGGCAGCGGCGCGGTCGCCATCGCGCGGGCGGCGAGCAGCTCCAGGTCGGCCGGCTCCACCCCGCCGGCCGCCAGCAACCGGTCGGCCGCGCCGGCCTCCCGCGCCCAGCGCAGCCGCGCCGGCAGCCGGCGGGCCAGCAGCCAGCCCACCGGGAGCACCACGAGGACCACCGCCAGCACCGCGCCCAGGGTGTGCACGGCGTCGGAGGTGGCCTGTCCGGCGCCGGTCACCGATGCGCCGGCCCGGCCGAGCGCCTCGAACGGCCCGGACAGCTCGTCGCCGACCACCGGGACGTCGTCGGCCGCGCCGGCGGCGGACTCCATCGTCCTGGACAGCTCACGGCCCAGGCCGGCCACCGCCTTCCCCGGCTCGGCCAGGGTCAGCACGGCGCCGTGCACCGTCCGGGCGACCACCACCCACAGCACCGCCCAGAGCAGCAGGCCGAGGTCGCCGACCACCTGGCGGGCCCGGCGGTCGGCGCGGTCGGCGTACAGGCGCATCGGTCAGCTCCGGGGGAGGGGTGCGACGTGGGTCCGGTGGAACGGGGTCCGGTGGAACGTGGGTCCTGGGCATCGTGCGGCACGCGGCTGCGCGCGGCGATCCAGGACCGAGCAAGAACGGTCGGGCCGGCGAGCCCGCCCGCTCGGGAGACTGCGGGCATGACCGAGGACGTGCGGGCCGGGCGTGATCGGCTGCGCGAGCTGCTGGACGCGGTGCTGGACGAGGGCAACCGCACGCTCACCGAGATGGCCGAGGACGCCTTCGCCTCCCCGTGGCACTTCAGCCGCCAGGTGGCCCGGGGTGCCGGGGAGTCGCCGGTGGCGCTGCGCCGGCGGGTGGAGCTGGAGCGGGCGGCCTGGCAGCTGCAGCAGGGGCGGCGGGTCACCGACGTCGCGTTCGCCGCCGGGTACGAGTCGGTGGAGGGGTTCAGCCGCGCGTTCGCCCGGGCCTACGGCCGCTCCCCGGGGCAGCAGGCACCGGCGCCCACCCGCGACCACCACTGGCTCCCCGCGCCCAACGGCATCCACTTCCACCCGCCGACCTCGCTGTGGGTGGCCGGTGAGCCCGGTGCCCGCGGCGGGGACGAGGTCACCGCCCTGCTGGTGCACCACGCCCTGGACGACACCCGGTCGCTGCTGGAGATCGCCCGGGAGCTCACCGACGACGAGTACCGGCGTCCGCGCGCCGCCGATCTGCAGGTGCTGCCCTGGGACGGCCCGGAGGAGTCTCTCGCCGCCGTCCTCGAGCACCTGGTGCGGACGACGGAGGTCTGGCTCGCCTCGGTCGAGGGAGCCGATCACCCGGCCCGCGGCAGCGACGGCCCCGCCGCCCTGCTCGCCCGGCACGACGCCGCCGCGCCCCGCTGGCTGGCCTTCGTGCGCGACGTCTCCCGCCGCGGCGCCTGGGGCGACCGGCTGGTCGACGCGCTCTGCGACCCGCCCGAGACGTTCGTGCTGGGCAGCGTCGTCGCCCACGTGCTGACCTTCGGCGCGCACCGGCGGCTGCTGGCGCGCCACTGGCTCCGCGCGGCCGGTGTGCCGGTCGACGCGGGCGACCCGATCGACTGGCTGAGCAGGAGGGCGACATGAGCAAGGAGGAACGGGTGACCCGCACCGTGTACTACACCGCCACCTCCCTGGACGGCTTCATCGCCACCGCCGACCACTCGCTGGACTGGCTGCTGAGCCGGGAGAGCGACGAGGACGGGCCGATGGGCTACCCCGCGTTCATCGCCGGGGTCGGTGCCCTCGCCATGGGCGCGACGACGTGGGAGTGGGTGCGCCGCCACGACCCCGACTGGCTGCCGGAGCGGCCCGCCTGGGTGTTCACCCACCGCGACCTGGCCGCCCCACCCGGCGCCGACGTGCGGTTCACCGCCGACGACCCGGCGCGGGTGCACGCGGCGATGGTGGCGGCCGCGGCCGGGCGCGACGTGTGGATCGTCGGCGGCGGGGACCTGGCCGGTCAGTTCGCCGACCGAGGCCTGCTCGACGAGGTCGTGGTCTCCATCGCCCCGGTGACCCTGGGCGCCGGGGCGACGCTGCTCCCGCGCCGGGTCGAGCTCGAGGTGCGCGAGTGCGCCCGCAACGGCGAGTTCGTCTGCGTGCGGTACGCGGTGGTCCCGGGCCCGGCCGGGAGCTGACGGACGGGTCCGGGGGCCACGCACGTCGCCGTACCGGCCGGGGCCGGCCGAGGGGTTCCTCCGACGCTGGTGCTCTGCTCACTCGTGGTGAGCAGAGCACCAGCGTCCCGGTGCCGGCCCTCGGACGGCGGTCATCCCCGCCCGGGACGTCCGCTCGTGCCGTGCGGGCCCCGGTCCGGGCGGTCAGCGGCCGATCGCGTCCAGCTCGGCCAGGTTCTGGGCGCCGAGCCGGAGCCCGGCGCCGGTGACGTTCTCCCGCAGGGGCACATGGACGAGGTGCTCGCCGCCCGCGCCGCCTACGACGCGCAGGTCGGCTGAGCCGGGGCGACGGACCCGCCGGGGTGGCGGTCGACACACACCCGGCGCACCGGCCCTGCCTAGACTCCGCCGGGAGGCGCGCCCCGATCGGGCGCCCACGATGCGGTGGCGCCACCGGCACCCCGGGACGCCCGCCGAGACGGGGAGTGGGGACCATGCGGGTCGGAGTCGCCCGAGAGGTCAAGAACCGTGAGTACCGGGTCGCGCTGACGCCGTCGGGCGTCACCGAGCTGGTCGCCGCCGGGCACGAGGTGCTCGTCGAGCACGACGCCGGGGCCGGGTCGTCGATCCCGGACGCCGACTTCACCGCCGCCGGCGCCCGGATCGTGCCCACCGCCGACGACGTCTGGGCCGACGCCGACCTGCTGCTGAAGGTGAAGGAGCCGGTCGCGGAGGAGTACGGCCGGATGCGCGCCGAGCAGACCCTCTTCACCTACCTGCACCTGGCCGCCTCCCGCGCCTGCACCGACGCGCTGCTGGCCGCGGGCACCACCGCCATCGCCTACGAGACGGTGCAGACCGACGGCGGGGCGCTGCCGCTGCTCGCCCCGATGTCGGAGGTCGCCGGCCGGATGGCGCCGCAGGTCGGGGCGCACACGCTGGAGCGCGCGCAGGGCGGGCGCGGGGTGCTCCTGGGCGGCGCGTCCGGGGTGCACGCGGCGAAGGTCGTCGTCCTCGGCGCCGGGGTCTCCGGGATGAACGCGGCCACGATCGCACTCGGCCTGCAGGCCCAGGTCACCGTGCTCGACCGCGACCTGGAGAAGCTCCGCGCCGCCGACCGGCTCTACCGCGGGCACCTGCAGACGGTCGCGTCCAACGCGCTGGAGGTCGAGCGGGCGGTGCTGGAGGCCGACCTCGTCATCGGGGCCGTCCTGGTGCCCGGCGCCAAGGCCCCCACGCTGGTCACCGACGAGCTGGTCGGCCGGATGAAGCCGGGGTCGGTGCTGGTGGACATCGCCGTCGACCAGGGCGGATGCTTCGAGTCGACCCGGCCGACCACGCACGACGACCCGACGTTCGGCGTGGCCGACTCGGTCTTCTACTGCGTGGCCAACATGCCCGGCGCGGTGCCGCACACCTCCACCTACGCCCTGACCAACGTCACGCTGCCCTACGTGCTCGCCCTCGCCTCCCGGGGCACCGACGGCGCGGTGACGGCGGACCCGGCGCTGGCCCGGGGGGTCAACGTCGCCGCCGGCCGGCTGGTGCACGAGGGGGTGGCCGCGGCACACGGGCTGCCGTGGGAGCCGCTGGCGGAGGTGCTGTCCTGACGGCCGCGCGGACCGGAGCCGGCCCCGACGTGCAGCGGGTGGTCACCGGGTACCTCGACCACCTGACGGTCGAGCGCGGCCTGGCCGCCAACACCATCGCCTCCTACCGCCGCGACCTGCGCCGGTACGCCGAGTTCCTGCAGGCCACCGGCGTGCGCGGCCTCGGGGAGGTCGGCGAGTCCGACGTCGCGGCGTTCCTGGTGGCGCTGCGCACCGGCGACGAGGACCACCCGCCGCTGTCGGCGACGTCGGCTGCGCGCGCGGTGGTCGCCGTCCGGGGGCTACACCGCTTCGCGCTGCTCGACGGGCTGGTGCCCGACGACGTCGCGGCGGAGGTGCGTCCGCCGGCCCCGGCCCGCCGGCTGCCCAAGGCGATCCCGGTCGAGGAGATCGAGGCGCTGCTGACCGCCGCCGGGTCCGTGGAGGGCCCCCGAGGGCTGCGCGACCGGGCGCTGCTGGAGCTGCTCTACGGCACCGGCGCCCGCATCTCCGAGGCGGTCGGGCTCGCCGTCGACGACCTCGACCTCGGCTCGGCGGCGGTGCGGCTGGCCGGCAAGGGCGGCAAGGAACGGGTGGTGCCGGTCGGCACCTACGCCGTCCGCGCCGCCGAGGAGTACCTGGTGCGCGCGCGGCCGGCGCTCGCCGAGAAGGGCCGGGCGGGGGTGCGCGGGGGAGCGCTGTTCCTCAACGCCCGCGGCGGGGCGCTGTCCCGGCAGAGCGCCTGGTCGATCCTGCGCGACGCCGCCGAGCGGGCGGGGATCTCCGCCGAGCTGTCCCCGCACACGCTGCGGCACTCCTTCGCCACCCACCTGCTCGACGGCGGCGCCGACGTCCGGGTCGTGCAGGAGCTGCTCGGGCACGCCTCGGTGACCACCACGCAGGTGTACACGCTGGTCACCGTCGACCGGTTGCGCGAGGTCTACGCCACCAGCCACCCCCGCGCGCTGCGCTGACCAGCCGCGCAGCCCGCGGCAGATTTGTCGACAACTCGACCGCCAGCCGGTCACGTCCGCCTCCCGGGCTGCCGAGATCACCGGTGGGAGATCGGTGCGGAGGCTTCCCCCCGCCGTGCCGCGACATCTCCCGGCGCGGCCGCCGTCCGGTGGTCGCGGGTCCGGGGCCGGCGCACGCCGCCGGCCGGCACCAGCGAGGGAAGAGGGCGCACACCATGTCGACACGAGCCGAGGCGGCGGGGCGCGCGGTCGCGCTCCCGTACGGCGGGGCCCCGGCCGGCGATGCCGAGATGGGGGCGCCGGCCAGCCGGATCGACCCGGCGAAGGCGCGGCAGCGCAAGCTGCCAGACCCCAAGCCGCTCACGCAGCACGGGCCCGCACGGATCATCGCGATGTGCAACCAGAAGGGCGGCGTCGGCAAGACGACGTCGACCATCAACCTCGGTGCCGCTCTCACCGAGGCCGGGCGCAAGGTGCTGCTGGTCGACCTGGACCCGCAGGGCGCGCTGTCGGTCGGCCTGGGCATCCCCGCGCAGCAGCTGGACCGCACGATCTACAACGCCCTGATGGAGCCGGCCACGACGCTGGCCGACGTGCGGGTGGCCACCGGCGTGCCGGGCCTGGACCTGGTGCCCAGCAACATCGACCTGTCCGCCGCCGAGGTGCAGCTGGTCAGCGAGGTCGCCCGCGAGCAGACCCTGATGCGGGTGCTCGCCCCCATCCGCGCGGAGTACGACTACGTGCTCATCGACTGCCAGCCCTCGCTGGGCCTGCTGACGGTCAACGCGCTGACCGCCGCGCACGGCGTGATCATCCCGCTGGAGTGCGAGTTCTTCTCCCTGCGCGGCGTCGCCCTGCTGGTCGACACCATCGACAAGGTCAAGGAGCGCCTCAACCCGGCGCTGGAGGTCTCCGGGATCCTCGCCACCATGTACGACACCCGGACGGTGCACTGCCGCGAGGTGTTCAGCCGCGTGGTCGAGGCCTTCGGTGACACCGTGTTCCAGACCGTCATCGGCCGCACCGTCCGGTTCCCGGAGACGACCGTCGCCGGGCAGCCGATCACGACCTGGGCGCCCACGTCCTCCGGCGCCGCCGCCTACCGCGACCTGGCCAAGGAGGTCATCGCACTGTGACGCGCCGTCCTGTGCTGCCCGGAGCCAACGAGCTGTTCCGGCGCACCGACGCACCGGCCGCGCCGTCGGCGCCGGTCACCGAGCTGCCGACCCTCGCCGCCGCGCAGTCGTCCCCGGCCCTGCGCGGCGCCAAGGCCGAGCCCGCCCGGCCGGCCGCCGAGCCGCAGACCGCGCCGCCGCCGCCCGGCGCGGCACCGCTGACCCTGGTGCCCGACGTGGCGGGGGGTGCGCCGCGGATCGTCGTCGACGAGCTCGCCGGCCACCGCGCCGCGCTGCCCGCGCCGGCCCCGAAGGCCGCGAGCCGGCAGCGCGCCGACCGCGGGCGCACCCGGCACGAGGAGAAGATCACCGTCTACTGCTCGGCCGACGAGCTGCTGGCGCTGGAGTCGGCCCGGCTCACGCTGCGCGGCCAGCACGGCGTCGTGGCCGACCGGGGGCGGATCGTCCGTGAGGCGATCGCCGTCCTGCTGTCGGACTACGAGCTGCACGGCGAGGACTCCGTCCTCGTCCGCCGCCTCCGGAAGTGACATGCCCCCTCCTCCCGCGTTGATCATCGGCAGATGGCTGTGCGGCGCGCCGACGCAGGGCGCCGGACGCCGATGATCAACGCGGGTAGGGGGCGCTGGGGCTGGAGTGGCCACGGTGGCCGCGTGGCTGACCAGCGCCTCCGGGCGATCTAGGCTCGGAGCGTGACGACGACGGTGGCGGAGGTGGTCCCCGACGGGCGGTTCACCGTCCGGCTGACCAACTTCGAGGGGCCGTTCGACCTGCTGCTGCAGCTGATCGGCAAGCACAAGCTCGACGTCACCGAGATCGCGCTGTCGAAGGTCACCGACGAGTTCATCGCCCACCTGCGCGCCCTCGGCGACGAGCTGGACCTGGACCAGGCCAGCGAGTTCCTCGTCGTGGCCGCCACCCTGCTGGACCTCAAGGCCGCCCGGCTGCTGCCGGCCGCCGACGTCGAGGACGAGGACGACCTGGAGCTGCTGGAGGCGCGCGACCTGCTGTTCGCCCGGCTGCTGCAGTACCGGGCGTACAAGCAGGCCGCCGAGTTCCTGCGCGAGCGGGAGGCGCAGGCGACCCGACGGTTCCCCCGGGACGCCGCCCTGGAGCCCCGGTTCGCCGACCTGCTGCCCGAGGTGCTGCTGGGGGTGGGCCCGGAGGAGTTCGCCGCGCTCGCCGCGCAGGCGCTGACCCCCAAGCCCCCGCCCACGGTCAGCGTCTCCCACCTGCACGCGCCGGCGGTGAGCCTGACCGAGCAGCTGGTCCTGGTGCGCGCCCGGCTGGCCGAGGCCGGGACGGCGACCTTCCGGGGCCTGAGCCGGGACTGCGCGCACACCCTGGAGGTGGTGGCCCGCTTCCTCGCCCTGCTGGAGCTGTACCGCCAGCAGCTGGTCACCTTCGACCAGGTGGTCCCCCTGGGGGAGCTGCACGTGCGGTGGACCGGACCGCAGCTGGTCGACGGCCGGCTGCCGGGGCTCGACGACGACGCCGACGAGCGGGTGGAGGAGTACGCGTGACCGGGCCCGAACCGCCCGAGGACCAGCAGCCCGGGGACCAGCCGCCCGAGGAGCGCCCCGCCTTCTCCTGGGACGTGCTCGCCGCCGAGTTCGCCGCCGCCGGGCAGGACGACGACGACCCGCCGGTCGCGGCCTGGGACGCCATCGCCGCCGAGCTCGCCGCCGGCCTGGGCGCCCCCGAGGACGCCGACGGCCCGCCGGAGGGCTCCCTCCCGGACAGCGCCCCGGCCGCCGACGGACCCGCCGCGCCCCCGCTCGGGCGCGCTCCGGCCGCCCCGCCGGTGGAGCTGGTCGTCGTCCCCGAGCCGGAGGCGCCGGTGGAGGAACCGGCGGCCGCGGCCGCGGAGGAACCGGACGGCCCGCCGCTGGACGCCGTCGCGCTGCGCGGCGGGCTGGAGGCGCTGCTGTTCGTCGCGGACGCGCCGCTCGACGAGGGGACCATGGCCGCCGCGCTGCGCTGCTCGGTGCTGCGGCTGCGCCAGGAGCTGGCCGACCTGGCCGCCGAGTACGACGCCCGGCGCGCCGGAACGGTGCTGCGGCGGGTGGGGGAGGGCTGGCGGCTCTACACCCGGGACGAGCACGCCCCCGTCGTCGAGCGGCACCTGCTCGGCGGCCAGCGCAGCCGGCTGACCCAGGCGGCGCTGGAGACGCTCGCGGTGATCGCCTACCGCCAGCCGGTCACCCGGGCGCGCGTCTCGGCGATCCGCGGGGTGGGCGTCGACGCCGTCGTCCGGACCCTGGTGACACGGGGGCTGATCCGGGAGGCCGGCTCGGACCCCGACACCGGGGGAGGGCTGTACGTGACGACGCCGCTGTTCCTGGAGCGGCTCGGCCTCACGGGCCTCGACGAGCTGCCGCCGCTGGCGCCGCTGGTGCCGGACACCCGCGCCCTGCTCGACGAGCACCCCGAGCGCTAGCCGGTCGCCGTCGCCCTGGTGAGCCGTTGGGGCAGCCGGCGCGGAGTGGGAGACTGGCGGGGATGAACACGCACGCAGACGACGAGTTCCAGACCGCGGGCGGCGAGGGCTGGTCGGAGGAGATGGAGCTCGCGCCGGCCCACCCGGGTGACCGGGAGACCGCCGAGCCCGACGACGACCGCCCCGGTGAGCGCCTGCAGAAGGTGCTCGCCCGCGCCGGCATCGGCTCCCGCCGGGTGTGCGAGGAGATGATCGACGCCGGCCGGATCAGCGTGAACGGCGCGGTCGTGATGGCCCAGGGCATGCGGATCGACCCCGACACCGCCGTGATCGCGGTCGACGGGCGGCGGATCGACATCCGCAACGACAAGGTCACCTACGCGATGAACAAGCCCGCCGGGATCATCACCTCGATGAGCGATGACCGCGGCCGCCCGACCGTGGGCGACATGATGGGCGACCTGGCCGCGGGCCTGGTGCACGTCGGCCGGCTGGACCAGGACACCGAGGGCCTGCTGCTGCTCACCACCGACGGTGAGCTGGCCCACCGGCTCGCCCACCCCTCGTACGAGGTGAAGAAGACCTACCTGGCACAGGTCAGCGGCTCGGTGCCGCGCGACATGGCCCGCCGGCTGCGCAAGGGCATCGAGCTGGAGGACGGCCCGGTGAAGGTCGACTCCTTCTCCGTCGTCGACACCCACGCCGGCCAGTCCGTGGTCGAGGTGGTGCTGCACGAAGGACGGAAGCACATCGTGCGACGGCTGCTGGCCGAGGTGGGCCTGCCGGTGAACCGGCTCACCCGCACCGCTGTCGGCCCGGTCGACCTGGCCCGGATGCGGGTCGGCACGATCCGGAAGCTGACCCGCCAGGAGGTCGGCGCCCTGCACGAGCTCGTCGGCATGTGAGCAAGGACCCTCCTGACCCCACCGCTCGCACGCTCGCGGCGGGCCCCTGCAGGAGGGCCGCGAGAACGCCAGGAGGGGCGGCCGTCGCACCGACAGCCGCCCCTCCGGCCGTCACAGGGGGCGGATCTCCACCGGCGTGCTCAGCACCCGGTCGGTGCCGACGACGCGGGTCGCGCCGGTCAGCTGCACGGGGAGCTGGAACCGCAGGTCCTCGCTGGAGGCGCCCAGCTGGAACACCAGGTCGCCGGGCTCGACGATCCGCTGCATGTCCCGGCCGGTGAACGACGTCCGGTCCGCGTGCACGGTGAACGTCACCTGCGCGGCGGCGCCGGCGGCGAGCTCGACGCGGGCGAAGCCGACGAGCTGGCGCACCGGGCGCACCACGCTGGCCACCGGGTCGTGCAGGTAGAGCTGCACGATCTCCGCGCCGTCCCGGTCACCGGTGTTGCGCACCGTCACCGACACGGTCACCTCGCCGTCGCTGGGCAGCTCGGCCGCCCCGACCGCGGCGTCGGACCACGCGAAGGACGTGTAGGACAGGCCGTGCCCGAACGGGAAGACCGGGGTGGGGTCCGCGGCGCTGATCCCGCTCTTGGCCCCCAGCGCCGCGTGCAGGTAGGTGTTCGGCGCCCCACCCGGCGTGCTGGACACCTGGACCGGCAGCTTGCCCGAGGGGTTGACCCGGCCGCTGAGCACACCGGCGACCGCGCCGGCGCCCTCCTCGCCGGGGAAGAACGCCTGCACGATGGCGGCGGCCCGGTCGACCACGCCACCGAGGGCGTAGGGCCGGCCGGTGAGCAGCACCACGACGACGGGCTTGCCGGTCTCCAGCAGGGCGTCCAGCAGCTCGCCCTGGGCGCCGGGCAGCCGCAGGTCGTCGGCGTCGCATCCCTCGCCGGAGGTACCGCGGCCGAACAGGCCCGCGACGTCGCCCAGCACGGCCAGCACCACGTCGGCGTCCTCGGCCACCCGGACCGCGTCGGCGATGCCGCTGCGGTCGACCTCCTGCACCGGGCAACCCTGCGCCGTGGTGACCTCGGCGCCGGGGAACTCGGTGCGGACGGCGTCGAGCAGGGTCGGCAGCTCGATGCCCAGGTCCATGTCCGGGTGCTGCACCCCGACGTGGTTGGGGAAGGCGTAGCAGCCCATCAGCGACAGCACCTCGTCCGCGGCGGGGCCGACGACGGCGACCTTGCCCGGGGCGCTGAGCGGCAGCGTGCCGGCCCGGTTGTCCAGCAGCACCACCGAGCGCTCCGCCATGGTGCGGGCCAGCGCCCGCATGTGCGGCGGGTCGAAGTCGATGGTCGTGCCCTGGCGCAGCATCTCCGGCTCGGGGTCCCAGCCGGCGTCGAGCAGGCCGAGCTCGCCCTTCTGCCGGAGGACCCGCTCCAGCGCGGTGTCCACGACCGACATCGGCACCTCACCGGAGCGGATTCGCTCCAGCAGCGGCTCCCCGTAGCAGCGCACGGTGGGCAGCTCGACGTCGATGCCGGCGGTCAGCGCCAGCGCCGCGGCCTCGCCGGGGCCGCCGGCCACGCCCTGGGTGGTCTCCAGGAACGAGACGGCGAAGTAGTCGGCGACCACCACTCCGTCGAAGCCCAGCGTGCCGCGCAGCAGGTCGGTCATCAGCGCGGGGTCGGCCGCCGGCGGCAGGCCGTCGACGGCGGCGTAGGAGTTCATCACCGAGCGGGCGCCGCCCTCGCGCAGGGCGGTCTCGAACGGCGGCAGCACGACGTCGCGGAACTCCCGCTGCCCCATCCGCACCGGGGCGTGGTTGCGGCCGGCACCGGAACCGGAGTAGCCGGCGAAGTGCTTGAGGGTGGAGACGATCCCGGCGTCCTCCAGGCCCCGCACGTAGGCGGTGCCCAGCGCCGCGACCAGGTACGGGTCCTCGCCGATGGTCTCCTCGGTGCGCCCCCACCGGTGGTCGAAGCTCACGTCGAGGACGGGGGAGAGTCCCTGGTGGACGCCGACCGACCGCATCAGGTCACCGATGCCACGGGCCATGGTGTGCACCGACTCGGCGTCGAAGGACGCGCCCCAGGCCAGGGGGATCGGGAACACGGTCGCCTGCCAGGCGGTGAAGCCGGTGAGGCACTCCTCGTGCGCGATCGCCGGGATGCCCAGCCGCGACCCCTCGACGATGCCCCGCTGGGTCTGCGCCAGAACCCGGGCGCCGGTCTCGGGCTCGACCGGCCCGGTGCCGAACATGCGGGTCAGCTGACCGAGGCCGGGCTTGGTCAGCTCCTCCCACGGCGGGAGCGGCTCGGCGAACTCGTGCTGGTTGGGGGCGACCTCCTCGCCCTCGGAGATCGCCGTCCAGACGCCGTACAGCTGCGCGACCTTCTCCTCCAGCGTCATGGCGGCCATGAGCTCGCGCACCCGCTCGTCCAGCGGGCGGGCGGGGTCACGCCACGCGGCGGTGGCCTCCGCGGCGTCCTCGGCGGTGTGCTGGTCGTTCGGGTTCGTCACGGTGGTGCTCCTGGTCGTCAGGGTTCAGCAGGGTGGTCCGGGTTCAGCGGCGGCGAGCTCAGGTCGCCGTGGTCAGGTACGGGGAGGTGCGGTGGAGGCACGGGTGACCAGGTGGGTGGCGAGCTCGACCCGCTGCGTGGCCAGCTCCCCGCCGGTGATCAGGTCGGTCAGCACCCGACCCGCCATCCGGCCCATGTCGGCCAGCGGCTGGCGGACGGTGGTCAGCGGCGGTGAGGACCAGCGCGCCATCGGCAGGTCGTCGAAGCCGACGACGCTCAGGTCGCGGGGCACGGAGAGGCGGGCCTGCCGGGCGGCCTCCATCACGCCGAAGGCCTGCTCGTCGCTGCCGGCGAAGATCGCCGTCGGCGGGTCGGGCAGCTCCAGCAGCCGGCGGGCCTGCTCGTAGCCGCCCTCGTGGTGGAAGGTGCCGTGGCGCAGCAGCTGCGGGTCCATGGCGATGCCGGCCCGGTCCAGGGCGGCCCGATAGCCGTCCAGGCGGGCACGGCTGCACAGGTAGGGCTCCGGCCCGCCGATGGCGGCGATCCGCCGGTGCCCCAGCTCGATGAGGTGCTCGGTCGCGGCCAGCCCACCGGCCCAGTTGGTCGCACCCACGCTCGGCACGTCCTGCCCCGGCGTGTCGACCGGGTCGATGACGACGACGGGCAGCCGGGACCGGCCGAGCCGGCGCTGGTCGGCGGGGGTCAGCCGGGAGGTGACGACGATGGCCCCGCGGCGACCGCCGGCGATCAGCTGCTGGGCCCAGTCGTTGCCGGGGGACTGGCTCAGCGCGTTCACCACGACCTCCAGGCCGCTCTCGGTGATGCCACGCAGGATCTCGATCGCCCAGGGGCTGTCCAGGGCCGTGAAGACGACGTCGACCAGCAGGCTCTCGGGGGCCTTGCGGTTCAGCGGGACGTAGTTGTGCTGCTCGAGCACCTTCTGCACGTGCGCTCGGGTGGCGGGGGCGACGTCCTGCTTGCCGTTGACCACCTTGGAGACGGTCGGCAGCGAGACGCCGGCCGCTGCGGCGATGCTCGCCAGCGTGGGTCGGCCCACCGGTGGGGCAGCCACTGTCGGTCCTCCCGGGTTCGGCATGCGGGCGCCGGCTGCATGCGGAGCCGCGCACGGGCAGGGAGCACCGGCGGGCCGGCGTCGCTGTCGGCGTGGAGTCGGATGCTAGCCACTGCTCGGCAATTATCGAAACTCCCCAGCCGCAGCGGGTCGTCCGAGGGGGTGCAGACTGACCCCGATCGAGGCGAATGTCACGGCTTGGACACCGTTCCGTCGTGCCGCGGCCCCGTCGTTGACACGCATCGTGGCGTGTCTTACGTTCTCGCAACTGCCCGAAACTTTCGGTTTTCAACGACGAAACAGGAAGGTGCGTGGGATGACATCCCGGCGTCTGACCCGTGTGGCCGTCTCGGCCACGTCCCTCGTTCTCATCGGCTCCATGGCCGCCTGCGGGTCCTCCGGCCCCGGCGGCGGTGATGGTGGCGGTGGTGGTGGCACCACCCAGATCTGGGCGCTGCAGGATGCTGCGCTCCAGCCCATCCTCGAGGGCTCCATCGAGCGCTTCAACGAGCAGTCCGAGAGCGGCGAGGCCGACCTCACGACGTTCGGCAACGACCCGTACAAGCAGCGGCTCCGCATCGCGATCGGCAGCCCGACCGCGCCGGACCTCTTCTTCAACTGGGGCGGCGGGAACCTCAAGGAGTACGTCGACGCCGGTGAGGTCGAGGACCTGACCGGGCTGCTCGACGAGAACCCCGACCTGCGCGAGGCCTTCCTGCCCAGCGTCCTCGCCGGCGCGGAGCTGGACGGAGCGAACTACGGCCTGCCGATGCGCGGCATGCAGCCGGTGTTCCTCTACTACAACCAGGCGGTCCTCGACGAGGCCGGCGCCACCGTCCCGACCACCTGGGACGAGATGCTGACCGCGGTCGACCAGCTGAAGGCCGCGGGCAAGACCCCGGTCGCCCTGGCCGGCAACCAGGCGTGGACCGAGCTGATGTGGGCCGAGTACCTGCTCGACCGCGTCGGTGGGCCGGAGGTCTTCCAGAACATCCGCGACGACCAGGCCGGCGGCTGGGAGCAGCCCGAGGTCCTCGAGGCCATGACGCTGCTGCAGGAGTTCATCGAGCGCGGTGCCTTCGGCACCGACTTCGCCTCCGTCGGCTACGACGTCGGCGGCGCCTCGACGATCCTCGCCCAGGGCGACGCGGGCTTCCACCTGATGGGCTCGTGGGAGTACACCAACCAGCTGGACCAGAGCCCGGACTTCGTCGCCGCCGGTGACCTCGGCTGGACGGAGTTCCCGGCGATCGAGGGCGGCGCGGGTGACCCGTCGAACCTGGTCGGCAACGTGTCGAACTTCTACTCGCTGACTTCCAACTCCGACAACAAGGAGACGGCCCGCGAGTACCTCGAGACGCAGCTGACCAGCGACGAGTACATCACCGACCTCATCGAGGCCGGGGACGTCCCGCCGGTCCAGGGCATCCGCGACCAGCTCGAGGCCACCGAGAACGGCGAGCACGCGACGTTCGTGTACGACTCCACCGTCGAGGCGGACAACTTCCAGCTCTCCTGGGACCAGGACCTCACCTCGGACGAGGCGAACGAGATGCTGGAGCAGCTGTCGCGGTTCTTCCTCGGCGAGATCGACGCGCAGGGCTTCGTCGACGCGCTGGCCGGCTGAGAGAACGAACGAGAACGGTAGATCATGAGTTCACGAGGGTCATCGGTGCAGACGGGTCTGCAACGACCGTCTGCCTGGTACGCCACACCGGCACTGCTCTTCTTCGGGCTGTTCGCACTGGTGCCCATGGTGCTGGTCGTGTACCTCAGTTTCACCGACTGGAGGGGCTTCGGCTTTCCGGGCCTGTCCGGGACGGAGAACTGGACGCGGCTGGCGCAGGACGGCGAGGCGCTCGCCTCGCTGCGGCTGACCCTCGTGTTCATGGTCCTGTCCTGGCTCGTCCAGACCCCGATCGCGCTGGTGATCGGGGTCTGGGCGGCCGGCAGGCAGCGGAACCGGGCGGTGCTGAGCACGCTGTTCTTCCTGCCGCTGCTGCTGTCCACCGCCGCCATCGCCCTGCTGTGGCGGTCGGTGCTCGACACCAACTTCGGCGTCACCCAGGCGTTGCCGTTCCTGGACCGGTTCAACTTCCTCGGTGACACCTCGATCGTCGTCTACACCGTGGTGTTCGTGGTGAGCTGGCAGTACATCCCGTTCCACACGCTGCTGTACCAAGCCGCCACCCGCGGTATCCCGGCCAGCCTCTACGAGGCCGCCACGATCGACGGTGCCGGCCGGTTCAAGCAGTTCTTCTCGATCACGCTGCCGCTGCTGCGCTACACCGTCATCACCTCGTCCGTGCTGATGCTGGTGGGCTCGTTCACCACGTTCGACACGATCCTGATCCTGACCGGCGGCGGTCCCGGCACGGCGACCCGCGTGGCGCCGCTGTACATGTACATCACCGGGTTCAGCGCCTACGAGCTCGGTTACGCGAGCGCCATCGCCGTGCTCCTGCTCGTGCTGGGTGGTGTGCTGTCCCTGGTCGTGACCAGGGCGACCGGCTTCCGCAACATGCAGAGCGAGCAGGAAGGCGCGTGACCGTGGCCCAGACCGCCATCGACCCGGAGACCATCAGCGCGGGCTCGTCGGCCTCCCGGCCGCCCCGCCGCAGCGGCAGCGCGGGCGGCCGCCGGGAGAAGCCCAACTACCTCGCCGGCGTCCTGGCCACCCTGTGGCTGGCCATCGTCGCCGTCCCGCTGTACTACCTGGTGGCGGCGAGCTTCCGGACCCGGACGGACTACCTGTCGACCAACCCGCTGAACCCACCGGCGGACCCGACCGCGGAGAACTACTCGACGGTCCTCCAGGGCGGCTTCCCGACCTACCTGGTCAACACCGCCATCGTCACCATCGCCACGGTCGCGATCGTGGTCGGGCTGTGCGTGCCGGCGGCCTACGCCATCGCCCGCAACACCGGACGCCTGGTGCAGCGCGGCTTCTCGCTCATGCTGATCGGCCTGGCCATCCCGGCCCAGGCGACGATCATCCCGGTGTACCTGCTCATCACCCAGATGCAGCTGTACGACACCCTGCTGGCCGTCATCCTGCCGACGGCGGCCTACGCCATGCCGGTGGCGCTGCTGGTGATGACCAACAGCCTGCGGGACATCCCGAAGGAGCTCTACGAGGCGCAGACCCTCGACGGCGCCGGGCCCTTCGCCGTGCTGCGCAGCCTGGTGCTCCCGCTGGCCAAGCCGGCGATCACCACCATCTCGGTGTTCACCGCGCTGAACGCCTGGAACGGCTTCCTGTTCCCCCTGGTGCTCACCCAGTCCAAGGACACCCGCGTGCTCACCCTGGGCCTGTGGGACTTCCAGGGCCAGTTCGGCACGAACGTGCCCGGCCTGCTGGCGGCTGTCACGCTGTCGGTCGTCCCGATCTTCCTGCTGTACCTGTTCGGTCGGCGCTACCTGCTGGGTGGTCTGACGGCCGGCTTCGGCAAGTGACCCGGTACACCTCCTGATCCACCTGCTCTCGAGAGGAACTTCCTGATGACCGACCTGAAGCCCACGCGCGAGGACAAGTTCACCTTCGGTCTCTGGACCGTGGGCTGGCCGGCGGCCGACCCGTTCGGCACCGCGACCCGTGAGCCGGTGGACGTCGTCGAGTCGGTGCACCGCCTGGCCGAGATGGGCGCCTACGGCGTCACCTTCCACGACGACGACGTGATCCCGTTCGGCAGCGACACCGCCGCCCGGGACGCGCACATCAAGCGCTTCCGGGCCGCGATCGACGAGACCGGCCTGGTCGTGCCGATGGTGACGACGAACCTGTTCACCCACCCGGTGTTCAAGGAGGGCGGTCTCACCGCCAACGACCGCGAGGTGCGTCGCTACGCGATGCGCAAGGTCATGCGGAACATGGACCTGGCCGCCGAGCTGGGCGCCCAGACCTACGTGCTGTGGGGTGGCCGCGAGGGCGCCGAGGTCGACGTGGCCAAGGACCTCATCGCCGCGCTGGACCGCTACGCCGAGGCGATCGACACCCTGGCCGCCTACTCCGAGGCCCGCGGCTACGGCCTGCGCTTCGCCCTGGAGCCCAAGCCCAACGAGCCGCGCGGTGACATCTTCCTGCCCACCATCGGGCACGCGCTGGGCTTCATCGCCAAGCTCGAGCACTCGCACCTGGTGGGGCTCAACCCGGAGACCGGGCACGAGCAGATGGCGAACCTGAACTTCACCCACGGGATCGCCGAGGCGCTGTGGGCGGGCAAGCTGTTCCACATCGACCTCAACGGCCAGCACGGTCCGAAGTTCGACCAGGACCTGGTGTTCGGCCACGGCGACCTGCTGCAGGCCTTCTCCACCGTCGACCTGCTGGAGAACGGCGGCGTCGACGGGGCCCCGGCCTACGACGGCCCGCGGCACTTCGACTACAAGCCGCTGCGCACCGAGGACATGGACGGCGTGTGGCGTTCGGCCGCGGCGAACATGCGCACCTACCTGATGCTCAAGGAGCGGGCTGCCGCCTTCCGGGCCGACCCCGAGGTGCAGGAGGCGCTGGCCGCCGCTCGGGTGCCCGAGCTGCGGCAGCCCACCCTCGGCGCGGGCGAGAGTTTCGAGGACCTGCTGGCCGACCGCTCGGCGTTCGAGGACTTCGACGCCGAGGCCGTCGCCAAGCGGGGTGCCGGGGTCGTCCGGGTCGACCAGCTGATGATCGAGCACCTGCTCGGCGCCCGCTGACCTGACGCCCGGATCCACAGAGCAGCAGAGGTAGGTCATGACGCTGGTGGCGGGGGTCGACTCGTCGACCCAGTCGTGCAAGGTCGTGGTGCGGGACGCCGAGAGCGGCGCCCTGGTCCGTGAGGGCCGGGCGTCGCACCCCGACGGCACCGAGGTCGACCCCGCCGCCTGGGAGGCGGCGCTGCGGCAGGCGATCGACTCGGCCGGTGGCCTGGGCGACGTCGCCGCGGTCGCCGTCGGGGGACAGCAGCACGGCATGGTCTGCCTCGACGAGGCGGGCCAGGTCGTCCGCCCCGCGCTGCTGTGGAACGACACCCGATCGGCCGGCGCCGCCACCGACCTCATCGCCGAGCTCGGCAGTGAGGTCGGTGGGGACGGCGACGCCGGCCGCCGGGCCTGGGCCGAGGCGGTCGGTCTGGTGCCGGTCGCCTCGTTCACCGTCACCAAGCTGCGCTGGCTCGCCGAGCACGAGCCGGCCAACGCCCAGCGGACGGCGGCGGTCGCCCTCCCGCACGACTGGCTGACCTGGCGGCTGGCCGGGCGTCGCGGGGGTGGTGGGGCGGGTGACCAGCACGGCCTCGACGCCCTCGTCACCGACCGGGGCGACGCCAGCGGCACCGGTTACTGGTCGCCGTTCACCGGGGAGTACCGGACCGACCTGCTGGCGCGGGCACTGGGGCACGTCCCGGCGCTGCCGCGGGTGCTCGGCCCGGCCGAGCGCGCCGGGCAGGTCGCCGCGGGCGCGCTGGCGGCCGACGGCGGGGCCGTGCTCGGCCCGGGCAGCGGTGACAACGCCGCCGCGGCGCTGGGCATCAACGCCGAGCCGGGGGACGTCGTCCTCTCCATCGGCACGTCGGGGGTGGTCTCCACCGTCTCCACGACCCCCTCGGCGGACCCCTCGGGGACCGTCGCCGGCTTCGCCGACGCGACCGGCAACTTCCTGCCGCTGGTCGTGACGCTCAACGCCGCCCGGGTGCTGGACGCCACCGCCCGGCTGCTGGGGGTCGACCACGACGAGCTCTCCCGGTTGGCGCTCACCGCGCCGGCCGGGTCCGGCGGGCTGGTGATGGTGCCCTACCTCGAGGGGGAGCGGACGCCGGACCGCCCGCACGCCACCGGGGCGTTGCACGGTCTGACCCTCGCCACCAGCGACCCGGCGCACCTGGCGCGGGCCGCGGTCGAGGGGCTGCTGTGCGGGCTCGCCGACGGACTGGAGGCGATCGCCGCCCTGGGCAACCCGGTCCGCCGGGTTCTCCTGGTCGGGGGCGGCGCCCGGTCCGAGGCGGTCCGCCGGCTCGCCCCGGCGGTCCTCGGCGTCCCGGTGCTCGTGCCCCCGCCGGGGGAGTACGTCGCCGACGGCGCCGCGCGTCAGGCGGCCTGGACCCTCGCCGGCGGCGACACCCCTCCGGTGTGGCCCACCACCAGCACCGAGACCTACGAGGCCGACCCGGTCCCGCACGTGCGGGAGCGCTACGCCGAGGTGCGGGAGCTGACCGCCACGCGGGTGTGACCGCTGCACGCGGGCCCCGTGCCCGGCGTGCATGATCAGCACAGCACGACCGTGACCCACCCCACTCGGATCGTCCGGCACGTTCCTGCCGGTAGGAGGACCACACCATGGCGTCTGTCACCTACGACCACGCGACCCGCCTGTACGCCGGGGCCGAGCGCCCCGCGGTGGACGCGATCAACCTGGAGATCGAGGACGGGGAGTTCCTCGTGCTCGTCGGCCCGTCGGGCTGCGGGAAGTCCACCTCGCTGCGCATGCTCGCCGGGCTGGAGGAGGTCGACGGCGGGCGCATCCTGATCGGCGGGCGCGACGTCACCGATGTCCCCGCCAAGGACCGCGACATCGCGATGGTGTTCCAGAACTACGCGCTGTACCCGCACATGAGCGTCGCGGACAACATGGGCTTCGCGCTCAAGATGGCCGGGGTCGGCAAGGAGGAGCGCCGCAGCCGCGTGGAGGAGGCGGCCAAGCTGCTGGACCTCGAGCCCTACCTGGACCGCAAGCCGCGCGCCCTCTCCGGTGGCCAGCGCCAGCGCGTCGCCATGGGCCGCGCGATCGTCCGCAGCCCGCAGGTCTTCCTCATGGACGAGCCGCTGTCGAACCTGGACGCCAAGCTCCGGGTGCAGACCCGCACGCAGATCGCCTCGCTGCAGCGCCGCCTGGGCGTCACCACCGTCTACGTCACCCACGACCAGACCGAGGCCATGACCATGGGCGACCGGGTCGCGGTGCTCAAGGACGGCCTGCTCATGCAGGTCGGCAAGCCCCGCGAGCTCTACGACCAGCCGAAGAACGTCTTCGTCGCCGGCTTCATCGGCTCCCCGGCGATGAACCTGTTCGACCTGGACGTCGTCGACGGCGGGGTGTCCTTCGGCGACACCGTCTACCCGGTCCCGCGCGACGTGCTGGGCCAGTCGGCCGGCAGCGGCAAGGTCACCGTCGGCATCCGGCCCGAGGACGTCGAGTTCTCCGACCACGGCCTGCCCGTCGAGGTCGACGTCGTCGAGGTCCTCGGTGCCGACGCCTACGTCTACGGGCGCACCAAGCTGGGCGACGGGGAGCACGACATCATCGCCCGCGCCGACGGCCGCACGCCGCCGGAGAAGGGCGACCTGCTGCACGTCAGCCCGCGGCGTGGCCACGTGCACCTGTTCGACTCCACGAGCGGCGAGCGCATCGGATGACGGTGCTCCCCACGGGGCAGCAGTACCTGCTGTCCTGCGCCGGGGCGGAGGCGACCGTCGTCGAGGTGGGCGGGGGGCTGCGCACCTACCGCTCCGGCGGCCGGGACGTCGTCGACGGGTTCGCCGAGCACGAGCTGGCCGAGTACGGCCGTGGGCACGTGCTCGCCCCGTGGCCGAACCGGCTGCGCGACGGCCGCTACACCTGGGACGGCCAGGAGCAGCAGCTGCCGCTCACCGAGCCCGAGGTGGCCAACGCCATCCACGGGCTGGTCCGGTTCGTCAGCTGGTCGGTGGTCGAGCGCGCGAGCGACGCGATCACCCTGGAGCACCTGCTGCACCCGCAGCCGGGCTACCCGTTCGCCCTGCGGCTGCGGGTCGGCTACGAGCTGTCGCCCGGAGGGCTCACGGTCACCACCACCGCGACCAACGAGGGCGACACCGCGCTGCCCTACGGCGAGGGGCACCACCCCTACCTAGCGGCGGGGCCCGGGCTGCGGGTCGACGACTGCACGGTGGTCGCCCCCGGCGCCACCCGGCTGGAGACCGACGAGCGCGGCATCCCGACCGGTTCGGCTCCGGTCGAGGGCACCGAGTACGACCTGCGCGCGGGCCGGCTCATCGGTGACCTGCGGATCGACCACGCCTTCACCGACCTCGAGCGCGGCCCGGGCGGGCTCGCCGAGGTGCGGCTGACCGGGCCGGACGGCCGGGGCGCGGCGGTCTGGATGGACGGCTCCTACGACCACGTGCAGGTGTTCACCGGCGACGTCGTCCCCGGACCGCGCCGCCGCGGCGGCCTGGCGGTGGAGCCGATGACCTGCCCGCCCAACGCGCTGCAGAGCGGCGAGGGGGTCCGCCGGCTGGAGCCGGGGGAGGCCACCACCGGCCGCTGGGGCATCCGCCCGATCGGCTGAGCAGCGCACCGGGACGGCCGTCGACGGCGGCCGTCCCGGTGCGGTGGCGCGACCTCCCTAGACTCGACCGAGGTGCGTGGCGACCCGCGTGCCGAAGCGATCGAGGAGAGTGCCGTGGCCGTCCGAGCCATCCGGGGTGCGACGCAGGTGGCCGCCGACGACCGGGACGAGGTCCTGGAGGCCACCCGCGAGCTGGTGGCGACAGTGCTGGAGCGCAACCAGCTGGAGTCGCCCGACCTGATCAGCATCCTGTTCACCGCCACCCCCGACCTCGTCTCGGAGTTCCCCGCGCTGGCCGCCCGCGAGCTGGGACTGGGGGACGTGCCGTTGATGTGCGCCACCGAGATCGCCGTGCCGCACGCGCTGCCGCGGGTGCTCCGGCTCATGGCGCACGTCGACACCCCGCTGAGCCGGGCGGAGATCCAGCACGTCTACCTGCGGGGCGCCGTCGCGCTGCGCAGGGACATCGCGCAGTGAGCGAGCAGCGCAGCGAGGAACGGGTGAGCAGCGCGGTGAGCGAGCCGGGCGCAGTGGACGAGGAGCGAGCAGTGGGCGAGTTGCGGTTCCGTGGGCAGGTGACCCTGGACGGGCCGTCCGGCACCGGGAAGTCCAGCGTCGCCCGGGCGGTCGCGACCCGGCTGGGTGCGGACTACCTCGACACCGGCGCCATGTACCGGGCGGCGACGGTGGCGGTGCTGGACGCCGGGGTCGACCTGGACGACGCCGACGGCATCGCCCGCGCCGTCGCGGCGGCCGACATCCACATCGGCACCTCGGCGGCGTCGGAGCTGGTGCAGGTGGACGGCGTCGACGTGGCCGAGCGCATCCGGGGTGCGGAGGTGACCCGGGCGGTGTCGCCGGTGTCCGCCGTCCCGGCGGTGCGGCGGCTGCTGGTGGAGCGGCAGCGTGCGCTCGTCGCCGCGGCCGACGCCGTGGTGGTCGAGGGCCGGGACATCGGCACCGTCGTGCTGCCCCGGGCCACCTGCAAGATCTACCTGACCGCCGCCCCCGAGGTGCGCGCCGAGCGCCGCGCCGGGCAGCTGGGCGTGGTCGACCCCGCCCGCATCGCCCAGATCGCGGCCGACCTCCGGCGCCGCGACGAGTACGACAGCAGCCGGGCCGACAGCCCGCTGCGCCCGGCCGAGGACGCGATCGTCGTCGACAGCACCGGGCTGGACCGCGAGGCCGTCGTCGAGCGCGTGCTCGACCTGGCCAGCACAGCAGTGGGAGACCCCGCATGAGCACCACCGACCCCGCCGGCACCGAGCCCGCCGGCAACGACCCCGCCGGCACCGACGTCGAGCACACCGGACCGCTCCCCGTGGTGGCGGTCGTCGGCCGGCCGAACGTGGGCAAGTCCACGCTGGTCAACCGGTTCCTGGGCCGCCGCGCCGCGGTGGTGCAGGACGTCCCCGGCGTCACCCGCGACCGCATCTCCTACCAGGCGCTGTGGAACGGCCGGTCGTTCATGGTCATGGACACCGGCGGCTGGGAGCCGAAGGCCAGCGGCATGGCCGCCTCCATCGCCCGCCAGGCCGAGTACGCGATGAAGACCGCCGACGTGATCGTGCTGGTCGTCGACTCCTCCGTCGGGGTCACCGACACCGACCTCGCCGCGGCACGGGTGCTCCGGCGCAGCGACCGGCCGGTCATCCTGGTGGCCAACAAGGTCGACGACGAGCGCGGTGAGGCCAACGCCGCCGAGCTGTGGTCGCTGGGCCTGGGCGAGCCGTTCTCGGTGAGCGCGCTGCACGGCCGGGGCAGCGGCGACCTGCTCGACCTGGTCCTCGACGCGCTGCCGGAGGCCCCGCGCGAGCAGGAGGAGACCGGTGGTCCGCGGCGGGTGGCCCTCGTCGGGCGACCCAACGTCGGCAAGTCCAGCCTGATCAACCGCCTGTCCAAGGAGGAGCGCTCGGTCGTCGACTCGGTGGCCGGCACCACCGTCGACCCGGTGGACTCCATCGTGACCCTGGGTGGGGAGGAGTGGCGCTTCGTCGACACCGCCGGGCTGCGCCGCCGGGTGAACACCGCCAGCGGCACGGAGTACTACGCCAGCCTGCGCACCGAGGCCGCGATCGAGGCCGCCGAGGTCGCCGTCGTGCTGCTCGCCGCCGACGAGGTGATCAGCGAGCAGGACCAGCGGGTGATCACCCAGGTGATCGAGGCCGGTCGGGCGCTGGTGATCGCCTTCAACAAGTGGGACACCCTCGACGAGGACCGGCACGCCCAGCTGGAGCGGGAGATCGACCGCGATCTCGCCCGGGTCCAGTGGGCCAGCCGGGTCAACATCTCCGCGGTGACCGGCCGGGGCGTGAACAAGCTGGCCGGCCACCTGAAGACCGCGCTCGCCGGCTGGGAGACCCGGGTGCCCACGGCGGAGCTGAACACCTTCATCCGGGCGCTGGTGCAGGAGACGCCGCCGCCGGCCCGCGGCGGCCGGGCCCCGAAGATCAAGTACGTCACCCAGGCCGACATCCGGCCGCCCCGGTTCGTGGTCTTCTCCACGGGTTTCCTGGAGCCCGGCTACCGGCGTTTCCTGGAGCGGAAGCTGCGCGAGCAGTTCGGCTTCCACGGCACGCCGATCGACGTGTCGGTCAAGGTGCGCGAGAGCAAGGCGCGGGACCGGAAGGGCTGACCCGGCACGCAGGGCGGGGGACCGGGTGCGGTAACCTTCTCCGGCAGCGATCGGGGCCGGAAGGCGCCGTAGCTCGGGCTGTAGCGCAGCTTGGTAGCGCACTTGACTGGGGGTCAAGGGGTCGCAGGTTCAAATCCTGTCAGCCCGACAGAAGAACTCGCAGGTGCAGGGGCCGTTCCCGAAGACCGGGAACGGCCTCTGCTGCTGTTCCGGGTGGTGTGACCACCCTGTTGACCACCATGAGCCGACCCTGAGTCGTTGAGGACGGTGCCCAGGGTGGCCACGGCCTGACTCCGCCGCCGAGCGGCGGGGTGGTCGATCGTCGGATCCGGGACCGCGTCGACGGCGGCACACGCAGGAGACCGACATCGGCGACGCCACGCCGTCGTCGGGGGCTCAGACCGGGCCGACGGTGACGGCGCCGTCCGCGCGCGACACGCACGGCAGCGTGATCCGTTCCTGTCCCGCGGACGTCACCAGCACGTCCCGGTGCAGGACGGTGCCCTGCTCGACCCGGAGCTGGCAGGCGCCACACGTGCCGGAGCGGGAGGAGCTGTCCACTGCGATGCCCGGCGTGACCGTGCACGACGGCCGGGCAGCCGTCGGATCCGACGTCCCCGGCCCCACCGCGCCGGCGACCAGGACCACCCCGCACCGGCCGGTGGGTGGTGGTGGACAGTGGAGCGGACCCGCCCCGATGGCGGGGCGCCGCCGAGGGGGCAGGGAGCAGGGATGGGCGAGCACGCCGGCCGGGAGACCGACGTCGCGGTGGGGGAGCGGCTGTACGCCGGCTGCGATCCACTGGACTACGAGGCGTTGCTGACCGCGGAGGAGCGCGGCCAGCTGTGGCGGCTGCGCCGGTTCCTCGACGCCGAGGTGCGACCGCTGCTGGCGGAGTACTGGGAGCGCGCGGAGTTCCCGGCCCAGCTCGTGGCACCGCTGGCCGCCCTCGACCTCATCGCCCCACCCGCGCTGACCTCCGGGGGAACGGCGCCCCGGTCGCTGTTCACCGGGTTCCGGAACTTCGAGCTCGCGCGCATCGACGCCTCCCTGGCCACGTTCTTCAACGGCCAGTCGGGGCTGTTCCGCACCACCATCGAGCGCGGCGGCAGCGCCGAGCAGGTCCGCCGGTGGCTGCCCCGGGTCGACTCCTTCGCCACCGTGGGCGCCTTCGCCCTCACCGAGCCCGACCACGGGTCCGACGTGGCCGGCGGGCTGGAGACGACCGCCCGGAGGGACGGGGACAGCTGGGTGCTCGACGGCCGCAAGCGCTGGATCGGCAGCGCCGTCCTCGCCGACGTGCTCGCCGTCGTGGCCCGCGACGTGGCCGACGGCCAGGTCAAGGCCTTCCTCGTGCCACGGGACGCGCCCGGGGTCGAGCTGTCCACCATCACCGGCAAGACGGCGCTGCGGATGGTGCAGAACTCCGACATCACGCTGCGCGCGGTGCGGGTGCCCGAGGACGACCGGCTGGCCCGGATCACCTCCTTCCGCGACGTCGCCGACCTGCTGCGGTCCATGCGCTCGGGCGTCGCCTGGTTCACCGCCGGCGTGCAGGCCGGGGCCTACGAGGCCGCGCTGCGGTACGCCGGCTCCCGGGTGCAGTTCGGGCGGCCGATCGCCGGGTTCCAGCTGGTGCAGGAGAAGCTCGCCACGATGCTGGGCAACCTCACGGGCTCGCTGGGCATGGCGGTGCGCGTGGCCCAGCAGCAGGACGCCGGCGTCTACCGGGACCAGGACTCGGCGATGGCGAAGTCGTGGACGTCGGTGCGCATGCGGGAGACGGTGGCGCTAGCGCGGGAGGTCGTCGGCGGCAACGGCGTGCTGCTCGACCACGACGTCGCCCGGTTCTTCGCCGACGCCGAGGCCATCTACACCTACGAGGGCACCTACGACGTGAACACCCTCGTCGTCGGCCGGGCCATCACCGGCGTCAGCGCCTTCACCTGAGCTGCCCACCGCGACCGGGCAGCCCGGGGGGACGCGCAGGCCCCGGCTCGGGCGCCGTCCTCACGGGGTCGTGTAGGCGGTCGGCCGGACCTCCAGGCTGCCGCTGCCCGGGTCCACGGAGAACAGCAGCGCACCGGACTGCCGGCTGTGCGGTGCGACGTAGTCGATCGTGGCCGTCGCCTGCTGGACCTCCTCGCCGTCGCGGGTGAGCACGCCGGTCACCTGCACCTGCTCGGCCGTCGTCCCACCGTCGTTGACCACCTCGAACGGCACCGCCCAGCCGTCCCCGACCTGCTCGGCCACCGACGTGGTGACCGACAGGCGCGGGCCGCTGTCCCGGACGAAGACCGCCTGGTGCACGAGGAACCCCAGCACCAGCAGGACGACGAGCGCGCCGAGCGCGCCGAGGGCGTACTCGCCCCGGCTGGTCTCGTCCTCGGCGGCGGCCCCGGGGGCCTCCTCGTCGCTCACGGCCACCACCTCCTCACAGGATCAGCCGGGCCGCGGCAGCGCCCAGGCTCGCCGGCAGTGCGAGCACCACCGCCTCGGTCACGGCCATCACCACGCCCACCCCGTCGAACCGGCCGAAGGTCCACAGCAGGTACGCCGACAACGTCAGGGCGATCACGTAGCCGACGACGGTCAGGGTCAGGAACGAGCGCAGGACCCCGCCGGGGGCCTGCTCCTGACCGCGGAACCCGACCCAGTAGACGAAGCCGTGCATCAGCAGCAGGCACAGCACGACGAGGGCGACCGGGTGCCAGGGACCGGCCTTCGCGGCCAGGAGGACGACCTCCTCGGTGGGGGCGATGTTGGCCGCGAAGACGACCGCGCCGGCCGCCATCAGCAGCAGCTCCCCGCCGTAGGTCGTCGTCGGCACCCGCCGGCTGCCCGCGCCGAGCTGGCTGCGGGCGAACGAGGCACCGACGGCCGCTGGGAGCATCTCGATCGCGATGACGGACAGGGCATCGCGCCCGCCCTGCAACGGCTCGATGACGGCCAGCACCCCGAGCACCAGGGCGGCGGCGAGCGCGGCCATCACGAACGCCACCCCCGCGTCGGCCAGCGACCCGCGCCAGCCGACCCCCGGGGAGCCGGCGCCGAAGTGCTGGGACAGGAAGACGACGAGCAGGACGGTGGCGGCCAGGAGCAGGGCGAGGCGGTACCGCGGGATGGCCAGCCCCAGCCGCCAGATCTCCATCGTCATCAGCAGCGGCAGGGCGAACAGCAACGCGCCGCCGAACGCCCGCCCGCTGCTCTGGGCGAGCTGGTGTCCACCGGTCATCCAGGATCCCGCCCGGCTCAGCTCGCGTCGCCGGGCGGTGCGGCGCGGTCGGTGATCATGGTCACCGCCCTACCCGCACCGGCACGGTCCACCCCTCCCGGTGCGCCCCGGCACGACCCACCCGGGGCCCGGGGGTCGTGCCCCGGGGGGAGCAGCCGGGCCGGTCGCGGCCGGGAGCGCCGCTGGCGAGCACTAACCTGATCCGCGAGGTGGAGGGGGAGCGGGGATGACGAGGGCGGACGACCAGGCGGCCGAGGTCCCGGCGCGGCCGGCGGCGGTGGCCGGTCGGGCGGCGCAGTGGGACCGGGACCAGCTCGGCGACCGGGTGTTCACGCTGCCCAACGCGCTCTCGGTCGTGCGCCTGCTGGGCGTCCCGGTGTTCCTCTGGCTGCTGCTGGGCCCCGAGGCCGACGGCTGGGCCGTGCTCGTGCTGATGGTTGCCGGGTTCACCGACTGGGCCGACGGGAAGCTGGCGCGCCGGCTGGGGCAGGCCAGCCGGCTCGGCGCGCTGCTCGACCCGGCCGCCGACCGGCTGTACATCGTCGCCACCCTGGTGGCCTTCGCGCTGCGCGACGTCGTCCCGCTCTGGGCCGTCCTCGTCCTGCTGGGCCGGGAGGTGGTGCTCGGGGTGACCCTGCTGGTGCTGCGCCGGGCCGGATGGCCGCCGCTGCAGGTGCACTACCTCGGCAAGGCCGCCACGTTCCTGCTGCTGTACGCCTTCCCCCTGCTGCTGCTGGCCGACGGTGCGGGGGCGTTGGCCTCGGTGGCCAGCCCGGTCGCCTACGCGCTCACGATCTGGGGTGGCGTGCTCTACGTGCTGGCCGGGGTCTTCTACGTCGTGCAGGCCGTCGGCCTGCTGCGCGGCGACCGGCGCGCCGGAGTCCGGGGATGAGCGCCCCACCGCGCGGGGCGCGGTCACTGGGGTCCTCGTTGCTGGACCAGGTGCTCGCCGAGACGCTCGACCCCTCCTACGCGGAGGCCGCTGCCACGCGCGCGGCCCGCGAGGCGTCCCACCCCCGGTCCGGCGGCTCGTGGCTGCGCCGCCGGAAGGGGCAGGTGCTGGTCGCCGCCACCTTGGCCGTCGCCGGCTTCCTCGCCGCGGTCACCTACCGCGAGGCGGCGGCCGGCGCCCAGGGACGCGAGGTGGTGCGGCAGGCGCTGCGGGAGGACATCCTGGAGCAGTCGGACACCACCGACGAGCTGGCCGCCCAGCTGGAGAGGCTGACCGCGGAGGTCACCGCTGCCCGCGAGGACGCGCTGGCGGCGAGCGTGGTCGGTCAGCGGGCGCTGGACCGGCTCGCCGTCGCCGAGCAGCAGGCGGGGACGGTGGCGGTCGAGGGGCCCGGGGTCGTGGTGACCCTGGGCAACGCGCCACCGCCGTCGGACAGCGACCCGGTCGGCGGGTCCGCGGAGGTGCAGCTCGGCGGCATCGTCCAGGACCGCGACCTCCAGCAGCTGGTGAACGCGCTGTGGTCGGTCGGCGCCGAGGCGATCAGCATCAACGGGCAGCGCCTCGGGCCGACCTCGGCCATCCGGCAGGCCGGTGATGCCATCCTCGTCGACTTCCGGCCGGTGGCCAGCCCGTACGAGGTCTCGGCGATCGGGGACCCGGACACGCTGGCGCGGGACCTGCTCAGCACCCCGGAGGCCAGCCTGCTGGGGCAGTACACACTCGACTTCGGCCTGGTGTTCGAGTACGTCCGGGAGGACTCCCTCGACCTGCCGGCCGGCACCGGTGCCGAACTGCGGCACGCCACGGTGCTCGACCCCGCCACCGGCCCGGGCCCGTCCGCGCCATCGACCCCCACCGACGGAGGCTGACGCGTGATCCCGATCATCGGACTGGCGATCGGTGTGGTGCTGGGTCTGGTGCTGGACCCGAGCGTCCCGCTCTGGCTGCAGCCCTACCTGCCGATCGCCGTCGTCGCCGCACTGGACGCGGTCTTCGGTGGCGTGCGCGCCCGGTTCGACGGCATCTTCGACGCCAAGGTCTTCGTCGTCTCCTTCGTCTCCAACGTCGTCGTCGCCGCGCTGATCGTCTTCCTCGGTGACCAGTTGGGCGTCGGCGCGCAGCTGTCCACCGCGGTGGTCGTCGTCCTCGGCATCCGGATCTTCGGCAACGCGGCGGCGATCCGCCGGCACCTGTTCCGGGCATGACCGGGGGCACCACGGGGGACCGGCCGGCCGGCGACGACCCGGTCCCGGGCAGCGCCCCCGCCGGGAGCGGGCCACCGGCCGCCGACCCGCTCCCCGCCCCGTGGCGGGGGAGGGGCGTCCGCGGGCGCCGGGGCCTGGTCGCCGCGGTCCTGATCAGCGTCCTCACCCTCCTGCTGGGCTTCGCCTTCGCGGTGCAGGTCCGCAGCGCCGACACCGCGGCCGCGCTGGCCGGCCAGCGGGAGGAGGACCTGGTCCGGATCCTCGACGACCTCACCGCGCGCGAGCAGCGGTTGCGCCAGCAGCTCGACGACCAGCGGGACGTGCAGGAGCAGCTGGGGAACGCCGACAGCGCCTCGGCCGCCGCCCTGGCCGAGGCCCGCGAGCGGGCCCGGACCCTCGGGCTGCTCAACGGCACGCTGCCGGCGCAGGGCCCGGGGCTGGAGATGGCCGTCTCCGACCCGGGGGGACGGATCGGGTCCACCGAGCTGATCACCGTGATCCACGAGCTGCGCGCTGCCGGCGCGGAGACCATGCAGATCGACGGGGTCCGGATCGGCCCGGACAGCGACGTCACCGGCGACGCGGGGGAGCTGTCCATCGACGGGACGCCGGTGGAGCAGCCCTACACCGTGCTGGTCATCGGCCCTCCGCAGTCGATGGAGACCGCGCTGAACATCCCCAACGGAGCGGTCGACCGGTTGACACGACGCCTGGGCGCCGTGGTGATCCGGCAGGTGGAGCTGCTCGTGGTCGATGCGCTGCGGCCGGTGGTCACGCCTCGATACGCCGAGCCGTCCGAGCCGGACTGACCCGCACTGCGGTCGCCGCGCGAGGGCGACACCCCGGAGACGGCCCACGTGGCCCCCTGCGGAACGGGCTGGCTGGTGGGGGGTGACCGTTCCCGGCGGGGCGGTGACCCGGCCGCCGGCCGGCTCGACGCCGCGGCCCACCAGGCCCCGGTGGCGGCCTCCTGAGCGATCCGGGCCGGGCCGGACGCCACCCCGGCCCCTCCCGTCCCGCCACCGTCGGACACGATCACTATGATCAGCGCAGAGGTCGACCGCTCCACCCGAGCGGTCGCACTCTCACCCTGTACGTGCGGTTGACCCCCGGGTCGGCCGCTGGTTCCATGACCCCCGGCCCGACCGCGACCCCGCGGTGGCCGACCAGCGACGGGCCATCCGGCTCGTCGTCCGCCGGCCGACCGCGGCCCCAGGCTGCGGCGGTGCCACCTGCACCGGAGGAGACCGACGTGCTCTGCACTCGATGTGGCCACCAGAACCCCGAGGGCAGCCGTTTCTGCGCCCAGTGCGGGGCGGCGCTGAGCCAGGAGCGCGTCGGTGAGTCGACCAGCATCATCCCGAAGGTCGGCGGTGACGACTCCGGCGAGCAGGCCGAGGCGGTCGACACCACCGCCGACGCCCACGCCGGCGCCGTCGAGTCGCTGCCAGCCGGGTCGGCCCTGCTGGTGGTCAAGCGCGGGCCGAACGCCGGCAGCCGGTTCCTCCTCGACCAGGAGGTCACCACCGCGGGCCGGCACCCGGACTCCGACATCTTCCTCGACGACGTGACCGTCAGCCGGCGGCACGTGGAGTTCCACCGCGAGGGTGGCGGCTTCACCGTGCACGACGTCGGCAGCCTGAACGGCACCTACGTCAACCGCGAGCCGGTCGACGTGGCCTCGCTGGCCGGCGGTGACGAGGTCCAGATCGGCAAGTTCCGGCTGGTCTACCTGACCGGCCCGCGCACCGGCGAGACCGCCGGCGCCTGACCCGGCCGCGTCGCCCGGCGCCCTCCGGCGCCGGGCGGCCGCGTCCGCCGAACGAGCGAACGAGGGGCGGGTCGGGACGATGAGCGCGGTGCCCCGGCGGGACACCGGGGGCAACGGTGCCCTGCTGACGATCGGGGAGGTGCTCACCGCTCTGCGCGGTGACTTCCCGGACGTCACGATCAGCAAGATCCGGTACCTGGAGTCCGAGCAGTTGGTGCACCCGCAGCGCACCCCGTCCGGCTACCGGAAGTTCTCCGCCGCCGACGTGGCCCGGTTGCGCTACGTGCTCGCCGCCCAGCGCGACCAGTACCTGCCGCTGCGGGTGATCAAGGAGCACCTGGAGGCGCTGGACCGGGGCGAGCCGTTGCCCGGGCAGCCCGAGACCGGTGGCGGCGCCACCGACAGGGCCCTGGCGGCCGCCGGGCCGATGCCGGCGGCCGAGTTCGCCGAGGCCGCCGGCGTGGACGAGGTGCAGCTCGCCGACTTCGTGCAGTTCGGTCTGGTCGGCACCGACCGCCGCGGCCGGCTGCAGGCCAGCGACCTGCCGGTCGCGCGCGCCGCGGCGGCGCTGGCCCGGCACGGTCTGGAGGCCCGGCACCTGCGCGCCTGGCGCACCGGGGCAGACCGGGAGGCGTCCCTGCTGGAGCAGTTGGTGGCACCGGTGCTGCGGGCACGCTCCGACGAGGCCCGCGGCCGCGCCGCCGAGCAGGTGCAGGAGCTGGCCGGGCTGTCCGCCCAGTTGCACTCCGCCCTGCTGGAGGCACGACTGCGCGAGGTCCTCGGGGGCTGAGGCGGCGGGCGTCCTGGCGTACCGTTGGCCGCAGCGGAGCGCCGCGGACACCGGCCCGGGCGGGCCGTCGTCGGTGCGGTCCCGGAGGGTCAGCGGAGCGGGAGGGGAGCCAACCGTGCAGGAGCTCAGAGTCGTCGGCGTCCGGGTCGAGCTGCCCGGCAACCAGCCGATCCTGCTGCTGAAGGAGACCCAGGGGGAGCGGTACCTCCCGATCTGGATCGGCGCGGTCGAGGCAGCCGCGATCGCCTACGAGCAGCAGGGGGTGCGCCCGGCCCGGCCGATGACGCACGACCTGCTCAAGGACGTCGTCACCGCCCTGGGGGCCGCCGTCGAGGCGGTGCACATCACCGAGATGCGGGACGGCATCTACATCGCCGAGCTGCAGCTGGGGGAGGGGCGGACCGTCAGCGCCCGGCCGTCCGACGCCGTCGCGCTGGCCGTTCGCACCGGGGCGCCGATCTTCGGCGCCGAGACGCTGCTCGACGAGGTCGGCATCGAGATCCCCGACGAGCAGGAGGACGAGGTGGAGAAGTTCCGCGAGTTCCTCGACAACATCAGCCCGGAGGACTTCGGCGCCGGGTCGGGTTCCGGTGGGGGCCCCGCCTGAGCCGGTTGCGGTGGGGACCGGTCCCGTTCCCGGTGACGACTGCCGAGGACGACAGGGGCACCCCCTCCCGGGTGAGCGGGACGACACGCCGCCCGCCGCGGTTGACCGGTGTCCTGCCCCGGCCTACCGTCAGGCGAAATCACCCAGCTGTGACTCCACGGTCGCGCCCGGGTGGCCGTCCCGGCACGAGCAGGCGACGTCCCCCGTGCTGGGTGCTGATCTGGAGGAGGCGCTGACGTGAGCGACCTGGACAACGGTTCCGGCCGCCGGCCGTTCAGCGGGGGTCAGCAGGGGCAGCTGTTCAGCGACTCCGCGGTCGGCGCGCCGGCCTACGACGAGGTCGACACCGACGAGGTCGGCTACCGCGGCCCGACCGCGTGCGCCGCGGCCGGCATCACCTACCGCCAGCTCGACTACTGGGCCCGCACCGGCCTGGTCGCCCCCTCGGTGCGCACCGCCACCGGTTCGGGCACCCAGCGGCTCTACTCCTTCCGCGACATCCTGGTGCTCAAGGTGGTCAAGCGGCTGCTGGACACCGGCGTCTCGCTGCAGAACATCCGCAAGGCCGTCGACCACCTGCGCACCCGCGGGGTCAAGGACCTCGCCAACATCACGCTGCTCTCCGACGGTGCGACCGTGTACGAGTGCACCTCCGCCGAGGAGGTCGTCGACCTGCTCGCCGGCGGCCAGGGGGTCTTCGGCATCGCCGTCTCCGGCGCCCTGCGCGAGCTCTCCGGTGAGCTGGCCGAGCTGCCGGCCGAGCGGCTCGACGCCCACGGCCAGCAGGTGGACGACGAGCTGTCCGCCCGCCGCCGGCGCCGCGCCGCCTCCGCCTGACCGCGGGGCCGCCGTCCCAGTGCGGGCGGGACGGCTGCCCGCTGCCCGTGACGAGGAAGACCCGGCCTGGTGACGTGCGCGCCTGCCCGACCGACCGGCGGCGGGGCCCGACGGTGCCGCGCACCCGCCGCTGAGCGGCTGCCTCCCGCCTCGCCCGGCTGCCGTCGCCGTGCGGGCGCGGCGGTCAGATCTTGCGCAGCAGCACCCGGCGCACCGAGTGGTCGGCCGCCTTCTGCAGCACCAGCCGTGCCCGGGAGCGGGTGGGGGCGATGTTCAGCCGCAGGTTGGGTTCGTTGACCGCCGACCAGATGCCGCGCGCGGTGGACCGGGCCTCGTCGTCGGTGAGGTCGGCGAAGCGGTGGAAGTAGGCGGCGCTGTCGGCGAACGCGGTCCGGCGCAGTGCGAGGAAGCGCTCCACGTACCACTGCTGGATGTCGGCCTCGGTCGCGTCGACGTAGACCGAGAAGTCGAAGAAGTCCGACAGGAAGACCTCCGGCACCCGGCCGTCGCCCCGGCCGCCGCCGGCCTGCAGCACGTTGAGACCTTCCAGCACCAGGACGTCGGGCCGGTCGACCACCTGCCGGCTGCCGGGGAGCACGTCGTAGGCGTGGTGGGAGTACGTCGGCGCGCTCACCGCCGGCTTGCCCGACTTCACGTCGGCCAGGAACCGCAGCAGCGCCCGGCGGTCGTAGCTCTCCGGGAACCCCTTCCGGCCCAGCAGCCCGCGCGCCTCGAGCTCGGCGTTGGGCAGCAGGAACCCGTCGGTGGTCACCAGGTCGACCCGCGGGGTGTCCGGTGCCGCCGCGAGGAGCGCCTGCAGCAGCCGGGCGGTGGTGCTCTTGCCGACGGCGACGCTGCCGGCCACCGCGATCACGAACGGCACCTTCTCGGTCGGGGTGCCGAGGAAGGCCGTCTGCGCGGCCCACAGCCGGCGGCTGGCGGTGACGTGCAGGTGCAGCAGCCGGGCCAGCGGCAGGTAGACCGTGGCCACCTCGTCGCGGTCGATGCGGTCGCCGAGGGTGGCCAGCGCGCGCACGTCGGCGTCGTCCAGCGGCAGCTCGCCGCCGGCCGCCAGCGCCCGCCAGGAGCCGCGGTCGAAGGCGGTGAAGGGCGAGACCTGGGCTCGCGTTCCGGCCGTCACGCCGCCCATCGTGCCGTCCGTCCCGCCCTGGCCCCCGACGGGGTGGTCTCCGAACGGCTGCCCGCCCACCCGCGGCACCGTGGCGTCTAGGGTCCAGGGCGTGTCGTCCACCGGGCTCCTCGACCGGATCGAGCGCTACTTCTCCCTCGCGCCGGAGGCCGACGGCCTGACGCGGATCGAGTCCGTCGGCGGGCTCGTCGTGCCGATCGGCCCGCCCGAGTGGCCCTACCCGGCGCGCCCTCGCCCGGGGCAGGAGGACGCCGTCGCCGTCGAGGACGTGCGCGCCGCGGTGGCACTGCAGGAGGCCGCGGGGCTGCCGGCGTCGGTCGAGTGGCTGGGCGACCGCTGCCGCGGCCTGGCCGGGGTGGCCCGGGCCGCCGGCCTGCACGTCGAGGAGCTGCCGCTGCTGGTCGTCGACGACCCGGTCGAGATCCTGCTGCCGGACGAGGTGCGGCTCTACCTCGTCGGTGCCGACGACCCGCGGCTGGGGCTCTACCAGCGGCTGGCCGCGCTCGCCTTCGCCACGCCGGCGGACCGGCTGGACGTCGGCGAACGCGCACCGGGCGTGCCCGAGGTCGCCGCGGCCGACCCCGGTCCGGCCGAGGTGCCGCCCACGGAGCTGCTGCGCGAGCGGGTCGCGTCCGGCCGCACCGTCATGATGGTCGCCGTCGACGGCGGGGAGCCGGTGGCGATCGGCTCGCACCAGCCGGTCGACGTCGACGGCACGGAGGTCAGCGAGGTGGTCGGGGTGGCGACCCTGCCCCGCTTCCGCGGCCGCGGGCTGGGGGCGGGGCTCACGTCCGCGCTGGTCGACCACGCCCGGCAGACCGCCGACCTGGTCTTCCTCTCCGCCGGCGACGACGACGTCGCCCGGGTGTACGAGCGGGCCGGCTTCGCCCGGGTGGGCACCACCTGCGTGGCGGAGCGGCCGTCCCGCTGAGACCGTCCGCGGGCCGGACCCAGCGGGACGGCGCGGGTCACTCGACGTCGTAGGTGGCGACGATCGCGCCGCGGGCGAGGGTGTGGCTGAAGAGGGTGAAGCCGAGGAACGCCGGTGTCGCGTCGGCCGGGACGCCGAGGTCGTCGGTGTCGACAGCGTGCACGACCACGTGGTAATGGTGCGTGCCGTGCCCGGCCGGCGGGGCCGCTCCGACGAACCGGGCGAGGCCGGCGTCGTTGCGCAGCTGCACCGCGCCCTCGGGCAGGCCGGAGCCGGCCTCGTCGCCGGCGCCGCGGGGCAGGTCGGTCACCGTGGCGGGGATGCCGAAGACGGCCCAGTGCCAGAACCCGCTGCCGGTGGGTGCGTCGGGGTCGAGGACGGTGACCGCAAAGCCCTTGGTCTCGACGGGAAAGCCCGACCAGGACAGCTGCGGGGAGACGTCCTCGCCGCCGGCGCCCATCAGCCCGCTCACGTGCGGCCGGGCCAGCCGCTCGCCGGAGGCGATGTCGGAGCTGGTGACGCTGAACGAGGGGACCTGGGGGAGGAAGTCGTACGGGCTCGGCGGTGACGGGCGGTCGGCCATGCGGTCTCTCCTGGGGGTGGGGCTGCCCGGCCGGTGCCGGGGGAGCGGCCGGGTGCCGCGCCGGCCCCGACCCTAGGCAGCCCGGGGACGCGGTGCCCGACAAAGGCGCCAGGCTTCTGCCTCGACCGTTATCCCCAACAGGGCACCCCACAACGTGGTGGTCCCGTCACCCAGCGCCCTACGGGCGGAGAACAGCTGCCGCCAGGAGGTACCGCGCCCGATCTCCCCGTAGCGTGATCACCGTGCTGGGACTCCCCGACGACATCCAGGCCTGCCTCTTTGACCTCGACGGTGTGCTGACCCGGACCGCGACGGTGCACCAGGCCGCGTGGAAGCGCACCTTCGACGAGTTCCTGCGCCGCCGGGACCCGGTGGCGGGGGAGTTCTCCCTCGACGACTACAACCGCTACGTCGACGGCAAACCCAGGGAGGACGGCGTCCGCGACTTCCTGGCCAGCCGGGGCATCACCCTGCCGCAGGGGGCGGTCGGCGACCCGGCCGACGCCGCGACCGTCGTCGCGCTCGCCACCCGCAAGAACGAGCTGCTGCTGCGCGAGCTCGAGGAGCACGGCGTCGAGGTCTACGAGGGCTCCATGCGCTACCTGCGGGCAGCGCGGGACGCCGGCCTGGCGACGGCGGTGGTCACCGCGTCGGCCAACGGCGGGCACGTCGTCTCCGCCGGTGGGTTCGCCGACCTGATCGACGCGCGGGTCGACGGGCTGGTGGCCAAGCGTGAGGGGCTGCGCGGGAAGCCGGCGCCGGACACCTTCCTCGCCGGCGCGCGTCTGCTCGGCGTCGAGCCGGCGCGGGCGGCCGTCTTCGAGGACGCGCAGGCCGGCGTCGCCGCGGGGCGGGCGGGGGAGTTCGGGTTCGTCGTCGGCGTCGACCGGGTCGGCCAGACCGAGGAGCTGCGCGAGCGCGGCGCGGACGTCGTCGTCACCGATCTGGCGCAACTGCTGGAGGAGCAGCCGTGACGGAGGGGCGCGCGCACTTCCTGGTCGAGCCCTGGTCGCTGACCGAGGTCGGCCTGGACATGGCCTCCCTGGCGGTCAATGAGTCGGTCTTCGCCCTGGCCAACGGGCACATCGGCATGCGCGGCACGCTCGACGAGGGCGAGCCGATCATGGTGCCCGGCACCTATCTGAACGGCTTCTTCGAGGAGCGGCCGATGCCCTACGCCGAGGCCGGCTACGGCTTCCCGGAGATGGGCCAGACCGTGGTGAACGTGACCGACGGCAAGCTCGTCCGGCTGCTGGTCGGCGATTCCCCGCTGGACCTGCAGTACGGCGACGTCATCGCCCACCGGCGCACCCTGGACCTGCGGGCCGGGGTGCTGCGCCGGGTCACCGACTGGCGCTCCCCGGCGGGCCGGGAGGTGCGGGTCACCAGCACCCGGCTGGTCTCCCTGGTCCGCCGCTCCATCGCGGCCGTCGAGTTCCAGGTGGAGTGCACCGACGACCAGGGCGACCTGTACATCGCCCTGCAGTCGGACCTGCTGGCCAACGAGGACGTCATGACCACCTCGACCGACGACCCGCGCTCGGCTGCCGCGCTGGACCGGCCGCTGGTCGGGGAGCTCCACGTGGGGCGCGGCCGGCACGCCGTCCTGGTGCACCGCACCCGGCGCAGCTGGCTCCGGATGGCCGCCGGCATGGAACACGACGTCGACGTCCCGGACACCGCGACCGAGGACCTGCTCGTCTCCCCGGACCTGGCCCGCTACACCCTCGCCGCACGGCTCAGCAACGGCTCCCCCGTGCGGTTGCGCAAGTACCTGGCCTACGGCTGGTCCAGCCGCCGTTCCGCGGCGGCGGTCCGCGACCAGGTGGAGGGCGCGCTGGCAACGGCCAAGCTGGTCGGCTGGGACCGGCTGGTCAGCGAGCAGCGCGAACTGCTGGACCGCCACTGGGACGAGGCCGACGTGGAGATCGAGGGTGACGACGAGCTCCAGCAGGCCGTCCGGGTGGGCATGTTCCACGTCCTGCAGGCCGGGCTGCGCGCCGAGCGGCAGCCGATCCCGGCCAAGGGCCTCACCGGCGACGGGTACGACGGGCACACGTTCTGGGACACCGAGACCTACGTGCTGCCGGTGCTCACCTACACCGCGCCGGGCGCGGTGCGCGACGCGCTGCTGTGGCGCCACTCGATCCTGGACATGGCCCGGGAGCGCGCCCGGGTGCTCGGCCACGACGGCGCGGCGTTCGCCTGGCGCACCATCCGCGGGGAGGAGACGTCGGGGTACTGGCCGGCGGGGACGGCGGCGTTCCACATCAACGCCGACATCGCCGACGCCGTCGCCCGGTACTGGTGGGCCACGCTGGACGAGGACTTCGACCGGGACTACGGCACGGAGCTGCTGGTCGAGACCGCCCGGCTGTGGGCGTCGCTGGGGCACATGAACGGCGACGGCGAGTTCCGCATCGACGGGGTGACCGGGCCCGACGAGTACACCGCGGTCGTCGACAACAACGTCTACACCAACCTCATGGCGCAGCGGAACCTGCGCGAGGCGGTGGCCGCGGTGCAGCGGCAGCCGGAGACCGCCGGTCGGCTGCAGGTCGACCCCGAGGAGGTCGACATGTGGACCCGGGCGGCCGACGACATGCGGGTGCCGTTCAACGAGAAGCTCGGCGTGCACGAGCAGAGCGAGGGGTTCACCCACCACGAGGAGTGGGACTTCGAGGGCACCACACCCGACCAGTACCCGCTGCTGCTGAACTTCCCCTACTTCGACATCTACCGGAAGCAGGTCGTCAAGCAGGCCGACCTGGTGATGGCGCTCCACCTGCGGGGGGACGCGTTCACCCTCGAGCAGAAGATCGCCGACTTCGCCTACTACGAGGCGCGCACCGTCCGGGACTCCTCGCTGTCCGCGGCCCAGCAGGCGGTGGTGGCGGCGGAGACCGGGCACCTGCAGCTGGCCCACGACTACTGGGGCGAGGCGGCGCTGACCGACCTGCAGAACCTGCACGGCAACAGCGGGCACGGGCTGCACATCGCCTCGCTGGCCGGGGGGTGGACGGTGGCGGTGGCCGGCTTCGGGGGCATGCGCGACCACGACGGGAAGCTGACCTTCGCCCCCCGGCTGCCGCCTCGGCTGCGCCGGCTGGCCTTCCGGGTGGTCTTCCAGGGCCGGTGCCTGGCGGTCTCGGTCACCGAGCGGCAGGCCACCTACCGGCTAGTGTACGGCGGCGAGCCGCTGCAGGTCGCCCACCATGGTGAGCCGCTCACCGTCACCGCCGAGCCGGTCACCCGCGACGTCCCGCCGCCGCCGGACGTCGAGCCGGTGCACCAGCCGCCGCACGCCTCCCCGCGCCGGCGGCACCGCGCCACCAGCGACTGATCGGACGGCCGGCGAACGGCTGGTGAACCCTGCGCACGGGGTGTCGGACTCCGGACATCGGCCGTCATCCTGCCTGCATGACGCCGCATGCCGATGGACAGCTCAGCCGACGGCGCTTCCTGGCAACGGGGGCGGTGACCGGGACGGCGGTCGTCCTCTCCGCGGCGGCGGGCGTGCCGGCTGCGCGCGCGGCCGCCGGCGGACCACGGGTGTACGTGCTCGTCATCGACGGCTGCCGGCCGGACGAGATCACGCCCGTGCTCACCCCGCGGCTGCACGCGTTGCGCTCCGGGGGCACCTGGTTCAGCCAGGCCCGGTCGCTGCCGGTGATGGAGACGATCCCCAACCACACGATGATGATGACCGGGGTGCGGCCGGACCGGACCGGGGTGCCGGCCAACGCGATCTACGACCGGGTGGAGGGAGTGGTCCGGGACCTGGACCGGCCGACCGACCTCCGTTTCCCGACCGTGCTCGAGCGGCTGCAGCAGCAGGGCCGGACCACCGGGACCGTGCTGTCCAAGGACTACCTGTACGGCATCTTCGGGGAGCGGGCCACCTACCGCTGGGAGCCGTTCCCGCTGCTGCCCGTGACCGGACACGCGCCCGACGCGGCGACGATGGACGCGGCGGTGGCCATGGTCGACGGACCGGACCCGGACCTCGTCTTCGTCAATCTGGGCGACGTCGACCGGGTCGGGCACTCCGACGTCACCGGGACGTCGCTGCAGGTGGCCCGGCAGCTGGCGCTGCTGTCCACCGACCTCCAGGTGGGCCGGTTCGTCGACCACCTGCAGTGGACCGGCCGCTGGGAGCGCAGCGTCCTGCTGGTGCTGGCCGACCACTCGATGGACTGGTCACTGCCCACGGCCCTGATCTCCGTCGCCGAGATCCTGAGCGCTCGGCCGGACCTGCGGGAGAACGTGCAGATCGCCCAGAACGGCGGCGCCGACCTGCTCTACTGGACCGGAGAACCGCGGCGACGCAACGTCGCCCTGGCCGAGGTCCGGCGCCTCGTGCAAGCCCATCCCGGCGTTCTCTCCGTGCACGTGCCGGGGTCGCTCCGGCTGGGCAGGGAGGCCGGCGACCTGGTGGCCTACGCCAGGCCTGGGTGGCGCTTCACCGACCCCAAGCCGTTCTCCAACCCGATCCCGGGCAACCACGGCCACCCGGTGACCGAGCCCATCCCGTTCCTCGTCTCCGGCGGGCACTCCGCCGTCCGGCGCGGTGCGAGCAGCGGCGCGCAGGCGCGCACCATCGACGTTGCCCCGACGGTCGGTGCATGCTTCGGCCTGGCCCAGCCCACCAGCGGGTACGACGGCGCTCGCCGGCGGGAGGCGTTCACCCTGCTCCCACTGCGCTGAGCACCCCTGCGTCACCGAGCACCCCGGCGCTGCGCACCAGCCACCAGGTGCCCAGGACGAGGGCACCGACGTCGACCAGCAGGAAGATCGCCACCCACACCAGCCCGGGCAGTCGGGTGAGGCGGGCGAGCTGGTCGGCGTCGGAGTCCCGGGCAGTTCCCCGGCGTCGCTTGGCCTGCAGCTCCCACACGGTCACCGGCGCGGCCAGCAGCAGGAACCAGGTGACGCCGTGGGCGAAGACCGCCTGCCACTGCGCCGGCAGCCACCAGGTCGCGGCGAACACCAGCGCGCCGGTGACCAGCACCGACCACAGCCCGTACCAGTTGCGGATCTGCACCAGCAGCAGCGCCAGCAGCCCCAGGAGCGCCCACAGCAGGCCGACGGCGTACCCGGCGGCCAGCAGCGCGGCCGCGCCCAGCCCGAAGAGCGCGGGCCCGGTGTAGCCGGCCGCGGCGGTGAGCACCATGCCGGCCCCGGTCGGCCGGCCGGCGGAGACGGTGACCCCCGACGTGTCCGAGTGCAGGCGGATGCCGGCCAGCCGGCGTCCGGTGGCCAGCGCCGCCAGGCCGTGGGCGCCCTCGTGCGCGATCGTCACCGCGTGACGGGCGTGCCGCCACAGGCCCGGCACCCGGACCAGCAGCAACGCCGCGGCTGCGCTCAGCGCCAGCAGGCCGGCCGTCAGCGGGGGAGAGGTGGCGCTGACCTGGCGCCAGAGCTCCTCGACGACGGTCACGCGGGGCATCATCACCGCTGCGGCTGTGCGCGGGCCGTGCGCCGCGCGGGACCCGCGTCACGCGGACGTCACAGTCGGCGGTGATGCTGGGGGCATGACGAGCACGCAGCAGGCGGTGACCGCGGACGATCTCCCGGTCACCGTCTCCTTCACCCGGCGCGCCGACCCGGCGCACGCGGTGCAGATGAGCGCCTGGATCCGGGCGGGGCTGTCCCTGGCCGAGGGGTTCCCCGGTTTCCTCGGCGGAGGCTGGGTCCAGCCCCGGCACGGCGCGGACGAGTGGCACATGCTGTGCCGGTTCGACTCCCCGGCCACCCTCGCCACCTGGGAGGCGAGCCCGGAACGACGCTGGTGGCTGGGTTCGGCGCAGGGGCTCGCCGAGATGACCCGCACCGAGCGGCGCACCGGCATCGAGGGCTGGTTCGACGCCCCGGTGGCCGCCGCCGCGGAGGTGACGCCGCCGCCGGCCCCACCCCGCTGGAAGCAGGCGACGACGATCTGGCTGGTCTTCTTCCCGCTCAACCTGCTCGCCACCGTGACGCTCGGGACGCTGCTGGCCGACGTGCACGTGGTCGCCCGGGTCGCGGCCATGACGCTGGCGCTGACCCCGGTGATGACCTACCTGCTGCTGCCGTGGGTCACCCGACGGCTGTCCTGGTGGCTGGCCGGGCGCCGCTGGCGCGACCGCTAGCCGTACCGACCACGGACGTCGGTCCTGCCTCGGTCGCGGTCGTCACCGGACCGGCGTCGCCACCAGGTCGCGACCACCGCGACGAGCACGCCGAGGCCCAGGACGATCACGGTCGCCCACACCGGGTCGGACACCAGCAGGCCGAGCAGCGCGGACAGCCCGCCCCCGGCGCCGGCGGCGACCGGCGTCACACCAGGTCCGCGTCGTGGATGAGCAGCGCGACCTGCACCCGGTTGGTCAGCTCGAGCTTCACCAGCAGCCGGGACACGTGCGCCTTGACCGTGGCCACGCTGAGGTACAGCTGGGCGCCGATCTCGGCGTTGGACAGCCCCCGGCCGACGGCGAGCGCCACGTCCCGCTCGCGGTCGCTGAGCACCGTCAGCTGCGCGCGGGCGCGTTCCCGGCGGTCGTCGACCGCGGGTGCCGTGGCGGTAGTGGTGGCGGTGGCGACGTGGGACATCAGCCGCCGGGTGACGGTGGGGGAGAGCATCGGCTCACCCGCCGCCACCCGGCGCACGGCGTCCACGATCGCCGCCGGCGGGGTGTCCTTGAGCAGGAAGCCGCTGGCGCCCGCCCGCAGGGCGCGCAGCACCTGGTCGTCGGCGTCGAAGGTGGTCAGCACGATCACCTCGGGGGCGTCCTGCTGGTGCTGGATCCGCTCGGTGGCGGTGAGCCCGTCGACGCCGGGCATCCGGATGTCCATCAGGACGACGTCGGGGGAGGTGCGGGCCACCGCGGCCGGCACCTCCGCGCCGTCGCCCGCCTCGCCGACGAGCGCCAGTCCGTCGGCACCGCCGAGCACCATCGCCAGGGCGGCGCGCACGAGCGGGTCGTCGTCCACGACGAGCACCCGGACCGGCGCGGTCACGCCGGCTGGTCCGCCGGCTGGTCCACCGGCCAGGGCAGCTCGGCGCGCAGCCGGAACTCCCCGTCGGGCGTCCAGCCGTGCTCCAGGTGCCCGCCGCCCAGGCTGACCCGCTCCAGCAGCCCGACCAGACCGGTGCCGCCACCGGGCAGCGGGGTGCCGGTCTCCCCGCCGGTGGGTGCGGGGTTGCTCAGCTCCACCACCAACCCGGCGCCCGGACCGCCCTCGACCAGGACGGTGGCGACCGTGCCGGGCGCGTGCTTGCGCACGTTGGTCAGCCCTTCCTGCAGCACCCGGTAGGCGCTGCGGCCGGCGCCGCTGGGAGCGGTGGACAGCTCGGGCACCCGGTACCGGACGCGCACCCGCACGCCGGCGCGGCGGCTCTCCTCGACCAGCGTCGGCACGTCGGCGAGGGTCGGCTGCGGCCGGGTGCCCGGGTCGCCGTCTGCGCTGCTGCGGAGCACGCCGATCACCTCGCGCAGGTCCTCCAGCGCCTGGCGGGCGCTGGCCCGCACCACCCCCGCGGCCTGAGCGACCTCGGTCGGCGGGGCATCGGGGCGGAACTCGAGCGCGCCGGCGTGCATGCTCAGCAGCGACAGCCGGTGGGCGAGGACGTCGTGCATCTCCCGGGCGATCCGGGTGCGCTCGGTGTGCCGGGCCTGCTCGATCCGCAGCAGCTGCTCGTTCTCGGCCCGCACCGCCCGGTCGTGCAGGGACAGCACCAGCTGCCGGCGGGCCCGCTCGAACATGCCCCAGGCGACGACGGCGGCGGTGAGCACGACACCGAGGACGGCGAACACCCAGGCCGGCAGTTCGGGGTCGGGGCGGACGACGACGTACACGGCGAAGGAGGCGAGGCTGACCGCGGTGACCGCGGTGACGGTCGGCCACCGGCGGTGCACGGCCACGGTGAAGAGGCTGAACAGGCAGGCGACCGCGACCATGTCGGAGAACGACGCGACCAGGGAGAGGCCGATCGCGACGCCGACCGGCCAGCGCCGCCGCAGCCACAGGGCGGCGCAGCCCAGCGAGCCCAGCACCAGGTCGGCGACCAGCAGGCCGTCCGGCGGCGGGACGGGCTGGCTGAGCGCGCTGCCCACGAGCACCAGCCCGATCAGCACCGAGGCGGTGAAGGCGGTGACGTCGACCGTCCAGTCGCGCAGCGAACGGTGCACCCGGCGACGGCCGGCGGTCGTGCCACCGGTGTCCGGTCCGCGCTCGGGGGGCGCCTCGGGATCGGCCAGCAGCTGGGCCGGCACCAGCGAGGGGTGCTCGACGCCCTCGTTTGTGGCCGACGCCGGGTGGGTGGACACGCTCACCTCCCGGAGGCTACGGACGGAGGAGCGCCGCCGGAACCGACCAAGGTCTACCTCGCTCCCGCCGCCGGCCGGAGCCGACCGGCGATCACCTACTTCCGGCCGATGCGGGGGACAGGCCGGCCGGAGCAGGCTCTGCCCATGATCACGATCGAGCACCTGACGAAGAGGTACGGCGCCCAGGTCGCCGTCTCCGACGTCTCGTTCACCTGCCAGCCGGGCACGGTCACCGGCTTCCTCGGCCCCAACGGTGCCGGTAAGTCGACCACCATGCGGGCGCTGGTCGGCCTGGCCCAGCCGACCAGCGGTACGGCGACGTTCGCCGGCAAGCACTACCGCGAGCTGCCGAACGCCGGCCGCGAGGTGGGGGTGCTGCTCGACGCCGGTGCCCAGCACGCCGGCCGCACCGGCCGCGAGGTCCTCACCCTGTCGGCGATGGTCCTGGGCGTCGGCCGGGAGCGGGTCGACGAGGTGCTCGGCCGGGTGGGCCTCGCCGGCCGCCCGGCGGGCAAGCGGCTGGGCAACTACTCCCTCGGCATGCGCCAGCGGCTCGGGCTGGCGACGGCGCTGCTCGGCGACCCCCAGGTGCTGGTCCTCGACGAGCCGGCCAACGGGCTGGACCCCGAGGGCATCTTCTGGATGCGCGGCCTGCTGCGCGGCTTCGCCGACCGCGGCGGCACGGTGCTGCTCTCCTCGCACCTGTTGCACGAGGTCGAGGCGGTCGCCGACCAGCTGGTGGTGATCTCCGGCGGCCGGATCGTGGCGCAGGGCAGCAAGTCCGAGCTGCTCGCCGGCACCGGCGGCACCCTGGTGCGCGGACCGGACCGGGCACTGCTGGCCAAGGCGCTGGAGGCGGCCGGCATCGGCATCTCGCCCGGCCCGGACGACGCGCTGGTGGCCGACGCCGAGGCGCTCGCCGTCGGGCAGGCGGTGGCGGCGGCGGGCGTCGTCCTCACCGAGCTGCGGCCGGCCGGGGGAGCGGGGCTGGAGGACCTCTTCCGCTCCCTCACGGGCTCCGGCAGCGGCCAGCAGGTCCAGGAGGTGCTGGCATGAGCGCCGCGACGCTGGACGCCGAGCGTCCCCGCACCGGGGCCGCGCCCAGCGCGCCGTCCCTGCTCACGCTGCTCCGGGTGGAGCTGCGCAAGTCCTACGACACCCGCGCCGGGCGCTGGCTGCTGATCGTCATCGGGCTGGCCGTGCTCGCCGTCGTCGCGCTGTCGTTGTTCGTCGAGGACACGCCCAAGACGTTCACCGACCACTTCGGCTTCACCCAGCTGCCGATCAGCCTGCTGCTGCCGGTGCTCGGCATCCTGCTGGTCACCAGTGAGTGGTCGCAGCGCACCGCGATGACGACGTTCACCCTGGTGCCGCGTCGGTCCCGGGTGCTCGTCGCGAAGGTGCTCGCCGCCGCCGTGCTGGCCGTGCTGGGCGTGGTCGCCGCGGCGGCCGCCTCCGCGCTCGCGACGGTGCTCACCCCGGTGTTCACCGACCGGGAGATGGACTGGGGCATCAGCGCGGCGCTGGTGGGCCAGGTGCTCGTCGTCCAGGTGGTGACCGTGCTGGCCGGTGTGGCGTTCGGCATGCTGCTGCTCAGCTCTCCGCTGGCGATCGTGCTGTTCTTCGTGCTGCCGACGGTCTTCACCATCCTGGTGAGCCTGGTGTCCGCGCTGGACTGGGTGCGCGACTGGCTGGACCTGTCGACCACCTCGATGCCGCTGTTCGAGGACGGGCTGGACGGGCAGGGCTGGTTGCAGTTCGGCACGTCGGCGGCGCTGTGGGTCGCGCTGCCGATGCTCCTCGGCTGGATCCGCATCGAGCGGAGCGAGATCGCCTGACCCGACGGGGGGGGGGGGGGGGGGGGGGGGGGGGGGGGGGGGGGGGGGGGGGGGGGGGGGGGGGGGGGGGGGGCGCGGCGGGCGCGGCCCACCGGGGGGACCCGGCGCCCGGCGACCCGGCGCGCCAC